>JAIPCS010000093.1 GCA_021738105.1 Sulfuritalea sp.
ATTCCCGGCGTCGAACATGTCATCACCTCCAATGAAGTATTCGACCTGCCGCAACTGCCGAAAAGAGTGCTGATCGTCGGCGGCGGCTACATCGCCGTCGAGTTCGCCGGCATATTCAATGGACTCGGTGCCGACGTCACCATTGCCTACCGCGGTGAGCAGATTCTCCGCGGCTTCGATGATGATCTGCGTCAGCACCTGCACGACGAGATGATCGAAAACTCGATCCCTATCCAGTTGCACAGCCAGGTCCGCCGCATTGATCGACAGGACAATGGCGCGTTGAACGTGTCATTCGACGAAGAGGGCCATCCCGGCCAGACGGTGGATGCCGTCCTCTACGCCACGGGCAGGGTGCCGAACATCGAGGGACTTGGACTGGCGGAAATCGGCGTGACGCTTGACCCGAAAGGCGGCGTAGAGGTCGACGCCTTCGGTCGCACCAGTGTCCCCAACATTTTCGCAGTGGGCGATGTCACCAATCGAATCGCATTGACACCTGTGGCGATCCGCGAAGGTGCGGCGGTCGCGACAACGCTGTTCGGTCCGGCGCCGATAGCGGCCGATCTGAGCACCGTGCCCTCCGCCGTGTTCAGTCAGCCGCCGATAGGCACGGTCGGCATGAGCGAATCCGAGGCGCTGAAACACAGCGAGCAAATCGATATCTACCGCGCCAATTTCCGCTCGCTGCGACATTCGCTGACGGCGCGAAAGGAGCGCACCTTGATCAAGCTGATCGTCGACGCCACCAGCCAGCGCATCCTGGGTGCGCACATGATCGGTGCCGATGCAGCAGAAATCATTCAGGGGATCGCCATTGCCATTCGCATGGGCGCCACCAAAGCCGATTTTGATGCCACGGTCGCCATTCATCCCACATCGGCGGAAGAGTTTGTTACCCTGAAAGAAAAAGTCACGCGAAAAAGGGTATGACCGAGACATTACTCGCTGAAACACCGCTTGCCGATACCCGGGAGATTATTGACGGGCTGGTCCAGCCTGCCGCGCGTATCGCCCCCAAGTATTTCTACGATGCACGAGGTTCCTTGTTGTTTGAGGAAATCACCAGTGTTCCCGAGTACTACCCGACGCGAACCGAGCGCGCCATCATGAAAGAGCATGGCGCGGAGATTTCAAGACAAGTCGGCGCTGGTGGCACGGTGATCGAACTGGGTGCGGGTAGCTGCGAAAAAGCACGCGACCTGTGCGAGCTGATCCAGCCGGAATGTTTCGTCGCGGTCGATATTTCTGCCGAGTTTCTGCATGAAGCGGCAGACGGACTGCGCGCTGCCTGTCCCGACCTCGACGTGCGCGTGGTCGCCGCAGACCTGACGGCAGAAATGACCATGCCGGCGGATCTGTCACGACAAAAGCGCTTGGTGTACTACCCGGGATCGTCGATCGGAAACTTCGACCCGCCGGACGCATTGAATTTGCTGACACGCAGCCGGCATCTGATCGACGACGACGGCGCACTATTGATCGGCGTGGATCTGGTCAAAGATGCCGGCGTGCTCGAAGCCGCTTATGACGACGCGGCCGGCGTAACTGCGGCCTTCAACCTGAACGTACTGAGCCATGTCAATAGCCTGATCGGCAGCGACTTCAATCTTGATCAATGGCGACACCGGGCGCAATTCAATGTCGCCGACTCACGCATCGAAATGTATCTTGAAGCGCGGGATGACACCCGGGTGTCCTGGCCTGGAGGCCGGCGCACCTTTGCACAAGGCGAATGCATTCATACTGAAAACAGCTACAAGTATAGTGTGAAGGGTTTTGTCGATCTGCTGGATCGCGCCGGATTTCATCAAGCGCAGGCCTGGTGCGATGCTCGCCACTGGTTTGCCTGCATCCTCGCCCGCCCCTGATTTAACGCATTTGGAGCGCCCACAATGAATTCATCCAGACTTGCCGACCGCTACAAGGAGGTGCGCAAGCACAGCCAGACATTAACTGTCTCTCTGTCTGCGGAAGACGCCTGCGTGCAGTCGATGCCCGATGCCAGTCCGGCGAAGTGGCACCTGGCGCACACCACGTGGTTTTTTGAAACCTTCGTCCTGGAGCGCTGGGAGAAAAACTTCCAGGCCTTCGATCCGGCCTTTCGCGTGCTCTTCAACTCCTACTACAACACCGTGGGTGAGCAGTATCCACGTTCGCTGCGCGGCTTGCTGACACGACCGGATCTCGAAACGGTACGGGCTTACCGCGCCAATGTGGATGGACGCATGCTCACACTGCTGGGCGGCGACACCTCTGAACTGGCCGATATGGTGAACCTCGGCTTGCATCACGAGCAGCAGCACCAGGAACTGCTGCTGACCGATATCAAGCATCTGCTGTCCTGTAATCCCTCCCTGCCCATCTATCGCGAGTATTCGCATGCCATGACGAAGGCGCCAGCCCTCGGCTGGCAGGATTTTGAGGAAAGTCTGGGCAGCATCGGGCATCAGGGCGACGGCTTCTGCTACGACAACGAAAAACCGCGACATCACGTTTACCTGCCAGGTTTTCAGCTCGCCTCGCGACTGGTCAGCAACGGCGAGTATGTAGAATTCATCGAGGCGGGCAGTTATTCCAATCCGGAGCTCTGGCTGGCCGAAGGCTGGGACTGGTCTCGCGCACAGGACCGGATGCATCCACTGTACTGGAGCCAGGGCGGTATCGGCTGGCTCGAATTCACGCTCGGAGGATTGCTTCCGCTCGATCTCGGCGGGCCGGTGGTACACCTTTCATATTTTGAGGCAGACGCCTACGCACGTTGGGCCGGCGCGCGCCTGCCGACCGAAGCGGAATGGGAACATGCGGCGGCGGGGCTAGAGCCGGCCGGGCATTTTGCCGATAGCGGGATCTACCACCCACGCACCGCTGCCAGCGGTGCGCTGGCCCAGATGTTCGGCGACGCATGGGAGTGGACATCGTCAAGTTATGCCCCTTATCCGGGGTATCGCGCAGGAGATGGCGCCATGGGTGAATACAACGGAAAATTCATGGTCAACCAATACGTACTGCGCGGCGGATCCTGTGTCACGCCCAAAGGCCACGTGCGGGCAAGTTACCGCAACTTCTTTCCGGCATCCGCCTGCTGGCAGTTTTCAGGCATCCGTCTGGCGCGTGATCTCTAGGCGCCGGGCACTTCGACAATCCGCACGCCTTTCCAAAACGCCACGTACCCGGCAATATTTGATGCCGCCGGCTTGGTTGTCGGGTAATACCAGGCGCCATCAGGATTGATCTGGCCTGCCACCATGATGTCGTAGTAGCTCGCCTCGCCTTTCCAGGGACAGACCGTGTGGTTCGAACTGGGGCGAAAGTACTCCATGAGCAGCGATTCCGGCGGGAAATAGCGATTGCCTTCGACAGTCTCAAAATCCTCGGTTTGTGCGATGACGACGTCGTTCCATACGGCTTTGATCATGAGGTTCTCCTGACGGGTTTGGCGGCTGATTCACTGCACGACAGACAAACGCCAGTCAAGTGAGTTCCCGCTGACGACAATTCGGACGGTATCAATGTGCAGCCCCCGGATTGTAAGGAACAGCGACCTGTGCCGACTATGCAGTGTCACAGAACGTTGAAATCAGCACCACATCAATGCAAACACACCAACTTGATCGAGGAGAATTTCCATGAATACGCCCATGACAACTGTATCGCTCGCGCTGGCGCTGGGCGCTGCCCTGAGTATTGCCGCCGCGCCGGTAGCCGCCGCCGACAAAACCAAGATCAATGAAAAGGAGAAGTGTTTCGGCGTCGCCCTCAAGGGGAAAAACGACTGCAAGGCCGGGGCCGGAACATCGTGCGCGGGCACATCAAAAATAGACCATCAGGGCAATGCCTGGTCCTTTGTACCCAAGGGAAGCTGCAACAGGACGGCTTCCAAAACGTCTCCGACCGGACAGGGTCAGCTCAAGGAATTCAAGGAGAAGAACGCCTGATACGCCAACCGCGAACACAGGGACACGACATGAATAGAACCATCACTTCCATGACGGCAACGACAGCTGCGTCCTTGCCACGACAACTGGTCGAAAAACTGATCCAGCTTCTGGGGCGCATCCCGGATTCCCTGATCGCGTTGATTGGCCGCTTTTCCATCGCCGCGATCTTCTGGAAATCCGGGCAAACCAAGGTTCAGGGCTTTGCCATCGACATCGTCAATGGCGAGTTTCAGTTTGGCATGCCCAAGCTGTCGGATTCGGTCGTCGATCTGTTTCGGGATGAATACCGCCTGCCGCTGGTACCGCCGGAACTTGCGGCGCCCGCAGCAGCATTCGCCGAACACCTGTTTCCACTGCTGATCCTGATCGGACTGGCCACGCGGTTTTCTGCACTGGCCTTGCTGGTGATGACCCTCACGATTCAACTACTGGTCTATCCCGACGCCTATCCGACCCATGGTGTCTGGGCAGCCGTTTTGCTATTCCTGATCGCGAAAGGACCGGGCGTAGTTTCGATCGACCAGTGGATCGTACGAAGGTTTCGCTGAAAAATGCCGGAACGGAATCAGGGATCAACGCGATGACCCGAATTAAGTTGAGAGGCACGATCTGATGTTCGGATCAATGTCCATCCGTGCCCGTCTGGTTCTGTCCTTCTCGGTTCTTCTGGGGCTGCTGTTTGCCGTGACGACCGTATCGTTGCAGCGCTTTGAAGGCTTGACCGCCAAGACGCAGGAAATCGTCGACTATCAGGCCTACCGGGTCTTTCTGGCTCAACGCGCCAATCGGCATGCCCAGACGGCGGCCATCTATTTGCTCAACCTGCTGCAAACACCGGACAGGGAAAAGCGGGTCCCGCTGTATGCCGCCATGGATGCGGAAATCGCAGCTTCCGATGTTGCCGTCAGCGAACTCGGCAAGACCATGCTGCCGCCGGAGGTTCAGGCGGACATCGAACGCGTGACCGACCTGCGTCAACGCTACGGCGCCCTGTTTCAGGAAACCGTCGAACTGATCGAACTCGAAGGTCCGGAAAAGGCCCGGGGCCACTTTGAAGACCGGACGCAACGCGTTCTGAACACCCTGCTGTTCGAAACCCTTGAGCTGGAAAACCATTTGCAGCGCCTGATGAATTCCGAACTGGAAGATCTCAGAAAGTCCGCCGCCAACGCGCGACTGCTCGCGATCATTCTGGCGCTCAGCGCGCTGATCACCGGAAGCATTCTGGCCTGGACGATCGCCCGCAGCATCGTCATCCCGGTGCGAGAAGCAGTTAGCGTTGCCGAATCGATCGCCAGCGGCGATTACCAGAAGGCTGTACCGCATGGCAAGCAGGACGAAATCGGCGCCTTGCTGCGCTCGCTGACCATCATGCGCGACAGTATTGCGACTCGTGAGGACAGTATTCTGCGTCTGGCCTATGTCGACACCCTGACCAGGCTGCCAAACCGCACCCGCTTTCTGGAAATGCTCGACACTTTGCCGGCAGATGGCTGCGGCGCTTTGGTGATACTGGGCATCGACCGCTTTACCCCAATCAACAATGCCCTGGGACACACCGTTGGCGACCGCCTGTTGTGTGAGATCGCGGGACGGCTTCGGCAGGCCGCGGGAGACTCTTCGGTGGTCGCCAGACTTTGGGGCGATCAGTTCGCACTGCTGATCGATGGCGCCGACAGGAATGCGACAACGGTATTGGTGCAGCAGATTCTCGCGACGCTTCGGGCGCCGATGATCATCGATGGCCAGCATCTCGATATCGATGCCAGCTTCGGAGTCGCTCTGTATCCGCAGGACGGGACGAACGCAACCCGCTTGTTGCGCCGCGCCGACCTGGCCATGGCCAACGCCAAACGACGGCACGAAAGCCTGGCGTTCGGTTCCGATCTGGATGCCGAGCCGGCCCACGAACAGCTTTCCTTGATCGGCGAAATGAGAGCCGCCCTGGCGCGTCGCGAGTTCGTTGTCTACTACCAGCCCAAGCTGAATCTTGCGCAGAACAGGATTACCGGCGCGGAAGCATTGATCCGCTGGCAGCATCCGGAAAAGGGCATGATCCCGCCGCTGCGCTTTATACCGTTTGCCGAGCAAACCGGGTTCATTCGCGAAATCACACCCTGGATTCTCGAAGACGTCATCCGGCAGGCGGCGCAATGGCAGCGTTCGGGCATGGACATCGTGACTTCGGTCAACTTGTCGACCCATGATCTGCTGAACCGCGATCTGGTCGCACAGGTACTCAAGCTGCTGGAGGATTCAGGCCTGCCCGCCAGCCGGCTGTGTCTCGAAATTACCGAGAGCGCACTGATGGATGAACCCGAGCTGGCGCTCAAGCATCTGGACGAACTGGCCGCTCACGGAATCAAGCTCGCCATCGACGACTACGGTACGGGCCAGGCCTCGCTGGCCTACGTCAAAACCCTGCCCGTCGATGAATTGAAAATCGACCGCGCCTTCATTACCGACATCGACGCAACACCGAAAAATGCCGCGATCGTTCGCTCGACCATTCTTCTATGCCGCGAACTGGGACTCACCGTGGTGGCCGAAGGCGCCGAAACCGAGGCAGAAATCTCGTGGCTGAAAAGCAATGTCTGCGACGTGGTGCAGGGCTACGGTGTGGCCAAACCGATGGCCCTGCAGGACTTTCTTGCCTGGGTACGCGAGTTCAACGGAATAGCCGTATCACCAACGCCGACTTTTTGAGACGACGGAATCCCGCTCAACGCAGCGAAGAAACCGAGTCCGGCGAATCAAGCCTTCAGGGAATTGATCAGCTCGACATACCGTGTCATGGCATCGTCGCTACCGGTACCCTTGATGGCGGCCCAGGCATCGAACTTGGCGCGACCGATCATGTCGGTAAAGCCCGGGCGTTTGCCCTCGACATCACCATCGGTGCCTTGTTTGTACAGCGCATAAAGCTGCAACAGCACATCGTTTGAAGGCCGCTCCGGCAATTTCTTGGAGTCGGCCACCGCTGCTTCAAATTGGGTTTTCAGATCGCTCATGTCATCTTCCGTGGCTACAAACAATTTGTGGGCACCATGATTTGGCTTCGACTATTATATGTCTCCGCTGGATGCGGGGACGGTATCCCCGTGATTTGCGGTCAAATTCGAGGACACGCACAATGCTCCGACGAGAAAGAATGTCGGCCGTCGATACGGCCTGGCTGAGAATGGATCGCCCGACGAACCTGATGATGATTGTCGGCGTCATGGTGTTCAAGCAACGGATGGACTTCGACCGGCTGCGCAATACGATTGAAACACGCATGGTCGGACGCTATCGTCGTTTTCGCCAATGTGCCGTTCAGGAGGTCACCGGCGCCTTTTGGCAGGACGACCCGGACTTTGATCTTGATGCGCATCTGAAGCGCCGTGCACTTCCGGCCAAGGCCGGAAAGAAGGAATTGCAGGCACTGGCCAGCGAACTTGCCGTGCAACCGCTGAACCCCGGCAAGCCCTTGTGGCGCTTTGATCTCATCGAGGACTATGAAGGTGGTTCGGCGATGGTCGTACGCATCCACCACAGCATTGCGGATGGCATTGCACTGGTCGGCGTGGTTCTTTCGCTGACAGACCTGTCGCCAACCGCCAAGGCCGAAGCAACCTTCGTTCCGGAATTCGATGCGGACGACAGCGACGAGATACCGACGGGTCTTATCGAAACCCTGGCCCAGACGCTCACCTCGGTCGTCAGCAAGGGAACCGATATGGGGGGCAAGGCCCTGGATCTGGCATCCGATCGCGATCGCCTCGCCACCTACGGCATGCATGGCCTCGGCCTGCTGACCGAGTTGGCCAAACTGCTCGCCATGCCGTCCGATTCACCGACCAGCCTCAAAGGAAAGACCAGCACCGTAAAACGTGTCGCATGGTCAAATCCGATTCCTCTGGCCGAGGTGAAAGCCCTGGGCAAGGCACTCGGCTGTTCGGTCAATGACATTCTGCTTTCCGCGGTAGCGGGCGCCTTCCGTGCCTACTTTCTGCAAAAGGGCGAATCGGTACGCGATGTGGAAGTGCGCGGCATGATTCCCGTCAATCTGCGTTCGGCAAAAGACGAAGGCACGCTGGGCAACCGTTTCGGACTCGGCACACTGCTGCTGCCCCTGCATGAAGGCAATCCCTTTGCGCGCTTGTTTCTGGTGCGCGAGCGCATGAATGATCTCAAGGGCTCGTATCAGCCGCCACTCACATTGGGCATACTCGCCGCAGTCGGTGTCGCACCGAAAATTGTGCAGCAGCAGTTTCTGGATATCCTCGCCGCCAAAGCCAGTACCGTGATGACCAACGTACCTGGACCCAAGCAGCCCTTGTATCTGGCCGGCTCAAAGCTTGATCAGTGCATGTTCTGGGTGCCGCAGTCAGGCGACATCGGGATTGGCGTATCGATCCTGAGCTACAACGACAGCGTCCAGTTCAGCCTGATTACAGACCGCCACTTCGTGCCCGACCCGGAAACCATCACACCGCTATTTGCCGTTGAGTTCGAGAAGATGATGCTGGCGTTGCTGATGCTTGACTGGGAAGTGCCGTTCGATGCGGCGCAAGTCGAGCAAGCTCTCTTCGGCAAGCAGTTGCCGCCACCACTCAGTGCCGAGAAAGCATCGAATTCAGCCGTAAAAAAGCACCGGGGCAGCGCACCTCAAGCGCGAGCGCGGACTAAATCCGCGAAAGCACCACGCGCCAAGCCCGCCACCGCTGACACGCCGGCACCAGAAGCGGCGCCGATCATCAGAGTTCCGAAACGCTTTCGCAAACTGGCCTGAGGTTCAGTCCTCAAACTCGGATTTGGCGAGTTCGACATCGAGGCGCTCCATGGCGTCGACCGGATTCGCCGCCGCCGCCTTTTCGTAGAGCTTGACCGCCTCATTCATCTTCTTGTCGCCAAACAGCATGACCAGCGCATTGGCGTATTCAATGCAGCCTATCGCTGAGTCCGGCGCCAGCTTCAGAGATGTGTCGAAGTGCTTGGTGGAGAGATCCTTGCTCGCGCCATAAGTCAGCTTACCAACCATCGAGCCGACCTTGTCGACAACCTCGGCGTGATAAGCGCCCAGCGCGCTATGTGCGTCCGCATGCTTGGCATCTAGCTTCAACGCGGTTTCCAGTGCATTCTTGATTTTGCCGCCCAGCCCCTGCGTCAAGGCCTTGATGACTGAAATACCCTGGCTGTATCGACCGAGCGCGTAAGCTTGAATGTAATAAGCGTTAGCGTTCTTCGACTGCGCATGCTGCAGTTCTTCACAACGCTCTGAGATTTCCTGGAACAACACAAGCTTCTTCTTCTCGTCGGTTTCCAGGTAATTGCCGTAAATCATGGCCGCCTTGTTGGCCGCGTTGTAGCCATCGATACCGGCCGCCAGACCCGTATCGAAGGCTTTCTGGAATTCGCCCTGATGATACAAACGCCATGCCTCCTGAACCTCGGCATCACCCGGGAAAGGCTCCCGATCGCCCCGATGCAGCCGATCCCAATTCTTCTTCAGCGCGGCGCCCGAATATACAAACGACTTGTCCGCATACGGAAATTTTTTCCAGGCCGACTTTGCCATGCTGCCTCTCCTCTCAAGTGATCAGACTGTTAGATAATCTTTTGACAATTCGTCAAACAATTTGCGCGAACGTCCCACCAGGTAGGGCGCCGCAAGCGCCATGACCTGAAACGCACCGCGTGTCAGACTCTCGTTGCCGATTTTTTTGCGTGGGTCACTGACGAATTCGAACGATAACCAATAGGTGGCCACCACGGTCATGTTCAACGCCAGCGCCTGAATCTCTGGAGTGCTTGCCTTCATGTCGCCGGTGGCCACCAGCCCCCTGCAAATCGCCGCGGCCGTTTGAACCTTGTGCGCCACAATGCGTTTGAAGTGAATTTCCAGATGCCGGTTGCGCGACAAGAGTTCGTTGATATCGCGGTAGAGAAAACGAAACTTCCAGATACCCTCGAATATCAGGTGCAGGAACAGCCAGATATCTTCTACGTTCGGGGCGCGCCGCACCGGCGCGGCCAGTGTTTCTTCTATTTCCCGCTCGAAATCGGCAAACAGGGACTCGATGATCTCGTCCTTGTTGTGAAAATGGTAATAGAGATTGCCGGGGCTGATTCCCATCTCGTCCGAAATCAGCTGTGTGGTGACATTCGGCTCACCGAAATCATTGAACAACACCAAGGATGTTTCAAGGATGCGCTCTCGCGTGCGGCGCTTCGGTTTTTTCTCCATCAGTCACCCGTCTCGACCATTCCTGCGAGGATAGCAGAAACCCTCGTGTCCACTGTCATCAGCAGGGAATCAGGCGGCATGTGATCCCATGCGCTTCAGTGTCAGATTCAGATCGTCCAGTGCGTATAACGGAGTCGATGCCGTCAGCACCATGGAGCGAGCCCGACGACGTTTCAGCCGGGTCATTCATCGCTCTAGCGAACGATACGGATCGACCAGACCGGAAAGAGAGAGCAGTCTCTTGAGAAAATCGTTGATCCCTGCCAGCGCTAGTGCCATCCGCAGCTTCTGGTCTGCCGGCTTCATGTCTGAACACTCCGCCGGCAACCATCAGCCCGATGTCATGGTTTTGCGCGAATCAGGATGCCGCCTTGGTTGCGGTTTTCGCCGCAGGTTTACGTGCTGGACGGCTTGCCGGCTTGGCAGCGGCTTTTGGCTTGGCCGGTTTGGCGGCGCCATTCAGTTTTGTCACTTCGGCCTTCAACTCGGCAACTCGTTTGGCCAACGCATCGACATCGGCCTTGGTCGGTACGCCAAGGCTGTTCAGGGAACGCGCGACGCGATTCTCGAATACCTGCTCAAGCTTGTCCCAGGTGCCGGTCGCCTTGGCTGCCATATCGGTAACCTTGTCTTCGGCCACTTTACGGGTCCTCTTCTGGATCGACTCGCCTTCGCGAACCAATGCGTCGAACACCTTGTTGCCTTCCTGCTGTGCCTTGGCAAACGCCCCAAGGCCTGCCAGCCAGATCTGTTGCGCCGACTCGCGGATAGTGGCGGAAAGCTGGCCGTCCTGGCCGGCTGACTTAAGTTTCTTACTTACAAGTTTCTTTACCATGACACTCTCCTGAATGATTGAATTCCGATGCCTCGTCGGCGAGACAGCAGCAGACGCTGTGTCTGCCATGAGGTGAAGTCTAGCGATATGTATTAGAGAGGTCACACTAAAGTCCTGGGTGAAACCCTCTAGATCTCCCGGCTTCTGTATCATTCGCAACGGATGCCGCTGGTAGGGACCATGGGCACGAATCGAAAAAATGCGAGGAGGCTGCAATGATTTATTTTGTCACCGGTGCGACAGGGTTCATTGGCAAACGACTGGTTGCCAGGCTGCTTGAGAAGCCGGCCGCCAAGGTTTACTTCCTCACCCGCGACAAATCTCCCGAGCGTCTCGCAGCACTCCATGACTACTGGAAGACTGACTCAAGCCGCGCCATCCCCATCGTCGGCGACCTGCTGCAACCGAACCTCGGCGTCGGAAAAGCCGACATCAAAAAGCTCAAGGGCAAGGTCAACCACGTGTTTCATCTGGCTGCCGTGTATGACCTCGGTGCCAGTGCCGAATCTCAGATGGCGGCAAATGTCGAAGGCACCCGCAATACGGTGGAACTGGCGCATCAAGTCGAAGCCGGCTGCTTTCACCACGTCAGTTCGATCGCTGCGGCCGGTCTGTTCGAAGGCATCTTTCGTGAAGACATGTTTGACGAAGCGGAGAACCTCGAGCATCCCTACTTCGGTTCCAAGCACGAGTCCGAGAAAGTCGTGCGCAAGGAATGCAAGCGACCCTGGCGGGTCTATCGTCCCGGTGTGGTGGTCGGCGATTCACGCACCGGCGAGATGGACAAGATTGATGGCCCCTACTACTTCTTCAAACTGATCCAGAAGATGCGCAAGCTGATGCCGGCGTGGATGCCCGCAATCGGCCTCGAAGGCGGTCGCATCAACATCGTGCCGGTGGACTACGTGGTCGACGCCATGTACTTCCTTGCCCACAAGAAGGGCCTCGACAAGCGTACCTTCCACCTGACCGATCCGCATCCGCGCCGCGTTGGCGACGTACTCAATATTTTCTCGCGTGCCGGTCACGCACCGGAAATGGCCATGCGCGTCAACGCCGCTCTTTTCGGCTTTATCCCTCGTGGCGTCAAAAAGAGCCTGATGGCGCTGACGCCGGTGCGGCGTATTCGCAACGCGGTAATGAAGGATCTCGGCCTGCCTGAAGATATCCTGCAGTTCGTCAATTATCCGACCCGCTTCGACAATCGTGAAACGGAGAAGGCGCTGGCAGGGTCCGGCATCAGCGTGCCGAAACTGGAGGACTACGCCTGGAAACTGTGGGACTACTGGGAGCGTCGCCTTGACCCCGACCTGTTCGTCGACCGCAGCCTGAAGGGCCGCGTCGCAGGCAAAGTGGTGTTGATCACCGGCGGTTCGTCCGGCATTGGCAAGGCGGCCGCATTCAAGCTGGCCGAGGCCGGCGCCATCACCATCATCGTCGCCCGCGACATGGAAAAGATCAATGAAACCCTGGCCGAAGCCAAATCCCGTGGCCTCAAGATGATTGCCTATTCGGCCGATGTGGGCGATGAAGCGCAGTGCGCCGAACTGATGGCCAAGCTCAACGACAAGCACGGTGGTGTCGACATCCTGGTGAACAACGCCGGACGTTCGATCCGGCGCGGCATCGAGACCTCCTATGACCGCTTCCACGATTTCGAGCGGACCATGCAGGTGAACTACTTCGGTTCCCTGCGCCTGACGCTGGGCGTGCTGCCTGGAATGACGGCAAAGCGCGCGGGCCATGTCATCAACATCTCATCGATCGGTGTGCTGACCAACGCACCGCGCTTCTCGGCCTATGTCGCCTCCAAGGCTGCGCTCG
>JAIPCS010000094.1 GCA_021738105.1 Sulfuritalea sp.
GGTCAGGATGCGTTACGCATCTTGACCCGCTTCGGCGGCTTCGAGATCGCCATGCTGGCCGGCGCCATGCTGGCGGCGGCAGAAGCTCGCATGACGCTGCTGATCGATGGCTTCATCGTCACCAGTGCACTGTTGGTGGCGGCGCGGATTTCACCCGCCATCCTCGACTACTGCGTGTATTCGCACTGCTCCAACGAAGCCGGTCACCGCTTGCAGCTCGAGTGGCTGCAGGCCCGGCCGCTGCTTGATCTCGGCCTGCGTCTGGGCGAAGGCACGGGTGCGGCGCTGGCCCTGCCCCTGCTCACTGCGGCCTGCGCCTTCCTCAATGAAATGGCCAGCTTCGAATCCGCCGGCGTCAGCGAAAAAGCCGGATGAAAAACGAGCTGGAATATTTCTTCGCCGCGCTGCGCTTTTTCACGCGGCTGCCCGTCCCCACCTGGGTCGGACATACGCAGCACCAGCTCGATCACGCGGCGCGCTACTTTCCGCTAATCGGCATCCTCATCGGCAGCATCGGTGCCGGGGTGACGGAACTCGCGGCGCTGGCGCTGCCGATCAGCGTTTCGATCCTGCTCGGCATGGCGGCCACCATCCTCGCCACCGGTGCCTTTCACGAGGATGGCTTTGCCGACTCCTGCGACGGCTTCGGCGGCGGCTGGGATAAGGCTCAGGTGCTGAGCATCATGAAAGACTCACGCGTCGGCAGCTATGCCGCGCTGGGCGTCGGCATGATTCTGCTCACAAAATGGAGCGCACTCACCGAACTCGATGCGGACTTTGCTTCCCCCTTCCTGGCGTTGGCGCTGATCGCCGGACATTCGGTCTCCCGACTGGCATCGACCATGCTGATCTACTTCCTCGAGTATGTCCGTGAAGATGCCAGCACCAAGTCCAAACCGCTGGCGCAGCGCATGGCGGCTCACGAGCTGGCAATCGCCATGACGATTGGCCTGGCACCCTGTTTGTTTCTGCCACCGGTCGATGTACTGGTAGCACTCGCTGCCGTCGCGCTAACTACGCTTCTTGCTGCGCGCTACTTTCTGCGGCGCATCGGCGGCTACACCGGCGACTGCCTCGGCGCGACACAGCAGGTGAGCGAAGTCGCCTTTTATCTTGGCCTGCTATGCAGCTTTACCTGATCCGTCATCCGGCGCCGCACGTGGCCGAAGGTATCTGCTATGGCCGCACCGACCTGCCGCTGGCGGAGCACGTGGGTGCGGCTGCGGCGCGCATCCTGCCGCAACTGCCTCTGGATCCGCCAGTACATCCACCCGCTGCATGTCCGCTGTACACCAGCCCGCTGCAACGTTGCCGACAGTTGGCTGAAGCCCTGCACGTCTCGCCTCAAAATGATCCACGCCTGCAGGAAATGAGCTTTGGCGACTGGGAACTGAAACCGTGGCGGAATATTCAGCGCGAGGCATTGGACGGCTGGGCCGCCGACCCGCTGGGGTACACACCGCCGCAGGGTGAGTCGGTCGGACAGTTACAACAGCGGGTGCTTCACTTCGTACAGGAGATCAGGGACCAGGGGGTGGAGCGCGCAGTACTGGTCACTCATGCGGGCGTAATGAAAGTTCTGGTCGGCCAGGAACGCGGGTTGCCGACCGGCGCGTGGATGGCGCTCAGCTTTGCCTACGAAGACGTGGTCTGCGTGCGTCTCTAGCGCTGTCCGGATCGAACATCACCGAACAGTCCGGGATATTCGCGCGGCTGCGAGCGCCAGTACTGCGGCGGAGCTGTCACCGTTGCTCCCAGTTCGGCGGCTGCCCGCCAGGGCCAGCGCGGTTCGAACAAAATACCGCGTGCCAGCGCCACCAGATCGGCCTGAGCTCCGGCAATAATATCTTCAGCCTGTTGCGGTTCGGTGATCAAGCCGACGGCAATTGTCGGCAAGCCCACCTCCTGCCGGATGCGCTCGGCGAACGACACTTGATATCCCGGCCCGAGTTGAATTTTTTGCAGCGGTGACACCCCGCCGCTCGAGACATGAATAAAGGATGCGCCGCGATCGCGCAATGCCTTGGCAAACACGATGCTTTGCTCCAGATCCCAAGCACCGTCGACCCAGTCGGTGGCAGAAATGCGCACACCGACATCGATGCGATCCTTCACCACGGCACGTACTGCATCGAACACCGCCAACGGAAAGCGCATCCGGTTTTCCAGCGAGCCTCCGAATTCGTCATTCCGGACATTGGCCAGCGGCGAGAGGAACTGATGCAGCAGATAACCGTGTGCCGCATGTACTTCAATGGCTTCGATGCCGAGGCGCTCGGATCGCTCGGCGGCCTTTGCGAAGGCGCGCAGAACCCGATCCAGGCCGGCACTATCGAGCGCGGTCGGTGCTGCCTCGCCCGCCGCATGCGGCAACGCCGATGGCCCTTCCGGCACCCAGCCGCCTTGTGCCAAAGGAACCAGCTGACCACCTTCCCATGGCCGCGCGCTCGAGCCTTTGCGCCCGGCATGCGCGAGTTGAATGGCAATCGGCATCGTCGAGTACCGTCGCACGGCTTCCAGTGTCCTGCGCAGGGCTGCTTCGTTGACCTCAGACCACAGACCAAGATCACCGGCAGTGATCCGCCCTGCCGCTTCAACCGCGGTTGCTTCGATGATCAGCAGACCGGCACCGGACAACGCCAGATTGCCCAGGTGCATCAAATGCCAATCCGTGGCATTGCCATCGTCAGCCGAGTACTGGCACATCGGGGCAATGACGATACGGTTGGCCAATTGCAGGCGACCCAGGGTATAGGGTGAGAACAATTGTGACATTGACGACTCCTGAAAAGAGGTGAGATCCCGGTCGACTAGATCCGGTTGACCTTGGGAAATTTGGCGGCGAAGTCCTCGGGCATCGGTACGACCTGCTTTTGCCGATAGTCGAAAAAGACGAAGCCCGATTTCGCCATGGCGATCAGCGCAGCATCCGCCGGTCGGGAGATGCGGAATATGATGTCGCCACCATAACGATTGAAGTCCATGACACCGACTTCGAACAGCAGTTCGTCACGGGCATAAGCCTCGGCGCGATAGGTGGTCGCCAGATCGGTGACGATGATGCCGATGCGATTGTCTTCTGCTTCCCGAATGCCGAAATCGAACAAAAAACAGGCACGGGCCTCTGAAATCATCGAGATCATCGAGTCGTTGCCAAGATGATTGGCGCCATTGATGTCAGTCACGCGAACCGCGAGACGCGTCGTGTAGCAGAACTGATCAGCGGGGAAATGCAGTGAAAGGCGAGCCATATGGATTTCGGCGGCTGGATTCAGATAGCGATGCCAGCCCTGTCCTGAAGTGAGTGTTTGGTCGACGGGATGATTCTAAAGGCTGTGTTCACCCGCTGGCCAGCGTTTCCGCAAATCCGACACAAACAAAGAAAAGCGCCTGATTTCTTATCGAAATCAGGCGCCGAATTTGGCGTCCCCAGGGGGATTCGAACCCCCGTACTCACCGTGAAAGGGTGATGTCCTAGGCCTCTAGACGATAGGGACGTATCGTTTTGGTGGAGGTACGCGGGATCGAACCGCGGACCTCTTGCATGCCATGCAAGCGCTCTCCCAGCTGAGCTATACCCCCACAAGAGAGGGCGCATTATAGGTAGGCGGGGTCTGCCTGTAAAGCCCCCGTCACGCTTTTTACAGCAGTTTACCGGGATTCATCAAACCATGCGGGTCGAAAGCCTGTTTAACCGCACGCATCAAGTCCATCTCGATGGTGCTCTTGTAGCGCAGCACTTCCTCACGCTTCAACTGTCCCAGCCCATGTTCAGCTGAAATCGAGCCGCCCAGCTCATGCACCAGATCGTGCACGATGCGATTGACCGCATCGGTCTGCGCAATGAATTCAGCATTCGACTGGGCATCCGGCCGCGACTGGTTGTAATGCAGGTTGCCATCGCCGATATGGCCGAAACACACAATACGCACTTGCGGGAATTTTTCCCGCAGGGCGGCATCAGCACCCGTGATGAATTCGGCAATGCGCGACACCGGTACTGCGATGTCGTGTTTGATCGAGATGCCCTCGATTCTCTGGGCCTCCGAGATGTTCTCGCGCAGAGCCCACAACGCGCTTGTCTGTGCCTCGCTGGCAGCAAGGACGGCATCGCCGACCAGCCCGTCCGCGATAGCGCCATCCAGCGCCTGTTCCAGGATAAACGCCAGATCGTCACGAGCGCCATTCAGTTCGATCAGCACTTGCCACAACGGATTGCCGGCCAGAGGATCACGCGAATTCGGAATATGTCTGAGCACCAGATCCAGGGCCGGTCGACCGACTATCTCGAAAGCCGTCACGTTGTCCCCTGCCTGATCGCGCAAGCGTCCCAGCAGGCTCACCGCCGCCGCCGGATCGGGTACCGCAACCCAGGCGGTCGCATAGGTTCTCGGCCGAGAGAACAGCTTCAGTGTCGCCGCAGTGATCAATCCCAGGGTGCCCTCAGCGCCTATGAACAGATGTTTCAGGTCGTAGCCGGTATTGTCCTTGCGCAAGGCGCGCAGCCCGTTCCAGATTTGACCATCGGCCAGCACCACTTCGAGGCCCAGCGTCAACTCGCGGGTATTGCCATAGCGCAGCACCTGGACACCACCGGCATTGGTGGACAGGTTCCCACCCAGCGTGGCACTGCCTTCTGCCGCGAGAGACAGCGGAAACAAGCGATCCGCCTCCAGTGCCGCCTCCTGTACCGCATGCAAGGTGCAGCCCGCTTCGACGGTGATTGAATTGTTGGCGCGATCAATCGCGCGGATGCGGTTCATGCGTCGCAGATTGATCACCACTTCGCCACCCACGGGTGTTGCTCCACCACACAGGCCTGTATTGCCACCTTGCGGCACGATCGCCACACCGGCGACGGCGCAGGCGCGTACCACACCCGCTACTTCTTCGGTGTTGCCCGGCAGTGCAACGCACAATGCCTGGCCCACATAGCGCCCGCGCCAATCCGTGCAGAAGGGAGCCATATCCTGCTCTGCGGCAAGCACATTGCGCTCACCCAGAAGGTACCGCAGTTGGGTAATCAATTCACTCATGCCGACATGGCGTGTTCAATGGCCGGCAACATCCTTACCACGGCCGCACGCCCCTCTTCGATGGCTTCGATGCCGCGATGGTAATCCATCAGGGCCAGATGGCCGAGCCGCGGTGCGAGCAATACATCAGCGGGCTCTCCCGCCAGGCGGCTGCGGGCAATGCGCATCTGCATGATATGAATGCTGGTGGTCAGGACACCGGCCATGGATGGCAGCAACTCGCCATTGCTCAATCGCGGCCTGCTGAAGGTTTTTCTCAAGCGCGCGGCCCAGCCCGGCTCAAGTTCATCACGCTGACGTTCCACCGGGACTGGTGAATATCGCTTCTGACGCAAACTACCGCCTACCCGGTCCGAACCCAGATCCACCGCAATCACGACATCCGCTCCCATCGCACGGCACAGGGAAACCGGAACCGGATTCACCAGACCACCATCGACCAGCAGTCGCTCGTCTCGAACCATGGGTTTGAACAAACCGGGAACCGCGATCGAGGCACGCACCGCATCGGCCACCGATCCCTCGCGCAACCATTTTTCGCGCCCGGTTGCCAGATCGGTAGCGACGCAGGCAAACGGGATGTCCAACTTCGCAAAATCATGATCGACGAAATTGCGCTGAAAGAACTCGATCAGCTTTTCGCCCTTGATCAAACCGCCCGAAAAGCTGACGTCAAGCAGGCCAAGCACTTCCTTCCAAGCCAGCGCCCTGACCCATTCCTCGAGCTTGTCGAGATCACCATTGGCATAGGCAGCGCCGATGAAAGCACCAATCGAGCAGCCGGCGACCATATCGGGTTTCAAGCCTGCGGCAGCCAGTTCCCTGATGACACCGATGTGTGCCCAGCCGCGCGCCGCGCCGCTACCGAGAACCAGACCAAGCTTGGGTTTCAATACGGTTCCGGCTCAGGCCGGCAATGGTGCAAGCGTTGCGTATAGATCGTGCACATCGCAGTCGATCACGTTGACCTCAGCGAACTCGCCGATCTCCATGTCGTGACCGTCGGAAATATAGACAACGCCATCGACATCGGGGGCATCGCCCACCGAACGGGCGATAGCGCCTTCTTCGTCGATATCATCGACCAGCACCTGAATGCGACGACCTATTTTTCGTTCCAGACGCTGCGTGGATATATCCTCCTGATGTCTCAGCAGACGGGCTTTGCGCTCGTCACGGATATTTTCCGGTAGCGCACCGGGCAGCGCATTGGCACTCGCGCCATCCACCGGCGAATAGGAAAACGCGCCCACCCGATCAAGCTGCGCTTCGTCGAGAAAGTCGAGCAGCTCGTTGAACTCGGCCTCGGTCTCACCGGGAAAGCCGGTAATGAATGTACTGCGGATGGTCAGATCCGGCACCACCTTGCGCCAGGCGGCAATGCGCTCAAGCACTTTCTCGGCGGAGGCAGGGCGCTTCATCAACTTGAGAATTCGCTGGCTTGCATGCTGAAAAGGCACATCGAGATAGGGCAGGATTTTCCCTTCGGCCATTAACGGAATCAGATCATCGACGCTTGGGTAGGGATACACATAGTGCAGCCGCACCCACAGTCCGAGTTTGCCCAACTCACTGCACAACTCGAAAAGACGGGTCTTGACCGGCCGGCCACCCCAAAAACCGGTTCGGTACTTGACATCCACACCATAGGCACTGGTGTCCTGGGAGATCACCAGGAGTTCGCGTACGCCGGCCTCGGCCAGCACTTCGGCCTCACGCAATACCTCACCAATCGGGCGCGAAACCAGATCACCGCGCAAGGAGGGAATGATGCAAAAACTGCAGCGATGATTGCAGCCTTCGGAAATTTTCAGATAGGCATAGTGGTCCGGTGTCAGGCGTATGCCCTGAGGCGGAACCAGATCGACGAAGGGATCATGCTCGTCCGGCAATCGAGCCGGCAGATGCTGATGCACCGCCTCCATGACTTCCGCCAGGGCATGCGGTCCGGTGACAGCCAACACTTTTGGATGGGCGGTGCGGACAACATCATTGCCCGCCGCATCTTTCTTGGCGCCAAGACAGCCGGTGACGATGACCTTGCCGTTCTCAGCCAGCGCTTCGCCGATCGCGTCGAGTGATTCTTCGACTGCGGCGTCGATGAAGCCGCAGGTATTGACCACGACCAGATCGGCACCTTCGTAACTACCCGAAATCTGATAGCCCTCGACCCGTAAGCGGGTGAGAATCTGTTCCGCATCGGACGCCGCCTTGGGGCATCCCAGCGACACAAAGCCGACCGTCGGCGCCTTGGCTTTCCGTCGTGTCACGAGACAGGCTCTTGCTACTTCTCGGACTTTTCGTCGGGCTTGACGTAAACACCGGGGAAGATTTTGCGCGTCTGCTCCTGCATGGTGTCCTGCATCTGCTGAAACATTTTTTGACTTTGTGCGACATAGGCACCCATCATGTGCTGCATGGCAGGGCCTTGGAACTTGAGAAACTGGGCCCACAAGTCCTGGCTGTCGCCTTGATTTTCGCCGTAGAGCGCCTTGGCCTGATCCTTGAGTTTGGCTTGCACCTCGGTGAAGGACTTGATGTTGTTCTCGATATAGTTGCCCATCATGCCTTGCATCGCATTGCCGTAGAAGCGGATCATCTGCGAGAGCAGATCGGACGAGAACATTGGTGCGCCCCCCGCCTCTTCTTCGAGAATGATCTGCAACAGAATGGCACGCGTCAGATCATCACCCGACTTGGCGTCGACAACCTGGAAACCCTCATGAGCCAATACCAGTTCCTTGACGTCAGCCAGGGTGATGTAGGTACTGGTGCGCGTATCGTATAGTCGGCGATTCGGGTACTTCTTGATAAGTCGGCTCTGTCCGGCCATGCTGTTCTCCTCCTAAAGACCATTCTACATTCAAGGTGTAATACCCGGCCCATCCCGCACTAGGCGGGGTGGGACGAAATCTCGCAACCAATTACATCAGGAATAGTGCAATCCGCCATTGATATTCAGGGTGGCTCCCGTCATGTAACCGGCCAGATCCGAAACCAGGTAGGCGCACAGGGCGCCGATTTCCTCTGGCTTGCCCAATCTGCCAGCAGGAATCGTTGCCACGATCGAATCACGAACGTCCTGCTTGATCGCCATGACCATGTCGGTTCCGATATAGCCGGGAGCGATGGCATTCACCGTGACGCCCTTTTTTGCCACTTCTGCAGCAATAGCGCGGGTGAAACCCAGAATACCGGCCTTGGCCGCAGAGTAGTTGGCCTGACCGAACTGCCCCTTGATGCCATTCACCGACGACATGTTGATGACGCGCCCCCAACCTCTGTCAGCCATGCCGTTCAGCACCTGGTGGGTTACGTTGAACACGGAATCGAGATTGGTCGACAGCACCGCATCCCATTGACCTTTGTCCATTTTCTTGAACATCGAATCGCGCGTAATGCCGGCGTTGTTCACCAGCACATCGATGGGACCAAGCTCCGCCTCGATTTTCTGAACCATCGCCGCACACGCATCCAGATCGGTGACGTCGGCCTCGGCAACGAAAAAGTCGAATCCTTCGGCCTTTGTCTTCGCCAGCCATTCGTCCCGGGGCGCAAAATTCGGTAAACAGTTCGCCGCAACAGTGAATCCTTCAGCAGCCAGCGCCTTGCAGATCGCCGTGCCGAGGCCACCCATCGCACCTGTTACCAATGCTATTTTCTTTGCCATGCTTGTAACTCCCTGTACGTCTAAAAAATCTTGTCGGGCCTAAGACGCGCTGCAAGCCGCTGTCTTCGGCCTGGGTGATCAGTACATGTGCTGACCACCGTTAATGGAAATATTCGCGCCGGTCACAAAAGCCGCCTCTTCCGAGGACAGATAGGCCACCAGGCCTGCGACCTCTTCGGGCTTGCCCAGACGCGACTGAGGAATCTGCGGCAGGATCTTCGAATCCAGCACTTCCTGAGGTATGGCCATCACCATCTTGGTGCCGATATAACCCGGAGAAATCGTATTCACCGTGACACCCTTCTTCGCCACTTCAAGCGCCAGTGCCTTGGTGAAACCATGCATACCGGCCTTGGCCGCTGCATAGTTGGTCTGACCGAAGGCGCCTTTTTGTCCGTTCACCGAAGATATGTTGATCACGCGGCCCCAGCCCCGCTCCACCATTCCATCCATTACCTGCTTGGTCATGTTGAAGGTGGAATCAAGGTTGGTGTGGATCACCGCGTCCCAGTCCGCCTTGGTCATTTTCTTGAAGGTCATGTCACGGGTGATGCCGGCATTGTTCACCAGAACTTCGACCGGGCCGACATCATTGCTCACCGCTTCGACGCAGGTTTTGCAGGAGTCGAAGTCGCTCACGTCACAGGGATAGGCCTTGAAACCGTAGCCCATGTCGTTCATGGTGCGCAGCCATTCCTGAGCCTTGGTGTTGGTCGGGCTGTAAGTTGTTACCACTTTGTAGCCAAGCGCCGCCAGCTTGATACAGATTGCTTCGCCGAGACCACCCATTCCGCCGGTTACCAATGCAACTCTAAGCATTCTTGTTCTCCTCTCGATTTTCGTTGGGTGGGGCAACTGCTTTGTCAAACCGGACGCTACGCCCCCTGTGAGCGTCCGACGTGATCATTATGCCTTTTCCTTTACGTAGCGCCCGGGAGCCGGTTCGCCTGCCGGATAGTCCTTGTTGCCAAGACGTGCCCGAGCCGCCACGTCCTTGCCGCCATGATCCTTTAACCACTTGGCCCAGACCGGCCACCAGCTACCCTTGACTTCCGTTGCCGAGTCAAACCAATCGTCAGCATTGGCGGTCTGTTTGTCGTTCAACCAGTAATTGCGCTTGTTTTTCGCGGCCGGATTAATCACGCCGGCAATGTGTCCCGAGGCGCCCAGCACAAACGTGGTTTCGCCGCCAAGCAAGCTGCGGGTCAAAAAGGATGTCTTCCACGGCACGATATGGTCTTCCCGGCTGGCATACAGGAAAGCCGGCATATCCACTCGACCGAGATCGGCCTTGACGCCGCACATCGCCAGTTTGCCCGGCACTCGCAGCTTGTTTTCGAGGTACAGGTTGCGCAGGTACCAGGCGAGAAAAGGGCCGGGCAAATTGGTGGCATCAGAATTCCAGTAGAGCAGATCAAAGGCCGGGGGCTTGTTGCCCTTGAGGTAGTTGCCCACCACGTATTGCCAGATCAAGTCGTTGGCGCGCAAGGCCGAGAACACCGTCGCCAGTTCGCTGCCCTTCAGCAGGCCGCCCTTGCCGATGCCGGCTTCACGCGACTGAACCGCTGCCTCGTCGACAAAATAACCTATCTCGCCAGTATCGGAAAAATCCAGCAGCGTCGTCAGCAGGGTAAGCGATGCAACGGGGTTTTCGCCGCGAATGCGTGCCACTGACAGTGCCGAACCCAGAATGGTGCCGCCGACGCAGAAGCCGAGCGCATTGATCTGTTTGACCTTGCAAATATCCTGTACCACTTTGATCGCGGTCAGCGCACCCTTCTCGATGTAGTCGTCCCAGGTCAGATGTCCGAGATCGGCCTGCACATTGCGCCAGGAAACCAGGAACACGGTGTTGCCCTGTTCCACGGCATATCGCACCAGGGAATTTTCCGGCTGAAGATCAAGAATGTAGTACTTGTTGATGCATGGCGGAACCATCAGGAAAGGCCGCTCCGACACTTTTTCGGTCTGCGGCGAATACTGGATCAGTTGCATCAGTTCGTTTTCGAAGACCACGGCCCCCGGGGTCACTGCGAGATTGCGGCCGACTTCAAATGCGCTGTCGTCGGTCATCGAGATTCGGCCCTTGTCCAGATCGCTGATCAGGTTCTGGATGCCCTGCTGAATACTCTCGCCGTTGGTCTCCAGCGCCTTTTTGACAAACTCGGGATTGGTCGCGAGGAAATTCGAAGGCGCCATGGCATCGACCATTTGCCGTGTCAGAAACCGCATCCGATTTTTTGCCTGTCCGTCTGCAACTGGAGCGGCATCCGCCATGCGATTCATGAATTCCGAATTGATCAGATAGGACTGGCGTAAATAGTCATATACAGGACTTTCGGCCCACGCCGGATGATCGAAGCGCTTGTCTCCTTGCGGCGGATTCGCCAGTTGCGGAGCCGGTTGATCCGCCGGTTTGCCCAACATCGCCTGCCAAAGCTCGGCGTGCTTTCCCATCCATTCCTGCTGCAATCTCTGAAGTGCCTCGGTGTCCGTGTTGAAAGCTGCAGTTTCGCTACCCGGCATCGTCGTCGAAAGTTTTTGCTGCTGATCCGCGAGGAACTGGCTAAAGCCTTGGGCCATGGCGTTTCCTGCCTGAAACATGGCTTGGAACGCGGCGTTCTGATCGGGGGGAATCGACATTCAGGGCTCCAAAAATGTCTTCGGCCAAAGAGCGTCGGCGCGGCAATGGCGAACTTTGTGGACGAAGTTAAACGACTAATATTTTGCACTGCACAATAAATGGTGTCAAGACAAGCAGGGACATATGTGACACCAGGTAGATTCTTGGCTGGGGTCGCACAAATTTAGCCACAACAGGGGCCACTGACCAATGGCAAAGCTGTCTTTGAAGCGCCATGTCCGTAGAATCGGCCCATGTATGTAATTGCGATCGGGTGGCTGTATGTCACTCTGCTGATGGCAGCGACCGAAACCTCGATCACCGCCGGCGTGCTCACCTTCCTGATCTATGGACTGGCTCCGCTCGCTTTACTGTTGTGGCTGATGGGTACACCACAACGAAAAAGAAACCGCCTATCCCGCGAAGCTATCGACGATGCGGTCGGTAAGAACGATGGTGGCAATACCCGCCCCGATCAATAGGACTTGTTGCACCGTGGCGCGTATCTCGGTGCGCTTGTGCAAACCGGGAATCAGGTCGGCCACGGCGACATAGATCATGCTCGCAGCCGCCAGTGCCAACAGCACCGGTACGGCGCTTTGTACCTGTCCCAGCGCGAAATAAGCCAACAACGCTCCCACCATGGTCGCCAGGCTGGAAAGCAAGTTGAACGCCAGCGCCCGGCCCTTCGAATAGCCCGAATGCAGCAGGATCACAAAGTCGCCCACCTCCTGTGGAATCTCATGCGCAATGATGGCTACTGCGGTGACGATACCGAGCCGCACGTCTTCCATGAAGGCCGCGGCAATCAGAATGCCATCGACAAAATTATGAAAAGTGTCTCCAACCAGAATCATCAATCCGCTGCGACCGTGATCGTGCTCATGAGTGTGCACGATCGGCTCATGGCCTTCGCAGGCCTCGAAATGGCAGTGGCGCCAGAGCACCAGCTTCTCCATCACAAAGAAAGCCAGAATTCCGCCCAGCACCGTTGCCGTGGTGGCCGACGCATCGCCGCTGGCGGTGATGGCATGGGGCAGCACTTCGAGGAAGGATGCGCCGAGCAGCGCGCCGATGGCATAGCTGATGAGTAGCGACACCCAGTGGGCCCGCGCATTGAAAGCGAACACCGCCGCGCCGAGGACACTAAGGGTGCCGCCGACCAGCGACATGACGATGATCCAGGTAAGTACGGACATGGGCGCGGGATTATAGGCGCTATTCCAGCCAGATCAGACTGGCCATGCGCCCCGTCACGCCGTCACGACGATAGGAAAAAAATCGTCCTGAATCTGCAACGGTGCAAAAGTCATGCGTAGCGATATCCCCTCGGGCAGCGCTTGTGCTTTGCACGCCGGGACTTCCGCTTCGCGGGCCTGTGCTTTGCACGCCGGGACTTCCGCTTCGCGGGCCGGCGATACGGCGAACACCCAATGCCTGCAACCGCTGGCGTGCCAGGGTATAGATATCGCACATCCATTTGCCGTCTGAAGCGGCG
>JAIPCS010000095.1 GCA_021738105.1 Sulfuritalea sp.
ATGTTCTGACGCACTGACATGTGCGGGTATAGCGCGTAGTTCTGGAACACCATGGCGATGTCGCGATCCTTGGGTTCGATCAGGTTGACCACCCGGTCGCCAATCGCGATGTCACCCGACGTCACCGTTTCCAGTCCGGCGATCATGCGCAACAGGGTGGATTTTCCGCAACCGGAGGGTCCAACCATGACCATGAATTCGCCGTCGGCGACTTCGGTGCTGATACCGTGGATCACCTGCAGGTCCGAATAGGATTTGTGCACCTCCCGCAACGACACGCTCGCCATCTATTTCTCCGTTTCCACAAGGCCCTTGACGAACCATTTCTGCATCAGCACGACCACCAACACCGGTGGAATCATCGCCAGCATGGCGGTTGCCATGACCAGATGCCACTCGGTCAGCGCGTCACCGCTGACGATCATGCGCTTGATGCCAATGACCGTCGTATACATGCTTTCCTGGGTGGTAATCAGGAGCGGCCAGAGGTACTGGTTCCAGCCATAGTTGAACTGAATCACGAACAGCGCGGCCATGCTGGTCTTTGACAGCGGTAACAGCACATCAAAGAAGAAACGCATCGGCCCGGCACCATCGATCCGCGCGGCCTCGGCAAGTTCATCAGGGATGGTCATGAAGAACTGGCGGAAAAGAAAGGTTGCCGTTGCCGAGGCGATCAGGGGCAAGGTCAAGCCGGTGTAGGTATCAAGCAGACCCAGGTCGGCGACGACCTTGAAGGTCGGAATGATCCGTACCTCGACAGGCAGCATCAGGGTGATGAAGATCATCCAGAAGAAAAAATTGCGCAAGGGAAAACGAAAATAGACGATCGCGAAAGAGGCGATGATGGAAATCGTGATTTTGCCGAAGGCGATTCCCAGCGCCATGATCAAACTGTTCAACATCATGCGACCGACAGGCGCTGAAGCGCCGCGCTCGGAACCCGCAGTCAGTGCCTGGGAATAGTTGTCCCACAGGTGCGAACCGGGCAGCAACGGCATGGGTACGGTGATTATCTCGTCCAGTGTCAACGTCGATGCGACAAACGCGACATAGAGTGGAAAAGCAACCAGCAAGATTCCGATAATGAGAATGGCATGAGCAAGAATATCCAGCCAGCGACGATTCTCGATCATCAGTAATGCACCTTGCGTTCCATGTAGCGGAACTGAATCACGGTTAGCCCGATCACGATGGCCATGAGGATGGTCGATTGCGCCGATGAACCTCCCAGATCTGCCGCTTTGACGCCGTCATAGTAGGCCTTGTAGACAAGAATCTGAGTCGCTCCGGCGGGGCCGCCTTCCGTGATCGCGTCGATCACGCCGAAGGTGTCGAAGAATGCATAGACGATATTCACGACCACCAGAAAAAAAGTGGTGGGAGACAGCAGCGGGAAAATGATGGTCCAGAAACGACGACCGGGCCCCGCACCGTCAATTGCCGCCGCTTCGATCAGCGATTTCGGGATCGATTGCAGACCCGCGAGAAAGAACAGAAAGTTGTAACTGATCTGCTTCCACACCGACGCGATCACCACCAGCAACATTGCCTGTTCACCGTTGAGCACCCAGTTCCAGTGGATGCCGATCTGTGTCAGTCCATAGGTGACGATGCCAACAGATGGCGCGAAAAGAAACGCCCAGAGTGCACCAGCCACCGCGGGTGCGACCGCATAGGGCCAGATCAGCAAAGTCTTGTAGGCAAGTGCACCTTTGATCACGCGATCCGCCATGGTTGCCAGCATCAGGGCGATGGCTATTGCGAAAAATGCGACCAATGCACTGAATACAGCGGTGACCTTGAATGAATCCAGGTAGTGCGAATCGGCAAACAGGGCGCGGAAATTTTCCAGGCCGACGAATTGCGTATGAAGGCCAAACGCGTCCTGCAACTGGAACGAATACCAGATGGCCTGAAATGCGGGCCAGAAAAAGAAGATGACCGTGATTGCAATCTGTGGTGCAACCAAGGCGTAAGGCAACCACGCCGAGCGGAAAACTACGCGTTTCTCCATTCCGCTCGGCCTACCGTAGCGACTGGCGTTACTTGTTTGAAGCCTGGAACTTGCGAAGGATGATATTGCCCCGGCTTACCGCATCGTCAAGCGCCGCTTTTGCGCTTTTCTTGCCTTGCAACACGAGTTCCATTTCCTCTTCAATGAGCTCCCGGCCCTGCACAAAATTGCCGAAGCGCAGGCCTTTGGAGTTTGCAGTAGGCGGCTTGTTGTTCAACTCACGGATCGCGATGTCGCCGCCGGGATTTTTTTCATAGTAGCCTGACTTCTTGGTCAGCTCGAACGCCGCCTTGGTGATCGGCACGTACCCGGTTGCGATATGCCAGTCCATCTGAACTTCGGGGCGCGACAGATAGGCGAAGAATTTCGCCACACCTTTGTATTCATCCGTTTTCTTTCCGGAGAGCACCCACAGCGTTGCACCGCCGATGATTGAATTCTGTGGTGCCCCGGCGACATCGTCGTGATAAGGCAGGAAGCCCGTTGCAAACTCGAACTTGGCGCCCTTGCGGACCTTGCCCAGCGCCGAGGAGCTGGAGCTCAGCATCGCGCATTCGCCACTGATAAAGCGAGCCTCACCTTCGTTCTTGCGGCCCGAATAGGTATACAGACCGTTCTTGGCAAAATCGCCGAGCATGGTCAGATGCTTCACGTGCAAGGGCGAGTTGATCTTGAACTCTGTATCAAAGCCGGCCATGCCGTTTTGCTTGGTGCCGATCGGTATATTGTGCCAGGCGCTGAAGTTCTCGATGTGCACCCAGGACGGCCAGCCGGTGGTGTAGGCGCAAGTCTGACCAGAAGCCTTGAGCTTTTCCGCCACGGTGGCGAATTCTTTCCAGGTCTTCGGTGCCACGGGATCCAGTCCGGCCTTTTTGAACGTATCCACGTTAATGTAGAAAATCGCGGTCGAACTGTTGAACGGCATCGACAGCATGCGGCCCTTGCTGTCGGAGTAGTAGCCGGTAACGGCAGGCAGATAAGCGTTCTGGTCGAACTTCTCGCCGCCCAGTTCCATGATTTGATAGACCGGCTTGACCGCGCCCTTGGCGGCCATCATCGTCGCTGTTCCTACCTCGAACACCTGCACGATATGCGGTGCTTTGCCGGCCCGAAACGCCGCGATTGCCGCGGTCATCGATTCCGGATAGCTGCCTTTGTAAACCGGGACCAGCGTGTAGTCTTTCTGGCTGTCATTGAAGCCCTTGGCTATCTCGTTAACTTTGTCATTGTGTTGCCCGCTCATCGAATGCCACCACTGAATCTCTGTATTGGCATAGGCAGCCGAGGTCCCAACAATGCAAGCAACAGTAATCGCCAAACATGATTTTTGGAATTTCATGAAGTTTCTCCTCAGATTGCGCCGATATCGATAATTAGGTCCTTGCCAGCCGGCGTTCGATGTTTAGTATAGCTTTATTCCAATGCAGTTTTGTTCACTTTTCTTTCAGCTCCAAGACGATTGAATCAAGCAGATTCAAGCACCAGAAGGCTACAGTCTGATTACAATCCGCCACTGTGTACTTTTCCCAATATCGATCCCCGCAAAGGCCCATCATGAAGACGCTGTCCCTCGTCACTGCTGCAATCCTCGTCACTTTCTCCACGCTCACCGTGGCCGCCGCGCCCAAGGAAGCAAAGACCGCTTCCGGATTGGGCATCACCTTGCTCACCGAGGGTGCGGGTGCGCAACCGAAGGCTACCGACACGGTAAAAGTTCACTACCGGGGCACGCTGACCAATGGCAAGGAATTCGACAGCTCTTATGGTCGCGGACAACCCGCCACGTTTCCCTTGAATCGGGTGATCAAATGCTGGACCGAAGGTGTGCAGATGATGAAGGTCGGCGCCAAGGCCAAGCTGGTGTGCCCGTCGAATCTGGCCTACGGTCCGCGTGGAATTCCGGGCACGATCCCGCCCGACGCCACCCTGGTTTTTGAAGTCGAGTTGCTCGAAATCCTCAAATAGCGAATCGCCCGCCGGTTCAGCCGGTGGCCGACACTGCCTCGACGCGCTGCCTGAGTGCGTCGACCTGATCGGTTCGCTCCCAGTTCAGTTCGATATCGCTGCGGCCGAAATGTCCGTAGGCGGCGGTCTGACGATAGATCGGCCGCGCCAGATCGAGCATGGCAATGATGCCGCTGGGGGTCAGACGGAAAACCGCTCTCACCGCGGCCTCCAGCGTCTGGTAGGGCACGCTTCCCGTGCCTTGTGTATCGATCATCACCGACACCGGATCGGCGACCCCGATGGCATAGGCGATCTGCACCAGGCAGCGCCGGGCAAAACCGGCGGCAACGATGTTCTTGGCAATATAGCGGGCCATATACGTGGCCGATCGATCAACCTTGCTCGGATCCTTGCCGGAAAAAGCGCCGCCACCGTGTGGGCAGGCACCGCCATAGGTATCGACAATGATCTTGCGCCCGGTGAGCCCGGTGTCGCCATTTGGCCCGCCAATTTCGAAAGGACCCGCGGGATTGACCCAGATGCGAAAGTCCGCCGTGCGCAGCGATGCTGGCAGCAGTGGCTCGATGATCTCGCGCGTGACCTCGCCGGCCACCCAGGCCGGGTCGAGATCGCGAGCGATCTGAGTTGAAATCACCACGTCGTTGACGCCGACCACGCGATGTCCGTCGTAACGCGCTGTCACCTGACTTTTTGCATCGGGGCGCAGCCAGGGTAGCGCACCACTTCTCCTGAGTTCGGCCTGGCGTTGTACCAGGCGATGCGCCAGCCAGATCGGGTAAGGCATCAAGTCCGGTGTTTCGTCGCAGGCGTAGCCGAACATCAGGCCCTGATCGCCGGCGCCAAGCTGACCGTCAGCGTGCACCACGCCCTTGTTGATCTGGATCGACTGATGATTGAAGCGCACCTGAACTTCACAACGCTCGGGATCAATACCGGTCGTCGCGTCGGTATAACCCGCGTCGCGCAGTACCTGACGGGCGATCTGTTCGGCACGATCATGAACCGCGTCGAACAGAGCTTCGTCACGGGTTCGGAATTCACCGGCAATGACCACCAGATTGTCTGCCACCAGCGTCTCGCAGGCGACCTTTGCTGTCGATTCTCCCGCTAGAAAAGCATCAAGAATCGCGTCCGAAATCTGGTCGGCCAGTTTGTCCGGGTGGCCTTCCGAAACGGATTCGGAAGTGAACAAGTAGGTTCTGGCGCTCATCGCCTAGAACAAAATCACCTGACGCACGGCTTCGCCTGCGGCCAGGCGGTCAAAGCCTTCGTTGATCTGGTCGAGCGTCAGACGATGCGTGATCAGCTTGTCCACGGGCAGACGGCCGGCCTTGTACAAATCGATGTAGTGCGGAATGTCGCGCGCCGGCACGGCTGAGCCAAGGTAGCTGCCTTTCAGCGTGCGCTCCTCGGCAACCAGATTGACGGCCGGGACATTGAATGTATGCGAGGGCGGCGGCAGGCTGCAGGTCACGGTGGTACCGCCGCGCCGGGTGATACGGTAGGCGGCATCGAGCGCCTTTACCGAACTGGCGGCCTCAATGGCAACATCGACACCGCCGTTGGTGGCGGCCTTGACCTGCGCCTCCAGATCCGGATCGTCAGCGCGAAAGGCCCGCGTCGCACCCAACGCCAGCGCCATGTCGAGCTTCGACTGCAGGGTATCGATGGCGATGACTTCACGCGCACCGACGGACAGCGCCCCCAGCACCGCCGACAAACCGACGCCACCGAGGCCCACCACGGCGACGGTCTGGCCGAGACGGGCCTGTGCCGAATTGATCACCGCACCGACACCGGTCAGTACCGCGCAACCGAAAATGGCCGCAACGTCCGGCGACAAGTCTGACGCCACCTTGACCACGCTGCCGCGGTTGACCACGGCATGATCGGCGAAACAGGACACACCGACCTGATGATTCAGCGGGGTGCCGTCGCCGCGCGACAGATGACGATGACCACCTACCATGGTGCCTGCGGTATTGGCTACGGCACCGGGTTCGCACAACGCCGGCCGGCCTTCGAGGCAGGGCAGACAGTGGCCGCAACTGGGAACGAATACCAGCGCCACCGTGTCACCGCGCACCAGATCGTCCACGCCGGGACCGACTTCCTCGACCACACCGGCGGCTTCATGGCCGAGGGCCATGGGCATCGGACGCGGGCGATCGCCATTGACGATCGACAGATCGGAATGACACAGACCGGCGGCCGTGATTCTGACCAGGACTTCATTCGGACCGGGCCCCGCGAGACTCACTGTCTCGATGGTAATCGGCCGTGATTGCCCATAAGGGCGCGGTTGTTCCATCTGGCTGAGAACTGCGGCGCGGATTTGCATGAGGTTTTCCACCTTGCTTGGGATAATCCGAAGCAGTCTACAGGAATAGATTTGGGCCTATGAAAGCTTCTCCTCCATCCTGTCGCTCGCTCGTGGCCCTGCTTACCAGTTCCACGCTGGTTCTCAACGCCTGCGGCGTCCTGCCCTTTGATACACGCTCGCACAAGCCGACGTCGGTAAGAGCAAAAGTCGGCGCTGGCGACACGGAGGGAATGTCGCCCGTTGCCGTGCGCGCAGCCAACGCCAAGGCCAATGACGTGGTGTTGTTCGCGCTGGGACTGATCGAAACCGGCTATCAATTCGGCGGCAAGAACCCGGAAGCCGGACTGGATTGCAGTGGCCTGGTTACCTACGTCTTCAACACAGCGGCGGACATCCCACTCACCGGTTCCGCTGCGGACCTGGCCCAGCAGGGAACAGTGGTACCGACCGAGCAGTTGCGTCCCGGCGATCTGGTGTTTTTCAATACCCTCAACCGGCCCCACTCCCATGTCGGGATCTATATCGGTAACGATCGCTTTATTCACGCGCCCAAAGCGCGGGGCAAAGTGCGCACCGAAAGTCTCAAGAATCGCTGGTTCGCCACGCGCTTCGAGGAAGGTCGGACCTATTTCGACTAGACCGCTTGTCCGCTGACGATCGGATATCCGGGGACCAAACCTCAAGCGGAATCACGGGGCCGCTGTCGGTAGCCAGGCAACGAGTGCGCATCCGCTTAGGCCTCAAGTATCGCTGTATGATCAGGCCCTATTATCGTTTCACGATAATGACGCTGCTTCGGGTTCGTTGACCGCTGTATATCGCCGTGCATTCACAACTGATACCATTTCAATCATGATCAAATGGACGCCCGCCCTCAGCACCGGAGTTTCAGCGCTCGACGAACAGCATCAGCAGATATTCCAGTGGCTCGCCGAGCTGGAAAGTGCCGCGCTCGATGAGCGCACCCTTTTTGGTGTGTACGCGATCACCCGTTTGAATCGTTACATGCGCGAGCACTTCTCCGAAGAAGAAGCCATGATGAAGTCAGCCGGTTTTCCGGATCTCGCCAGACACATGCTCGAGCACGCAGAGTTTCGCGCCAAACTCGGCGAGTTGCAGATCAAGTCCATTTCCCAGGATATTTCCCTGGATACCGTGAAATTTCTTCAGACTTGGCTGACTAAGCACATATCCAAGACCGACATGGCGTATGTGCCTTATCTGAAAAAGGCAAGCGCAGCAGAAACCAGCGGATAACACCCCGGTATCGAAGGATTCAATATTAACCATCAGCCCAAGGAGATCAATCATGGAAGTGGCAGGATCCGCCTCCCCACAGAATGGCAATCTCACCGTTCTTTCCGCAGCAAGCCAGAATTCTCAAACGGACAAGAATGCCGCGACCAAGCCATCACGCAATGAATCAGAAACGCAAGCAGTGAAATTCAATCAGGCCTCTACCGAGAACCGGCCCACACCGGGTGCCGCTGTCGGAGGCACCATCAACACCAGCGCTTGAGCAAGACAAAAAAAGGATGGGGATCGAATGATCCAGGCGATCGGCGCGTCTGTCGCGTATCTAACCGCGAGCACGGGTACGGGTACCGCACCGGTTTCCTCGGACGCCCAGTTCCTTCGTCTTCAGAAGGAACTCTCCGATTGCGTCAATTGCGCTACTGCCAAGACGGCGCTGGGTAAAGCCAAAATTCTGGCCATTGAGGCCCGGATCAACGCCCTCAAAGCGCGCCTGGACGCAGCGGCAGCCCGGCCGCAGAGGGACGATGGAGCATTGCAAGCGCTTCAATTGAATCATGCGCAGGCGAATCCGGACCAGGCACTGACGAACGGCACGGTCGGAAACATCATCAATACAAGCGCCTAGCTTGCCCACAGGTGGCTGCAGACAGGTGCCAGGCACTTTCCGAAAACGCAATTGATGTGTCGAGCACGTCGAGGCAATGCCCCGGCGAAATGAACTCGAGCAGCCAGGCCGCGCGACCGTAATCACCCGCAACCCTCTTGCGCTTCCGAATTCAATCACGGGAAATCACACTTTGAAGCAATTCGTGCTGTGATCGCCGCAAGCTACCCGCCTGTTTTCTCGCATCCGGGTCCAACGCGAAAAGACTGGGCCACTGGAAAAACTGCTGCTTGCATCCTTGATCGATATCAAGGTACAAAAAGAGCACACACTTAAGCTTTGACGGGTTTGGCGAGCACGATGGAATCGCCACGTTGACGCCAATGATGCGCCGCGAAAATAAATGGCCCGACTAGAGGCCGAAGGTTTGGAGGACACATGCAATTCGAAAACAGCTCAAGCAGGAAAAAAATACTCAAAGAAATTCCGCTGTTTGCCAAGCTCCCAGCTGAACTCATTGGTGACCTTGTGCGTGCTTCCCGTAGCGCAAACGTTCAACGGGGCCAGACAATTTTCGTGTCTGGGGACCCGGCCAAAGAGATGTTTGTTCTACTGTCGGGGCAAGTAAAACTGGCGTTGTCGTCCAATCGCGGCAGCGAAAAGATCCTTGACGTGATCGGCGCCGGCCGAACCTTTGGAGAGGCCGAACTATTCGGCCCCCAGGTTTACCTCGCGAGCGCGGAGGCCGTGAAGTCTGCCCAACTACTGTGCATCAACGGAGAAACCATTCGCCGCGTCATTCGTAATGACCAACACTTCGCGGGGTGCATTGTTTCGATTCTGGCGCATCGGCAGATTCAGATGGAAGCCGAGCTGGCAGCAAGCCATTTCTGTTACGGCAGTCATCGGCTGCTGGAGTTCTTTCTGCAACTCGCCGGGCCGAACCGGCCCGGGACAGGAGAGACCCAGTTGACGCTCAGCATCAGCAAGCGATTGCTGGCCTCGCGATTTGACATGCAACCGGAAACCCTGTCGCGAGCGTTGCGCGATCTCACGGCTGCAGGTTTGATCACCGTAGATAAAGCCCATATCCGCTTGAAAAACGCTCCTATCGAAAAATATCTCGACGACGATTCCTCGACACAGCAGATCATCCTGCCGAAACGTTTGCGTCTGCCCCCTACGGGAGACAACGGCTACGCAGTGGTGAGCACTGCACCCATAGCGGTTGATCAAGCTGCTGAAGTTCGACCCTTACGTGACGCAATCAACACGGCCGGGCGTCAGCGAATGCTGTCACAGCGCATGGCCAAGTCCTGGCTGATGCTGGAACGTGGAGTCATGTCGCGTCGGGCTCGAATGATTCTGCGTCAGTCAATCGACATGTTTGACCGGCAGATCGCCGAGCTTTCGGCGGTGGAAAGCGATGCCGAGTGCCGTAGCACCTGCAACCAACTCGTCAAAATATGGCAACCCTATCGAAAACTGCTGGATTCGGATCCCAGCCAGACCGGCGCGCAGGAACTGTTCAGCCTCAACGAAGAGGTGCTGGCGATAGCGCAACACCTGACGTTGAGTTTGGAAATTGCGGATGGCACGCAGCAAGGCAAGCTGGTCAATCTGGCCGGGCGCGAGCGCATGCTGTCGCAGCGCGCAGCCAAACTCTTCATGTTTCGGAACATGGGTATTCAGGAGTCCAGATGCCGGGACGAATTGCAACACACCCAGAAGGAGTTCTCGACCACGCTGGCCGCGCTAAGATCATCAACGCGGGATCAACCCAGAATCAAGCATGAGCTGGACAAGGTCGCACAGCATTGGAATGCCTTGCAGTCTGCAATGACCAGTGACCACGAAGAGGGCTTTTCTCCAGTCGCTCGCAAGGTATTCACCACCAGCGAGAATCTGTTACAGCGGATGGACACTGCGGTAAATCTGTACGCCGGCTTGCCCGGCTGAGCGATATTTGACGCTGGGTCGCGACGACAGAGCGGCGTTGGGCCCAGCACCTTCTGCAGACCGGAATACTCATTCAAAAATCTACCAGAGCGTCTCCCGCTCTGCACTTGACGAGATATTGTGGATGGTCAGATCGGCGCCATTGAATTCCTCTTCGGCGTCGAGACGGATGCCGACGAACTGTTTCAGCAGACCATAGACCAGCAAACCGCCGCAGAACGCCACCACAATACCCAGCAGGGTGCCGGAGAGCTGGCTCATGAAGGCGACACCCCCGAGACCGCCCAGTGCCTTGGCACCGAAGATCCCGGCGGCAATTCCGCCCCAGGCACCACATAGACCATGCAGGGGCCAGACACCCAGCACATCGTCGATCTTCCAGCGGTTCTGCGTCAGGGTGAACATTACGACGAAGAGACCACCGGCTATGGCTCCGGTAATCAGCGCGCCCAGCGGATGCATCAGGTCCGAGCCGGCGCAGATCGCCACCAGCCCGGCCAGGGGGCCGTTGTGCACAAAGCCCGGGTCGTTCTTGCCCGCGACCAGCGCGGCCAATGTGCCGCCGACCATGGCCATCAGCGAATTCATTGCCACCAGACCGGAGACCTTGTCGAGAGTTTGTGCGCTCATGACATTGAAGCCGAACCAGCCGACCATCAGTATCCAGGCGCCGAGCGCCAGAAAGGGAACGGAGGACGGTGGATGTGCCGAAATGCCGCCGTCCTTGTTGTAACGGCCGCGCCGCGCGCCAAGCATCAACACCGCCGCCAGACCGACCCAACCGCCGACGGTATGCACCACGACGGAACCCGCGAAATCGTGAAACTCTTCGCCAAAGCTGGCCTTCAGCCAGGCCTGAATGCCGTAGGCCTGATTCCAGGCGATGCCCTCGAAGAAGGGATAGATGAAGCCGACCAGCAGAAAGGTGGCCGTCAGTTGCGGGCCGAAGCGCGCACGCTCGGCGATGCCGCCGGAGACGATCGCCGGAATGGCCGCAGCGAAGGTAAGCAGGAAAAAGAACTTGGTCAGCTCATAGCCACTTTTTTGCGCCAGGGTTTCCGCGCCGGCAAAAAAATGCACGCCGTAAGCCAGGCCATAGCCAATGAAAAAGTAGGCCAGGGTCGAGACCGAGAAATCCGCCAGAATCTTGACCAGTGCGTTGATCTGGTTTTTCCTGCGCACCGTGCCCAGCTCCAGAAAGGCAAAGCCGGCATGCATGGCCAGAATCATGATGGCACCGAGCAAAATGAACAGAACGTCGGCGGATGTTTTGAAATTCTCCATTGTGGGGCTCCAATAAGGCAATAGGCACGAATGGGATGCATGAAAGCAATGACCATTCCCGCATTGTATTTATCACTGAAACAGTAACTTAGCCAAATTGGTCACAAATATGCGCACCGCCATAGTGCATGCGCAAGCAAGGACTGCACTGTATTGGTGAGTGATTACAGCGAAACTCGAAAACTCGGCGACGGGGAGACGGCGAACTCGGGCACCCCCGGGCCGACGCAGGCTGCGTCAGTTTGTCGAGTCGCTGGCGGACCCTGGTGGCTGATAGGCACGCGGAAGCAATACCCACATGCGACCCTGCTGACGCATCCTGCCGGCCTGACTGCCGGCTTCGGCTCCGCTACCCCAATAGAAATCGGCGCGCACCACGCCGCGAATGGCGCCGCCGGTATCCTGTGCCAGCATCAGCCGATCAAGTTCCTGGTCGCTGTTGGGCTGTGTGGTGGCGAGCCAGATCGGTGCACCCAAGGGTACATGCCGCGGATCAACGGCGAGCGAGCGCTCGGGGGTCAGCGCCAAACCCATGGCGCCTTGCGGCCCGCTGCCTGTGGCCGGCAACTCGCGGAAGAACACCAGGCTGGGGTTGGTGTTGAGCATTTCCGTCAGGCGCGCCGGGTTCGCCTTGGCCCAGGCCTTGATGCCCTGCATCGACGCTTGCTCGATCTTGAGCTCGCCCTGATCGATCAACCAGCGACCGATCGAACGATAGGGATGTCCATTCTGATCGGCGTAGTTCAACCGCACCCGCGTACCGTCGGTCAGCTGCACCTGGCCCGAGCCCTGAATTTGCATGAAGAACAAGTCAATCGGGTCATCTATCCAAAGCAGCGCTTGAGGTGAGCGCTTGCTCTCCTGCGGCATCCATTCGGCACGTGAATAGTAGGGAACGAGCTTGCGGCCTTCAAGCCGGCCGCGCAGACGAAAATGCTTCAGTTCGGGATAGAGCTCGGCCAAATTCACCACGATCATGTCCTCGGGCGGACCAAAGACCGGATTTTGGAAATCGCGGGTCTGGCGCCGACTGCCTTTGAGGATGGGTTCGTAATAGCCCGTGATGAGCCCATTGCGGGAGCCATCCGGATTCACCAGCGCCCAGGGACGGAACTGCGATTCAAACCAGGCACGCAGCGTTGGCGCCGTGCGATCTTCCATTGCACGCGCAGCGGCGCAAACGGACTTCCAGTGCTCTTTTCTTTCAAGTCGATTGCAACTGTTCAGAAAGGCGCCAAAGGCCAAGCCCGGATCATCCTCACTCCAATTTTGGAGGTCGCTCCACGCGGCCTCCTGCAAGGGTTTC
>JAIPCS010000096.1 GCA_021738105.1 Sulfuritalea sp.
AAAGTGGGGCGAGCCATTTTTCGGCTTCTCGGAGAGTCATTCCACACCGATCAGCCCAATCCTGCAACTGATCACGATCGATTTTTGTGATGGCGAAATAACGCGCCTCGGGATGTGCCAGATAAAAACCGGCGACCGAAGCGGCTGGCGTCATGGCGTAGCTTTCGGTGAGGGCCATGCCGGCGTTCTTCGGTGCGTCGAGCAGATCGAACAGCGCGGCCTTCGAGGTGTGATCGGGGCAGGCCGGGTAGCCGGGTGCCGGGCGGATTCCCTGATATTTCTCGTCGATCAGCGCCGTCGTGTCGAGATCTTCGCTCGCGGCGTATCCCCAGTAGTGAGTGCGTACTTCGTGATGTAGCCATTCGGCAGCTGCCTCGGCCAGCCGGTCGGCGATGGATTTCAACATGATGGCGCGATAGTCATCGTGCTGCGCTTCGAACTCGGCAAGCTTGGCTTCGATGCCAAGGCCGGCGGTGACGGCGAAGGCGCCAGCGTAATCGGCAATGGCAGCAGGCGCCGTATCGTCATCGCCGAGTTTTGCGGGCGCGACGAAATCCGACAAGCATTGATGCGGCTTGCCCGCCGGACGTTCCTGCTGCTGGCGCAATCCGTGCCAGCTCATCAATGGCGTCGCGCGTGTCTCATCGTTGTAAAACACGATGTCGTCGCCCGCGGCGTTGGCCGGGAACAGACCGAATACCGCGTTGGCGCGCAGCCATTTTTCCGCGATCAATTGTTGCAACATGGCCTTGCCGTCGTTAAAGACATTGCGTGCGGCTTCGCCGACCACAGCGTCGTCGAGAATCTTCGGGTAGCTGCCGGCCAGATCCCAGGTCTGAAAGAAGGGACCCCAGTCGATGTATTCGGCCAGTTCCGCCAGATCCAGATCCGCCAGCACGGTGACGCCCATTTGCCGTGGCTTCATCGGTGCGTAGCTGAGCTTGGGGCGATTGGCGCGTGCGGCTTCCAGCGTCAGCAAGGGCACGCCTTTCTTGGCGGCATGCTGGCCGCGCACTTTCTCGTAGTCGGCTGCGACTTCCTCGACGTAGGCGTCCCGCATGTCGATCGACAGCAGCTTGGTCACCACACCGACGGCGCGCGAGGCATCGGGTACGTACACCACCGGCCCGGCGTAGTTCGGCGCGATCTTGATCGCGGTATGGGCGCGCGAGGTTGTCGCACCGCCGATCAGCAGCGGCACGTCAAACCCTAGCCGTTGCATTTCGCTGGCGACATGACTCATTTCCTCCAGCGACGGCGTGATCAGGCCGGACAGACCGATGGCCTGCGCGCCGTGTTCTTTTGCGGCGTTGAGGATCTTGTCGGTCGGCACCATGACGCCGAGATCGATCACGTCGTAGCCGTTGCACCCAAGCACCACGCCGACGATGTTTTTGCCGATGTCGTGCACGTCGCCCTTTACCGTGGCGACCACGATGCGACCCTTGGAGGTGGTGCCGGTGCGCTTTTTCTCTTCTTCGATGTAGGGGATCAGATGCGCCACCGCCTGCTTCATCACGCGTGCCGACTTCACCACTTGAGGCAGAAACATCTTGCCGGCACCGAACAGGTCGCCGACTACGTTCATGCCGTTCATCAATGGTCCTTCGATCACCGACAGCGGAGGTTTGCCCTCCGCAAACAAGGCCGCGCGGCATTCCTCGGTGTCGGCCACGACGTATTCGGTGATGCCCTTGACCATCGCATGTTCAAGGCGTTTGTCCACCGGCCACGACCGCCAGGCCAGATCGACCACCTGCTCTTTCGCCTGGCCTTTGACGCGCGTCGCCAGTTCGATCAGCGTGTCGCCAGCGCCGGTTTTTCTGTTGAGTACCACGTCTTCCACCGCCTCGCGCAGTTCCGGCGCGAGATCGTCATACACGCCGAGTTGCCCGGCATTGACGATGCCCATGGTGAATCCGGCCTTGACCGCGTGATAGAGGAAGACGGTGTGTATCGCCTCACGCATCGCGTCGTTGCCGCGAAAGGAAAACGAGACGTTGGAAACGCCGCCCGAGGTGCGCGCATGCGGCAGGTTGTCTTTGATCCAGCGCACCGCGTTGATGAAATCCACCGCGTAGTTGTCATGCTCGGGGATGCCGGTGGCGATGGCGAAGATGTTCGGATCAAAAATGATGTCCTCGGCGGGAAAGCCGTCGGCCACCAGCACGTCATAGGCGCGCTTGCAGATGTCGATCTTGCGCTGATAGGTGTCGGCCTGGCCCTGTTCGTCGAAGGCCATGACAATCACCGCCGCGCCATAGCGCCGCGCCAGTCGCGCCTGTTCGAGGAACTTCGCCTCGCCTTCCTTCATTGAAATCGAATTGACGATGCCCTTGCCCTGGATGCACTTCAGGCCCGCCTCGATCACCTCCCACTTCGAGCTGTCGAGCATCAGCGGTACTTTGCAGATGTCCGGTTCGGAGCCGACCAGGTGCAGGAAGCGCACCATCGCCGCCTGCGAATCGAGCATCGCCTCGTCCATGTTGATGTCGACAATCTGTGCGCCGTTTTCCACCTGTTGCCGCGCCACGGCCAGGGCGTCGTCGAAACGGCCTTCGAGGATCATGCGGGCGAAGGCTTTCGAGCCGGTGACGTTGGTGCGCTCGCCGACGTTTACGAACAGGCTGTCGTCGGTGACGTTGAAAGCTTCCAGTCCCGAAAGGCGCAACGAAAAGTTATGCGAAGCGGTATTCCCGGGGACGGCGTTGGCCGCAGTTTTCACAATTTGGCGAGGTTTCGCGTCTTTCAGCGCCTCGGCAATGGCGCGGATGTGGTCGGGCGAAGTACCGCAGCAGCCGCCGGCAATGTTGATGATGCTGGCACGTTTGCCACCCCCTGCCCACTCGGCTATTTCATCGGCCAGCATCTGCGGCGTTTCATCGTAGCCGCCGAAGGCATTCGGCAGGCCTGCGTTGGGATGGGCCGAGACAAAGCAATCGCAGATGCGCGACAGTTCTTCGACGTGCTGGCGTAATTCCTTTGCACCCAGCGCGCAGTTGAGACCGAAGGAAATCGGCCGCGCATGGCGCAGCGAATTCCAGAAGGCTTCGGCGGTTTGTCCCGACAGCGTGCGCCCTGAAGCGTCGGTGATGGTGCCGGAGATCATGATTGGCCAGCGTCGTCGGGCGTCGTCAAAAAACTTCTCGATGGCGAACAGCGCAGCCTTGGCGTTGAGCGTGTCGAAGATGGTTTCCACCAGCAGGATGTCGGCGCCGCCTTCGGTCAGGCCGCGTGCGGCCTCTATATAGTCGGCTACCAGCGCATCGAACGTAATATTGCGCGCGCCGGGGTCATTGACATCGGGTGAGAGCGATGCGGTGCGCGAGGTGGGTCCGAGCACACCGGCGACGAAGCGCGGCTTGTCGGGTGTCGAGAATCTGTCGGCAGTTTCGCGCGCGAGGCGCGCCGAGGCGACATTCAGTTCGAAGGCGAGTTCGGCCAGCCCGTATTCAGCCTGCGAGACACGCGTCGAATTGAAGGTGTTGGTCTCGATGATGTCGGCGCCGGCGTCGAGATAGTCGGCATGGATGGCACCGATCACCTCCGGCCGTGTGATCGACAGCAGGTCGTTGTTGCCCTTGAGGTCTTTGCCGTGCGCGGCAAATCGCGTTCCGCGATAGTCGGCCTCGACAAGATTGTGACGCTGCACCATGGTGCCCATGGCGCCATCCAGAATCAGGATGCGTTGCGCGAGTCGTTCCCGCAGTTCGGTGCTGCGGTCGGCTTGCAGGCGGGAAGTTGGGGCCATGCGTCTCTCCAGTCCATGATCGGGGTGGAGAGCTTTTCTTCGGTTCGGCTCACCTTTTGCCCCGATGTGATTCCAAGGGTAGGTGAGCGCCGTTGTGAAACAAGCTCCGAGCCTAGGGTGTCGGTCTGGGACCGGATACCTTGCAGCGCTCCTCGGAAGCGAGGGACGATTATACCGCTGTCCCGTCGGCGCTTGCTGGGGGGCGCCGCCGGGAATGCAACGAAGGAGTTTCAGATTTGGCCCGATGCTTCCGGGTTCAGGGTTCTGCTGCTCGCGATCGCAGCCAGTCAAAAATGGTTCAACTTGGGTCTCCACCCGGCGAATCCTCGCGCCGGGACGTTCCCGTGACGAAGCCGTTCGGGCTGAAATGCACATGGAAGAAAGCGTCGGCGCCAGGTGTCGTCGTAGCGACGCGCCATTCCCAGACCACCTCCGGTTTCAGCGGAAATTCCATTTCGTTCCTCGGCTTGCCCAGCAGGCGCCTTACACGTTCGGCGCTCCAGCCCGTCTGGATGCGGGCGAAACTCTCTTCCGACAAGGCCTGTTCAATGTGTTGCAATACGCCGCGATCATCCAGCGTCAGCATCCAGCACTGTGTTCCTTCCGGGCCGCGAGGGTATTCCCATGTCGCGCTGCCGTCGTCATTCGACCACTTTGCCTCCGGCGGGCCCAGCCGCTCGTGAATGTCCGCCGGCTTTGATCTGCCCGGCTTCAACGCCCTTAGGTGAATGCTGTCGCCGCCATAAAAGCCGACGGTTGATGCCAGACGGGCAAGCAGGCGCGAAACGGGGTTCATGTTTCGACTATACCGGAGCCGGCCAGCGGCGCCGGCGTGCTGCGCTAGAATGCCTCAAACGTGCCAAGGAGACCGCCATGAAACACTTGACCCCCAAGGAAGCCCACCAGTTTTTGCACGACAATCCCAAGGCGCTGTTTGTCGACTGCCGCAGTGAAATGGAGTTTTTCTTTGTGGGCCATCCGGCCGGTGTCAGCCATGTTTCATGGAATGATGGTCCGGATTGGGAGGTCAACCCTCACTTTGTCGGCGAGGTGAAAAAACTTGCCGGCCACTCGGGTGACCGTCCCGTCGTGCTGATCTGTCGTAGTGGCAATCGCTCTGTCGATGCCGGCCTTGCACTCGAAGCCGTCGGCTTTACGCAGGTGTTCAACGTACTGCATGGATTTGAAGGCGAACTTGACGACACCCATCATCGCGGCTCGATGAATGGTTGGCGTTTTGACGGTCTGCCATGGGAGCAGTGTTGACGTTGTAAGGTCTCGAAAAGTCGGCGCTGGCGACACGGCATCCGGTCGCCAGGGTCGCGCAATACGGTTTCGCAAAAGGCCCCGCGAAGCTCGTGGAGCCTGAGTCAGCGCGCTACTCGACGCGAATCCAGGTCTGGGTGCGGCCGATGAACAGGAATGAGCCGCGCATTTCGAGCTTTTTCCCGCCGTCGATGACCGTGACCTTGGCGTTGTAGCTCGTGCCGTTGTTCGGGTCGAGAATGCGGCCGCCTTCCCAGACGTTGTCGGTCGCCTTTTTCAGCCCGGTCAGGATGGTCATGCCGATTACCGGTTTGCCCTTGCGCGGATCATCGTCGGCGCATTTGTCGCATTTGGAATTCTGCTTGGCCGGATCGACAATCTTTTCCACCGTTCCCGAGATCACGCCATTCTTTTCCGTGATGCGAACCACAGATTTGGGCTTCTTGGTTTCGTCGTCGATGGTGTTCCACGCACCGACCGGGGACATCGGATCGGCAAGCGCATTCACCGAAACTCCTGCGACAAACAGCGAAATGCAAAGGCGGGCTGACAGTGATGGCATGAAGTCTCTCCTTGTGGGGTTGATCCGCGATCTGATTCTAGCGGTAGCCGCTGGAGAAAGGCCAATCCTGATGAATCCGCCTTTGGCCTGAAAACCGGAATCAACCGTGTCGCCACCATCGCGCAAGAGCTGGAGGAGTGCCGTACAATCGAGCCATTCCCCTTTTACCCATTCCTAAATAGAGGTACCCGATGGCGAAACCCAATTATTCGTTCGAAAAGCGTCAGAGAGACTTGGCGAAAAAAGCCAAGAAAGAAGAAAAGCGTCTGCGCAAGGCGGGCGCCGCGACAAGTCCGGAAACCCCGGAAACTACGGAAAACCTTACGCCGCCAGCGGCCGAGGTCAAGACCGATTCCTGATTGCAGTACCGGCGGTGCTCAGCGTCCGAGCCTGTACACCGCCAGGCTGCCGAGAAAATTCGGTTCTTCAAGCACCAGGCGGCCAGCCTCATCGAGCACTTGTCGCTCGCGAATGATCAGGTTCATTTTTTGGCAAAGTGACTCGAAATCGAGCAGCGTGAAGAATCGCAGGTTTGGTGTATCGAACCATTCGTAGGGCAGATCCTCGGATACAGGCATGCGCCCACCCATCACCGCCATGCGGTTCTTCCAGTAGGCGAAGTTGGGAAAACTCACCACCGCTTCACGCCCGACGCGCAGCATTTCGCTCAGAATTCGCTCGGTATGGCGCACGGTTTGCAGGGTACGCGAGAGCACCACGTGATTGAAGGTGCCGTCATCGAAACCGGCCAGGCCTTGTTCCAGGTTGCCCTGAATCACATTGATGCCGTTGGCCATCGCTGCCTGCACTTCGCCGTGCTCCAATTCGACACCGTAGCCCTTGGCCCCGCGCTCGGCGATCAAGCGTTTGAGCAGCGAACCATCGCCGCAGCCCAGATCGAGCACTCGCTCTCCGGGGTGGACCCAACTGGCGATAAGGTCGAAATCGGCACGCTCGACGGTCTGGTTCATAGTGGTATCTGCTTCAGGTAGGTGTCGATGATGGCGTGATAGTGAGGCTCATTCATCAGAAAGGAATCGTGGCCATGAACGCTGTCGATTTCGGCGTAGGCGATCTCCTGTCCATTGTGCACCAGGGCATGAACGAGTTCGCGCGAGCGTTCGGGGGAGAAGCGCCAGTCGGTTGAAAAGGCGACAACCAGGAATTTTGCGCGGGCGCGGGCCAGCGCGCTTGCAAGATTGTCGTCGAAATCCCGCGCGGGATCGAAATAGTCCAGAGCCCGGGTCATGCGCAAATACGTATTGGCGTCGAACACGCCTGCGAACTTGTCACCCTGATACCGCAGATAGGATTCGATTTCGAATTCGACGTCGAAGCCGTAGCTGCCTGCCCCGGCACGCAGGCGGCGGCCGAACTTTTCGGCCATCTGATCATCGGAAAGATAGGTGATATGACCCAGCATGCGCGCCAGTCGCAAGCCGCGCAGCGGCACTACCCCGTGTTCGTAGTAGTGACCGCCATGGAAGTCCGGATCGGTAAGAATCGCCTGGCGCGCGACTTCATTGAAAGCGATGTTCTCGGCTGACAGCTTGGGTGCAGCGGCGATGACCAGAGCATGACGAATGCGATCAGGAAAACTCAACGACCATTGCAGCGCCTGCATGCCGCCGAGAGAGCCGCCCATCACCGCCGCCCAGGCATCGATGCCGAGTTGGTCGGCGAGCCGGGCCTGCGACTCGACCCAGTCTTCGACGGTGACCACCGGGAAATCGGCGCCCCAGGGCTTGCTCGTTGCGGGATTGATGCTGGCCGGGCCGGTGGAGCCGTGACAGCCGCCAAGGTTGTTTACACCAACGACAAAAAATCGCTCGGTATCGAGCGGCCGGCCAGGCCCGATGATGTTGTCCCACCAGCCGATGTTGGCCGGGTTGTCGGCGGTATGGCCGGCCAGATGATGATTGCCGGACAGCGCGTGACACACCAGGATGGCGTTCGACCTGGCGGCGTTGAGTGTGCCGTAGGTTTCATATACCAGCTCGTAAGCCGGCAGCACGCTGCCGTCCTTCAGATTGAGAGGCTGCGAAAACTGCGCGCGTTGTGCGCTGACGATACCGACATCTGACATTTACAAATCCAGAAAACGCGCGCGGATGAGAGCGCTGTGCAATCGTTCCGGGCCAGAAAACAGGAACGCCCGAGAACGCAAGTAAGCGGCGATCCGGGCGTTGTGACTTCCGTCTCGCTTAGCCGTATTTATTGTGCGCCCGCAAGCTGAGTCAAATTGGCGCGATGGACAAACTATGCCGCGTGCAGCGAAGCTTGTCAATCGGGCTGCGGCATGATCGGTGCCTGGCAGCAAAGTCGGCTGCCGACTAGAGCTTTTCCAGTTGCTCGCTGATCTTGTCCGGTTCGTCGAGTTTCAGGATCTTGACGACTCGCGCCGCGAGCTGGACCGTGTCGGACATCATGATCTGATGCTTGACTTCGAGCAGTTGCGCCGGATGCATGGAAAACTCTCGCAGGCCCATGCCCAGTAACAGCTTGGTCATTTTCGGGTCTCCAGCCATCTCGCCGCAGACCGCGACAGGCATGTCGACGCGCTGAGCACTTTGGATGGTTTGCGAAATCAGGCGGAGCACGGCGGGATGCAGGGGATCGTAAAGGTGCGCGACGGAGCCGTCGGTGCGGTCAAGCGCCAGCGTGTATTGGATCAGATCGTTGGTGCCGATCGACAGAAAGTCCAGTCGACGCAGAAACGGACCGAGCGCCAGTGCGGCGGCGGGAATCTCGATCATGCCGCCGATTTCGATGGTGTCGTCGAACTTGTGTCGCGTTTCGCGCAGTTGTGTCTTGGCTAGTTCGATCAGGGCCAGCGTCTGCTCGATCTCGCGAGCGTGGGCCAGCATCGGAATCAGCAGGCGAATCTTGCCGTAGTGCGAGGCGCGCAGGACTGCCCGCAGCTGCTCCAGGAACAGTTGCGGTTCGGCCAGACAGAAACGAATGGCACGCAGACCCAAAGCCGGATTGGGTGCGCCGCCATTGCCTGCGCGATTGCGCAACGCGCGGGCATCCTTGTCGGCGCCGATGTCCAGCGTACGCAGCGTCAGTGGTTTGCCGCCGAGCGCCTTGGTGACGCTTCGGTATGCCTCGAATTGTTCGCTTTCGTCCGGTACTTCGTCACGGTTCATGAACAGATATTCGGTACGAAACAGGCCCACGCCATCAGCGTCGACTTCCTTCACCCGGTCCATATCCTGGGGCAATTCGATATTGGCGTGAAGCGCGACATCGACTCCGTCGAGTGTTCGCGCGCGGGAGGTTACCAGACGTTTGAGCTTGGAACGATCGAGTTCCAGCTCGGTCTTTCTGAGCCGGTATTCGTCCAGCACGCGGGTGTCGGGATCGACGATCAGCACGCCGCGCGTACCGTCGACGATCAGCAGATCATCATCCTGAATCAGTGGACGGGCGTGCTGCATGCCGACCACTGCAGGAATGGCGAGGCTGCGCGCAACGATAGCGGTATGTGAGGTCGAGCCTCCCAGATCGGTGACAAAGCCGCCGATTCGCAGGCTCTTGAACTGGATGGTGTCTGCCGGCGACAGATCCTTGGCAACCACAATCAGTTCATCGTCGGTCAGAAGAGCCTTGCGCCGTGCCAGCTTTCGCGGTTTACCCTGGAGTACCTTGAGTACGCGCTCAACGACTTGCACGATGTCCTGTTTGCGCTCACGCAGGTAGGCATCTTCGAACTCGTTGAACTGATCGACCACGTGCTGCATCTGCTGCACCACCGCCCATTCGGCATTGCAGCGGCGTTCGCGAATCAAGCTCCGCACTTCGTCGGTGAGTGCCGGATCGGCGAGAATCATGGCATGCACATCGATGAACGCGGAGAGCTCGGCCGGCGCGCCGGGTACGCAGGCGTCGCTGCGCAGGGCGTCGAGTTCCGCGCCAGCGATGGCCACGGCCTTGTTGAAGCGAACCAGCTCACCTGCAACATCGCGTTCGCGTAACTGGTATTGCGAAACCTCGAACAGTGCGTGTGAGACGAGATGCGCGCGCCCGATGGCAATTCCGCCGGAAACCGCCTGGCCATGCAGTGCAAAGCTCATGTGTGCACTGCCGGCCGGATATGCGTGACCTGCCGCAATACGGAGGGTGGGCTGTTGCGCTGCTTCATTCGTCTTCGCCGAACCGGCTGGCGACCAGATCGAGCATGGCTTGCAGGGCTTCTTCGGCCCGCTCGCCGTCGGTATCAATGAGGACCGTGGCACCCTGTCCGGCCGCCAGCATCATCACCCCCATGATGCTCTTGGCGTTGATGCGGCGGCTGCCACGCTCCATCCAGACTTCGCAGGGAAAGGATCCGGCAAGCTGGGTCAGCTTGGCCGAGGCGCGGGCGTGCAGGCCCAGTTTGTTGACGATCTCGGTTTCCTTGCGTGGCACGTCAGGCCTCCGAAGTCGAAAACAGGATTGAAAATGGGACAGGGATCATCATCAATGCTTGAGCATGTTCAACACGCCGTCACGGCCGCCCGCGACGGTGCGCGTCAGCAGGGTTGCCATGTCTTTTTCTCGATGGTTGATGGCGCGCAACAACATCGGCAGATTGACGCCGGCAACACCCTCGATACGTCCCGGCTCAAGCAGTTTCATTGCCAGATTCGACGGGGTTGCGCCAAAAATATCGGTCAGGATGAGTACCCCGCGACCGCTATCGACCAGCTTCAACATCCCTTGCGCCAGCGGCAGGGCGTCCAGCGGATCGTCCTGCGCGGCCATGCCGAGCTGGATGATTCGTTCCGGGCGTTTGTTCAAGACATGACAGGCGCACTGAATCAGTGCTTCACCGTAGCTGGCGTGGGTAAGGAGGAAAATACCGATCATGGCGTCATTCTATCGGATCAGCATCCAGGCCAGAACCAGCACTGCGGCAAGAACAAACACCATCGAAAGTCGCCACGCCCAACGTTCCTTGCCCGCCTCACGCGCCTGTTCGGTATCCACGATGCGTCGAATCCGACGCAGGGCGGCGATACCGACAGTGCGGCGCACCGTTCGCTGGATTTGCGGATCGTCACTCATGGTATTACCTTCAGTACAAGGTCGGGAATCTCGAACTTCAACCTTTTTTCCATTGCCGGTGTGGCACTTACCGTACCATCAGCGCCGACTTTCAGCACCGCTTCGATGCCCAGCTTTCGCGCCATCTCCCGCCATTGTCTCGCGGCTATGAAAATGGGCTTGGACAGTCCGTCGGAGTGCATGCCCGCCGCCGGCCCCGGCGGCATCAGGATTGTTACGGCCTGCGTGCCTTGTGCCGGTTCGCCCATGCGCGGATCGATCAAGTGGCTGTAGCGGCGTCCATTCAGTGTGAAATAGCGATGATAGTCACCGGAGGTTCCGATGGCTTCGCCGTCGCGCAGTTCCAGCGTAGCCAAGGGCGCACCGCCGACACCCTGCGGTCGCGGATGCTGGATGCCGACGCGCCAGGCCGCACCACCGGCCTTGCCGTCGCGTGAGCCCAAGGCCATGACGTTGCCGCCGATGTTGATCAGTGCGTTGGCCACGCCGTCCTGTTTCAGCAAAGCCGCGGCGCGGTCGAGCGCAACGCCTTTGAGGTAGCCGCCGAAGTCGAGCGCGACGCTATTGTTCCGGCTTTTGACGCACCATCCCCCCGCTACCTTTCCCGAAGAGGGCGAGTTTTCTTCGCCGTTTCGCGACTCAAGACATGGCCCCTCGCTCAAGGTCAAGTTGGCGATCGACGGATGTTGTGCGACCAGTGCTTTGAGTGCTGAGGCGTCCGGCAGGTGTGCCTGAATGTCGTCGGTGTGGAAGCCCCACAGTGCAATCAGCCGGCCGATCCCGGGATCGAACAGATAGTCGCCGGCAGCGGCGACGTTTTGCGCTTCGCGGATGAAACCGGCGAACTCGGCGCTGACTTCCTGGCTGCGCCCGGCGGTGATCGCTTCGTTCAATGCCGACAGCTCCGAGGGCTGCCAGGCGTGATAGCTTCGGTGCAGACGGTCAAATTCCTGGAGCACGCGCGCACCGGCGGCTCGGGCCCGGGCTTCCGGCTGGCCGGCGATCAGCAGTTCGACACGGGTGCCGAACACATAGGATTCCTGCTGCCACGGCGGCGCTGGCCCGCATCCTGCGAGCAGGCACGCCAAAGCGAGCAGCGTCAGGCGCCGGAACACTCCCGTTCCAGGGCGTCCACCAGCATCGCCGCCACGTCAAAACGCATTTGCTGCGTGATCTCGACAAAGCAGGTGGGGCTGGTGACATTGATCTCGGTCAGGCTGTCGCCGATGACATCCAGGCCGACGATCAGCAGGCCACGTTCCCAAAGTACAGGCGCCAGCGTCTCGGCAATCTCCCGGTCTCGACCCAGCAGCGGACGGGCGACGCCCTTGCCGCCGGCAGCAAGATTGCCGCGGGTTTCGCCGGCCATGGGAATGCGCGCCAGGCAATAGGGCACGGGCTCGCCGGCAATCAGCAGGATGCGCTTGTCACCCTGACTGATGGCCGGCAGGTAACGCTGCGCCATGATGCTGCGCGTACCGAAAGCCGTCAGGGTCTCGACAATCACGTTGCGATTCGAGTCTTCACGCAGCACGCGGAAAATACTGCTGCCTCCCATGCCGTCGAGCGGTTTGAGAATCACGTCGCCCAGTTCGTCGATGAAGGCATGAATATCGACCGGGTCGCGGGCGATCAAGGTGGTGGGTGTGAACTGCGGGAACTCGGTGATGGCAACTTTTTCGGAATGATCGCGAATCGAGCGCGGCTTGTTCCAGATGCGCGCACCTTCCGCTTCGGCACGCTCCAGCAGCCAGGTGGCGGCGATGTACTCGAAATCGAAAGGGGGGTCCTGACGCATCAAAACCGCGTCGTACGCGGTCAATGGCAGTGTGGCCTCTTCGATCACGCTGTACCAGGGCGCATCCTGCACGGTCAGGGCAATTCGTACCGCGCGCGCCGAGACGCTGGCGTCGCGCCAGGCGAGCGCCGTGCGTTGAATGACCCACACTTCATGGCCGCGCTTTGCCGCCGTGCGCATCATTGCCACACTTGAGTCCTTGTAGGCCTTGAGGCCCTGCAGCGGATCGAGAATGAAAGCGAGTTTCACTACTTACCTCCTG
>JAIPCS010000097.1 GCA_021738105.1 Sulfuritalea sp.
CATCTACCCGCCTGAGCTGCGCTCGGTCAATCTTGACAGCGACTGGTTGTATCGGGTGGCGGGGCGCAGCATCGTCCGCACTTTTGGTGAAGCACTGGCCATCACTCGCGAAGGACTGAGCGAAGGCCTGATAGCCAAAGCCGTAGCCTTCGGCGAAGCCAATCGGCGCCATCGCCAACCCCATGGCTTGCTGTTGCGCTCATGGCCCACCGGCAACATGGCGATGTGGGTCATGGTGATGTTGCTGGCCTATCTGATCTTCTATTACCTCGGACACAACAGCACGCCCACCTGAGCGGTTTGTGCCCGAGATTTCGCTTCGTTCCCGCCCGGGCTAATCAATCTAAACAGCTGCCAGCGCCTGTTCCAGGTCGGTCTTGATGTCATCGATGTGTTCAATGCCAATCGACAGCCGCACCATGTCTTCCGAAACGCCGGCCTTTTTCATTTCTTCGGCGCCCAGTTGGCGATGCGTGGTACTGGCCGGATGGCAGGCGAGGCTCTTGGCGTCGCCGATATTCACCAGTCGCGTCACCAGTTTCAGAGCGTCCTGGAAGCGCGCTCCGCCCTCCATGCCGCCGGCAACGCCAAACGACAAAATGCCCGAGGCACGACCACCCATGTATTTCTTGATCAAGGCATGATCGGCGTGATCGGGCAGACCGGCGTAATTGACCCATTTCACCTTGGCGTGACCCTTGAGGTAATTGGCCACGGCCAGGGTGTTGTCGCAGATGCGATCCATGCGCAGCGCCAGGGTTTCAATGCCTTGCAGAATGAGGAAGGAATTGAAGGGCGAGATCGCCGCACCAGTATTGCGCAGCGGCACGACTCGCGCGCGGCCGATGTAGGCCGCCGGGCCCAGCGCTTCGGTGTAGACCACACCATGGTAGGACACATCGGGTTCATTGAGGCGTTTGAAGCGGGCCTTGTGCTCGGCCCAGGGGAACTTGCCGGAATCAACAATCACGCCGCCGATACTGTTGCCGTGGCCACCCAGGTATTTGGTCAGCGCATGCACCACGATGTCGGCGCCGTACTCGAAGGGGCGGCACAGATAGGGCGTGGGCACGGTGTTGTCCACGATCAACGGCACGCCGGCGTCATGCGCGACCTTCGCCAACGCGGCAAGATCGACCACGTTACCCAGCGGGTTACCAATGGATTCGCAAAATACGGCTTTGGTCTTGCCGTCGATCAGCGGCTTGAAGCTCTCGGGGTTGCGGTAATCGGCAAAACGCACCTCAATGCCGTATTGCGGCAGCGTGTGGGCAAACAAATTGTAAGTGCCGCCGTAGAGCGTACCCGCCGAGACGATGTTGTCGCCCGCTTCGGCAATGGTCTGGATGGCGTAGGTAATCGCCGCCATACCCGAGGCCAGGCCCAGGCCGGCAATGCCGCCTTCCAGTTCCGCCATGCGCTTTTCAAGCACATCGGTGGTCGGGTTCATGATGCGGGTGTAGATATTGCCGGCTACCTTGAGGTCGAACAGATCCGCCCCGTGCTGGGTGTCATCGAAGGCGTAGGACGTGGTCTGGTAGATTGGCACCGCGACAGCCTTGGTGGTCGGATCGGGGCTGTAGCCGCCATGTACGGCGATGGTTTCGATTTTCATACACGCACTTTCGTTGGACGAAGAAAAGCGGCAGTATAGACACAGGAGGGACAGGTATGAAACGACTTCTATGGGTGATGCTGCTGGGATGTTCCCTGGCCTGGGGTCAGCCGCTGGAGATCATTCATCTCAAACATCGCAACGCCGAAGCCGTCTTGCCTCAGTTGCAGCCTTTTCTCGAGCCGGGGGGCGCGCTTTCCGGCACGAACGGCACGATTTTTCTGCGTGCTTCCGTTCGCAACCGCGCTGAAATAAAGTCACTTCTGGCCACCTTGGACACTCCCGTGCGACGCTTGATGATCAGTGTGCGCCAGGACGGAAACACCTCTGACGAGGGAAGCGGTGCCGGAATTTCCGGGCGAGTCGCGATCGGTGGGGGTGCTCCGGTGATCAGCGGCCGGGGGCATCTTTATCAGTCCGACCGCAGTTCGCGGCGCGACACCCTGCAACAGGTTCAGACCATCGACGGCGGACGAGCGGCAATCATGGTGGGTCAAAGTTTCTTTGTGCCCCTGCGCCAGCTTGTGCTGACACCGGGAGGCGCGGTGGTTTCGGAACAACTGATCCAGCGCGATCTGGGTACCGGTTTTGTTGCGGTGCCAAAGCTCAACGGCGACCGGGTGACGATCGAGATCAGCCCGCGTGACGATACGCCCGGCCCGCTACCGGGTTCAGTAAATGTGCAACGCTTGAATACCACCGTGAGCGGCCGGCTTGGCGAGTGGCTGGAACTTGGCGGTTCGGTGGCAGAACGCAGCGGCACCTCGGGTGCGATTACCAGCTACCGTGCCGGGTCGAGTACACGCCAGCGCCGGCTGTTGCTGAAAGTCGACGCCTTGCCGTGAGTGGCACGCCGCGTCGAATCAACAGCCTCAGCCCACGAACGGGTGACGATCCGGCAATGGCCCGGTTGGACGGATCTGGAATCTATGGAGGGAAAAATGAAAGACCGTGAAGTGTGTATTGCGACTCAGGCGCTTGCGGCCGGCGCCCGACTGGCAAAGCCCGTGAGCCGTGCGAACGGGGCGGTGCTTTTGCACGCCGGCGCCGTGAACGACGCCGATCAGCTGCGCTTGCTGATACAGCGAGGGATTGATAGCGTGTATGTGTTGCAGGAAGACCTCCGTGACGAAGAAGAGACCCATCGTGACGTAGGAAACGCGCTGGGGCGTGTCGCTCATTTGTTTCGTGGCGAAGGCAGCGCTGCGCGCCAGGCGCTGGCCGAGACAATCGCCGACTATCGGCGGCAGAGTGTTTCGTGAAGCTCCTGTCGCTCGATCAGGTATTGGCGCGGGCCGATGCGCTGCCTGCCTTGCCCGAAATGGTGGTGAAAATACTCGACATGCTGGATGACGAGCAGGCAAATGCCGAGACCCTTAGCTCACATATCAGTACCGATCCGGCGGTAGTGGCACGCATTCTGGCTGCCGCCAATGTCGGCGCCATGGGGGCGAGCGGTCGAGTTAATTCGGTACGTCAGGCGGTGCTGTTGCTGGGTGTCAGCCGGGTGCGCAACATTACACTCGCCACCGCGATCATCGATCGATTTCGTGTCCCCGCTCCTTTCGATGTTCAGCGGCTCTGGTTGCACAGCGTGGGGGTTGCGGTCTGTGCTCAGGAGATCGCCCGGTTCGCCGGCCTTGATGTCGACGCCGCCTATACCGCCGGTTTGCTGCACGACGTAGGCCAGTTGCTGCTGTTTGCCGTTGCCCCGGTCGATTACGCTCAGGTACTTGATATCAAGACCGAGCGTGACATCGAGATCATCACGGCCGAGAGGGACTATCTGGGGATCGATCATGCTCAGGTCGGCGGCGAACTGGCCCGGCTCTGGAAACTGCCGAAAGACGTGGCGGATGCCATCGCAGCACATCACGTGTCCGAAGCGACCCAACCCGCAAGTGCACTGGGTGATGCCATCCACGTCGCGGAAGTCCTGAGTCATGCGCTTGATCTGGGTGATGGTTCAAGCGCGCAGGTCCCGGATTTGTCGGACCTGTCCTGCGCCCGGATGGGCATCGACTGGCGCCAGTTTGCCGATCATTTTCCGCGTATCGAAGCGCGCTTTCAGGGAGCGCGCATCACACTCGGGTTGTAGCAGCCCTGAGGTCCTGCAACGTTGCCGTGTTGCCATCCGCTACGGCGAGGAGACCAGCCCGCGAAGCGGAAACCCAGGTCTGCAAAGCTGAGCGTTTTTTTGCTCGACCGCCCTGTAGCGCAGTTGCTTCACCAGCGCCGACTTTTTCTGAGGGCAGCCAACATTTGTTTGTGAAATCATTGTGCTGCCTGAGCCGGATTGCCAAGTACATCGTGAGGGCGGTAATCTTTCTGGCGGCAAGGATTCCGGTAGCAGGCATCCTGCAGCAGAATACAGCGCGTACCGGTTCCCGCAGGCACTGAAGGCCTACTGGAGCAGTCATCAGTGCAGCAGTCCCGAGGAGGTGGTGTGGCTCAAGGGTTGGCGAAATGGCTGAAGCTGGAACCGGGTGAGGGCGCGGCCGTGGCCTGGGCCTTTGCGTATTTTTTTCTGTTGCTGGCCAGCTATTACATCCTGCGTCCGCTGCGCGACGAAATGGGCATTGCCGGCGGGATTGCCAAATTGCCCTGGGTGTTCACCGGCACCTTCATTGCCATGCTGCTGGCGGTGCCGTTGTTCGGCTTCATCGCCTCGCGCCTGCCGCGCAGGCAATTCCTGCCGCTGGTGTATGGCTTCTTCATTCTCAATCTGCTGTTGTTCTACCTTGCATTTCAAATCGATGGTTGGCGCGAAGTCACAGCACGGGCCTTCTTCATCTGGGCCAGCGTGTTCAATCTGTTTGTGGTGTCGGTTTTCTGGAGCTTCATGGTCGACATCTTCAGCAGTGCTCAGGGCAAGCGCCTGTTTGGCCTGATCGCCGCCGGCGGCACCGCCGGGGCGATTACCGGGCCATTGCTGACGTCGTTGCTGGTGGTGCCCGTCGGGCCGATGAACTTGCTGTTGATCTCGGCACTGCTGCTGGCCGGCGCGGTACTTTGCATCCGTCAACTTGGCGTGTGGTCCGCGCGACAAGCGCCTGCCGAGGGCGCGGCATCTGCACCGGAGGCACTCGGCGGCTCGGTACTGGCCGGGCTGACGCTGATCCTGCGCTCGCCCTATCTCTTGGGCGTGGCCCTGTTCATGCTGCTGTTCACCACGCTATCGACCTTTCTGTATTTCGAACAGGCTCACATCGTCGCTCAATCCTTCGCCAGCTCGGCCGAGCGCACGCGTTTTTTTGCGCTGCTCGATCTGACGGTGAACACGCTGACGGTACTGGTTCAAGTGCTGGTTACTTCGCGGCTGCTCGGCCGGCTTGGTGTCGCCGGGTCGCTGGCGCTGGTGCCGCTATTGTCGGCGCTGGGTTTTGCCTTATTGGCGCTGACGCCGGTGCTGGCGGCGCTGGCCGGTTTTCAGGTGCTGCGTCGTGCCGGTGACTATGCCATTACGCGTCCGTCGCGCGAACTGCTGTACACCGTGGTGGATCGCGAAGCCAAGTACAAAGCCAAGAATGCGCTGGATACCGTGGTCTATCGCGGTGGCGACGCCTTGGCCGGCTGGCTGTTTGCCGGCCTCAAGTCATTGGGCCTGGGGCTTGCAGTGATTGCCTGGATCGCCGTGCCCATCGCCCTGGCCTGGGCCGCCATCGCGTTTTGGCTGGGCCGCCGTCAGGCGGTACTTTCCCGCAACCCACCCTAGGAGCGATGCTTCTGCCATGAAAAATCCACACTCACCCTCCCGTCGCGAAATACTCCGCCTTGCCGCTGGCGCCACGGCTGCCGTCATGATGCCGCCGGCCCTGGCGGCCGCGCCAGTGTCATCTCAATCACAACTCCTGCGCAAGATTCCCAAAAGCGGCGAAGCCCTGCCGGCCATCGGCCTGGGTTCGTCGCGAACCTTCGATGTCGGAGCGGCCTCGGCCGAGCGCGACCCCCTGCGCGAGGTGCTCAAGCTGTTTGTGGAGCAGGGCGGTCGGGTGGTGGATTCTTCACCCATGTATGGCGAATCCGAACGTGTGATCGGCGATCTCGCTGCTGAACTCGGTGTCACGGAGAAGCTGTTCATGGCCACCAAGGTGTGGACATCGGGCAAGGATGCGGGCATCCGGCAGATGGAAGAATCATTCAAGCTTCTGCGCACCAAGCGCGTCGACCTGATGCAGGTGCACAATCTTTCGGACTGGAAAATTCAGCTCAGGACCTTGCGTGAATGGAAGGCGCAGGGGCGGCTTCGCTACATCGGCATCACCCACTATACCGAGAGCGCCTACGACGATTTGATGAAGGTGATGCAATCCGAAGATATCGATTTTGTTCAGCTCAACTATTCGATCACCGAGCGCGACGCGGAAAGCCGGTTGCTGCCGCTGGCGCACGAACGGCAAATCGCCGTGCTGGTGAACCGGCCCTTCGCGCGGTCAGGACTGTTCGAAAAAGTGCGCGGGAAAAGTCTGCCGCCCTGGGCCGCCGAGATCGACTGCCGGTCCTGGGCTCAGTTCTTTCTCAAATTCATCCTCGGTCACCCGGCCGTAACCTGCGCCATTCCGGCAACCAGCAAGCCCAAACATCTGCTCGACAACATGCAAGCCGGGCTCGGTCGCCAGCCCGACGCCGCCACCCGCGACCGCATGGCGCGCCTGGTGGCCGGGCTGTGAAGTGAACACGTTGAGCAAACGATAGTGCTGAGCATGCGCCGTGTTGTCAGCGCCGACTTTTGGTTGATGCGTTGCGGGTGCGCAGAAACCTTGGGTGCGGATTGCCACCGAATCGACGCCCGTGTGACTAGTCCCGATTCTTCAGGCAGGGAAAGAATGCGCGGTCTCGGCCGAGGATATGCCGGGCCACGATATCGTGAGCCAGAAACTCGATGAGCTCGCCGATAGACAGCGCTCCGGCATGAAAGCGCTCAACCAGGACGGCCGCATCATCGACGAGCTTGCGGTGAACGGCGATATGCTCCTTCGCGTCAGGGTAACCGGCTGCCAGAAAGAGTGCCTCTTCGTCCGAAAAGTGATGCTTGACGTCCTGCATCAGCGTTTCGATCAGTTCGTCTACCAGGGCCCGTGAACTTCCGGCGAGAAGCGCGTTTAATAGCTCGTTGCAGACCCGGAATAAGTTGCGGTGCTGATCGTCTATCAGGGTATTTCCACTTTCATAGGCCGCATGCCAGACCAGTTCAATCAGTTTCCGCGTGTGTTTTCCGCTGCCGTCGGTGAGCTGTGTTGTTTCCGAAGAATAGCTGACCAGATCGCGCCCCTTTTCCTTGGCCTGATACATGGCCATGTCAGCTGATTTCAGGATGTCTTCCTGATTGGCTTCATAGCCGTTAAACAAGGTCAGGCCGATGCTGGCAGAGCAATGATGTTCGAGTGGTATCTGCGCATCACCATTGCGCTGAATCGTCAGAAAATAGGGTTCTGACAAGGCAATGCGGATTTTTTCCGCGATGGCGCCCGCCTCGGCAGTCGAGTCCGCCCGATCGGATTCCAGCTCGCTGATCATCACCACAAATTCGTCTCCGCCAAAGCGCCCCACCGTATCCATCTGGCGCACACACTGTGTCAGTCGGGCGGCAACCTCGATCAGAAGCAAATCACCGACCTCGTGCCCGTGCGTGTCATTCAGCGGTTTGAAATTGTCCAGATCAAGAAACAGCAGCGCACCAAAACGGGCATTGCGCTTGCACGTTGCCATGGCCTGGTTCAGGCGATCATCAAAAAGTCGCCGGTTCGGCAAGTCCGTCAGCTGATCATGAAAGGCCATCAAGCGCACCTCGTCTTCCATCCGCTTGCGTTCGGTGACGTCGTTCATTGCCACTTGAACGGCGGGGCGGCCTTCATAGGTAATCGGTATGCTTTTCACTTCCACGTCGATTACCGATCCGTCCAGTCTGAGAAATTTCTCCTCAACCATCGGGTTGGCGACCCCCGCTTCAATTCCGGCTTTTGCGCGCGCCTTGACGAATTCATGAAATTCCGGATGAACCAGATCCAGCATGGGCTTGCCTATCAGTTCGTGCGACGATTCTGCGCCAAACATGCGAAGCGTGGCCGAATTGGCGTAGATCAAGCGTCGCCCGTCGTGAACTGCAATCGGCACCGGCGACCAGTCGATCATCGTGCGATGACGCTCCTCACTGGTAATGAGCAAGCGGTGGGTCCGCCCCAGCACCAGCAAGGGCAATCCGATGCCAAGAATCAAATTGAGGCCGATCTCCAAGACAAAGGAAAACGTCTGGATCATGCTCACGGTCGCCAAGAAGTTCTGATTGGTCGGTCCCATGAAAATGCTGGCGACCGAACGGACCATCAAGAAGGCTGCCATCACCAGATAGGCCCCGCCGACGAACCAGCGAACCTCGCGATCCTGGCCACCGCTCGGGCGAACCAATACCATGGCACTGGCGAACCGCAGCACGGCCAGCACTGCCGAGATTATGACGATGCGCGCCACCAGATTAGGTGCCGGATAGGTGAAATAGGCAAACAGAGCCGCAGTACCCAGAACGAGCCACCAGTACCACGGAAATTCATTCTTGCTGCCCTGGAATTCCCGATTTCCAAGGTATTGCCACACCGCTCCCACGGCTAACAATGTGTTTGCCAGCACGATCGACAACAAATCGGGAATCAGTCCACGCAGGGTCAAGAGTACAAAACCGATGCCCGTGGCGGTGGCACCCATGGCCCAGAGTCGCAAACTGGGATCCCGTGCAACGACCCGGCTGACAATTTGCAAGCCCAGCGCGAGCAGCAGGCTGCTGATCGTGGCAATGAAACTCAAGGTGCGAATATCGAGGTTCAGCATGCGGGCTCGAAATTCAGAAACAACAGCGCTGCGGCGCCCCGGGTTGGATCCATAGCGCCAGCATTCTGCGTTCCTGCGGAATATTTTTCGGGGCAGTGGGTCATTCTGAGAAATTCGCTGCTTGCCACAAGAAACCCTTATTACTTTATATATACGTCAGGTTTTTGGAACGCTTGCTCTGTTTCTACCTCCCATTCTCGTGAATGCCGGCATCAAGGTCAAATTTCTCTGTTCCGAAGCCAAAACGGTTGAATTGATTCCTCCCCACTTTTTGCAATCGGCTATTCGCAGTTTCACCCTGGCATCGCGCCAATGTGAATGCCGTGTCGTCATCCGCAGCAGCGAGGGCAGGGTTTTTCCTGCCCCGACCTGCTGCGCAGTGGTCTTATCAGCGGAAACCCAGGTCTGCAAAGCTGAGCGTCTTTTGCTCGACCCCCCTGCTGTGCGGGGGCTTCATCAACGCCGACTTTTCGGCGAGTTCCCTGGCGTAAAGCCGTCAACAAGCTTTACGGCATCCGGTCATCCATTGAGTGCCGCCATCATGTTGGCGGGGTAGCGGTCCCCGGCGGCGGCATCGAACGGGAAAGCCGCGGCCAGTGCGTCCAGCATTGCCGGGCTCAGGTGGACTGACAAGGCGCCGGCATTCTCGTCGAGGTAGGTGCGTCGCTTGGTACCGGGGATGGGCACGATGTCGTCGCCCTGTGCCAGCACCCAGGCCAGCGCAAGTTGTCCTGCGGTGCAGCCAACTTCGGCGGCCAGGCTGTTGACCTTGTCGACCAGGGCCAGATTGCGGGCAAAGTTTTCGCCCTGAAAGCGCGGAGTCATGCGGCGGTAGTCGTCCTCGGCGAAATCATCCGGCTTCTTGATGGCACCGGTGAGGAAGCCCCGGCCGAGCGGGCTATAAGGGACGAAGCCAACGCCGAGACGACGGCACGCGGCCAGTGTTTCGTGTTCCGGATCACGCGACCACAACGAGTATTCGCTTTGCAGGGCGGTAATCGGGTGCACCTTGTGGGCGCGTTCCAGGGTGGTCGCGGAGGCTTCCGACAGCCCGATGTAGCGCAGCTTGCCGGCCTGAACCAGATCGGCCAGCGCGCCGACGGTGTCCTCGATCGGCACCTTCGGATCAACGCGATGCTGGTAGTACAGATCTATCGTTGTCACGCCAAGGCGTTGCAGGCTGGCTTCGATCGCGCGGCGCAGGTAGGCAGGACTGCTGTCGAAACCTCGCACCTTCGGGTCATTCGGATCGCGCAGAATGCCGAACTTGGTGGCGAGAAAGACTTCGTCGCGGCGACCCTTGATCGCGCGCCCCACCAGTTCCTCGTTGGTATGCGGGCCGTAGATGTCCGAGGTGTCGAGAAAGTTGATGCCAAGATCAAGTGCGTGATGAATCGTGGCGATCGATTCCGCTTCGTCGCGGCCGGAATAGAAATCGCTCATGCCCATGCAGCCCAGACCGATTGCGGATACCTGCGGACCGTTGCGGCCCAGTCGTCTTTTTTCCATCATGCCCTCCAGAAGAGCGGTCAATTCAATGTGGCGTGCCGAGGCGACGCGTCACGTCGCGTCATTCCTTCTGACCAGTTGTTTCATGAACTCAGCCTCGCTTTTCGTGATGCGGGGTACGGTCTTCGGACCCATCGAGTTCACCAGGTGCACAAACTCATCCAGTGACAGCTCGGCGGAAAGTTGCCGCTCCTCCCCGGCGACTCGCTCGCGCAGGATGAACTGTCCCTTGCCGGTCAGAGCCATCCGGTAGTCATGCCCCTCGCAGCGCGCATTAAGTCGGGCGATGGCGGCGGAGGCACGAGTCGAGCGCATGCGGAATCCGTTAGTCACCAAGCAGCCGAGTCATGAAAAATCCCGCGAAGAATTTCGAGCGAAGCGAGCTGACCTGTAGTCCCGCCCTGGGGCGGGGATGGGGGTGGGGAGCCTTCAATTCGCCTTTCCGGCCAAGCGGCAAAAACCTTCATCGAAGCGTCCCCTGTTGGGTTCCGGCTTGGCCGGTTTAGGGCTGTCCGATGTAGTCGCGTTTGCCGAGTTCCACGCCGTTGTGACGCAGGATGTTGTAGGCAGTCGTCAGGTGGAAATAGAAATTCGGCAAGGCATAGCCCAGCAGATAAGGCAAACCTCTGAAGGTCATTTCCTGTCCGCCCGCCTTGAGAGCGATCGGTCTTTCCTCCGACCCGTTGATCTGCTCGGCAGGCACGGATTCCACGAAGGCAATGGTCTTGGCGATGCGGGTGTGAAGATCCTCGAAACTTTGCTCGGTATCCTCGAAGCGGGGCACGTCGACACCCGCCAGCCTCGCGGTGGCGCCCTTGGCATGATCGGCGGCGATCTGAACCTGTTTCAGCAGCGGCAGCATGTCAGGAAAAAGGCGCGCCCCCAGCAGAACGGATGGATCGATTTTTTTCGCCAGTGCATGAGCTTGCGCCTTGGCGAGGATGGCGTCGAGATTACGCAACATGTTGGCCAGGCGCGGTGCGCTGGCTTCGTACATCGAGATGGTCATGATCGAGCCTCCGTGAATTCTGCATTCTGCCATTGATGGCGATATTCGTTCCCCGCCAGACTCAAGTTTCACGGACCAAGGCCGCATCCGCCGGCGATACGCCGGTCGACCGTGCCTGCTTTGCCAGCAAACCGCTGCGGACAAAGCTCACATCGGCGCGCAGGGCGTAGAACAGATCGCCGAAGGAAGCGGGCACCACGATGCGATTCACGGCAGCCTCGATGCGATCCAGATGCTGCAACAACTCGGCTAGACGATCGGGGTTTGTGGTCTCGAAAGCGTCGCGTTCCAGATCAAACAGGACCTTGTACCAGCGATGAATGCGGGACTCGATGCGCCAGCGATAAATTGCCGGCGCAATCTTCAAGCCCGGAATCAGCAACAGCGCAAAGGGTACGAGCACCGCAAGCGTCCGTGCGATCAGGCTCGCCACCCAGAACGGAAAGGTGCGGTAAAGAAACGTCTTTCCCGAAGCGTAATAGCGGGTGGCGTCCGGGCTCAGGTGAAATTCGTGTTCGAGCGGCTGAGGAAACTCCCCGTTTTTTCTGAACAAACCGGGGCGACCATGCACCTCCCGGGCGGCCTCCAGCAGCAAATCCGACAATGCCGGGTGCAGATCATCACGGGCAATCAGCTCGACAGTCGGACCAATCAGATTCACGTCCTGATCCGGGATGTTCTTGCCGAAATCAAGGGTGCCTTTGGGCAGAAGAAGTTTGTTCAGGTAGCTGATGCGACGAATATAACCATCGGCCTGGGCGACATCGAACAGATGTACGTCGGGTGTTCGCAGCAAAGTACGCATCACCGCGGACGAAGTCGAGTCACCCATCACGAACAAGGCATCCACGCGTTTTTCACGCAGCGCCTCGACCGGATCCTTGCTGTCCACCTCGACAAAGCCCGGCGCGCCCTTGGCGTCGATGCCGTTGAGTTTGAGCAGTTGCAGTGCCAGCACTCGCGTGCCGCTGTCGACAGCGCCGATGTCGAGTCGCGCGCCCGCGAATTCCGATAGCAGTCGTTTGGGCTCACCTTGATAGAAAATCATCAGCGGTTGAAAGGCGACACTGCCAAGCGACATCAGGGTGTTGATGTCGGAATCGGTAGCGACTCCCCCCAGGACGAAGCCAACATCAGTATCTCCTTTCGGAGTCGTCAGTCGTTTCAGGTTCTCGGTGGAGCCTTCCGAAGGCAGGATTTTCAGCTTGACGCCTTCGCGGGCGAGAATTTTCTGGTAGCGCTCGGCGTTGCGATGAAAACTGCTGCCCACGGGTCCGCTGGTCATCGTCAGAGTGGTGGGCGCCGCCGTATTGAAAAAAGCGAACGCACCAATGCCTGCGGTCAGCCCGAGCAAAAGGATGATGCTCATGGACACCACCAGCCCGCGCCCGAACAAGGTTTCAAGTCGCGCCAGCGAGCGGGTGAAATAGATCTTCGGGTCTAGCACATGAATTCTCCGGCGAGACTGACGAAATTGCAGCCGGACAATTCTAGACCTCGCCGTATCACCAGCGCCGAGAATTCCGAGCCGTCTCGCCAGCGCCGAGAATTCCGAGCCGTCTCGCCAGCGCCGAGAATTCCGAGCCGTCTCGCCAGCGCCGAGAATTCCGAGCCGTCTCGCCAGCGCCGAG
>JAIPCS010000098.1 GCA_021738105.1 Sulfuritalea sp.
CGCCAACAGCGCTGAGCGCACGGCTTGGTTGCCCGCCTTCCTGGCTTACTACAACTCCCGCCGACCTCACTCGGCCCTCGGATACAAGCCTCCCGCTTCTCGTCTTGGCGGGAACAACCTATTGCAACTTAACAGCTAGACGACGTTTTGCAGCAAGTAAAAAAGCCCGGCAAGCGCCGGGTTTTTTTTGGCCGCTACTCAGGCCCGCAACACGTCCAGCTTTGCCATCCAGTCCAGTACCTCCCGCACGGTTTCATCGGGTCGCTCAAACGGAAACAGATGGGAGCCTTCGAGCCAGCTGACGCGTCCCTGCGTGACCTGTTGAGTCGCCTTCATGCCGACCAGATTGATTTCATGCGAATGATTCCCACCGATGAAAGCGATAGGGCCGCCGGGCGGATGCAGGCGTAAATAGGACACCAGCCGATGCGGAACGGTTGCATAGATTTCCGCTTCGATGTTGGGTCGAAACTTCAGGCGGCGTTCCGTCCCCGTTCTGTCGGCAGGATCCGGCTCGGTTCCGAAACGAATATAGTCGCCCAATATTTCCGGATGCCAGCTGGCGAACATGGGCTTTCTGGCGAAATGCCGATGCGCTTCACCGAGATCGGGCCAGCGATCCCGGCGCTTTACCGCCTGGAAAGCCGGAGACAGGCGCTGCATCATTCCAGCCGCCTTCGCTATCGTGACCAGTCCGGCTTTCCATCCATAGACAACGGGTGAGTCCAGCAAGACGATGCCTCGTACCCGTTTCGGGCGTTGGCCGGCCGCGAGCAGACTCAGATAGCCACCCATCGAGTGTCCGACCAGCCATAGCCCGGACTCGGGCAAGCTATCGATCAGCGTGGTCAACTGGTGCGTCATGCCACGCCAGCTTCGATCGACAGGGAATTGCGTATCGTGACCAAAGTGCTCAACCGCCGCCACTTCATGACCTGCCGCTCGCCAGCCGTCAAACAACTGACGATACGTCAGCGCGCTATAGCTGTTGGCGTGCGAGAAAACAATCATCGCGCACTGATTTTGTGGTTGCCGGTAACGGATGGAAAGCACGTCATCCGGGCGGCCTGAGCGCGCTTTTGCATAGGTGTCAGCTGCTTGATACGGAACTCGGCTTTCGAGGCGGACGAACGATCGGAATGGGCTTCCGCGCCCAGTATTTTCACAGGTGGATGGGCGCGTGTATAGCGCGCACCCTTGCCCTGCCGGTGGGCCTGAAACCGTGATTCAAGGTCGACGGTAATCCCGGTATAGAGACTGCCGTCGGTACACTCGATCAGGTAAACGAACCAGGTCTTGCTTGATGTCATCGTTGTGTTCAATCCGCCGCTTCAGGTCAGCAGCGGATGCATCCAGACCAGCAGCACCTGCCCTTGCGAATCGGCAAGACGCGCCAAATCGGCAAGTTCCATCACCATGGCTTTCACTTCTTCGCTGTCCCACTGTTCCTGCTCGAATTCCTCAGTGGCTGCCAGTTCTTCTCCAATCAGTTCGAGCGCGTCTTCATCGAGCGTTGCCAGACGCTCCGTGACCTCGTCGGCCATTCGCAGCACGATGCCGTTTTCGTCACCGATATAGACCGGCTCATACTGACCAGCCGCATCTTCGAATTCGTCACCGGTGAGCAGGCAATGCAGCGTGACTATTTTGGCCGTATCAATATTTCGGCGTTCGATACCGCTCCATTCGTCTACCGGGTGCGCAGAGTCCCCGACGGCAGAGTATTCATCTTCCTCGGCGGCAACGATGTTTGTCAGTATTCCCAAAACAATTTCTCCCATGTTTCAAGCCTGTCGATCATAGCGGATGCGGGCTTCTCGCTCTGTTTCAATTGAATGATCATTTCCTGCCGCGCCGACGTCGTGCGCTCTGGCGCGGCTTTTCCGCCAAACCCAGAGCCTGCCGCGCCAAGCGATCCGCGTCCCCGTTGCGATGGCGTGGAATCCATATCATTTGCACCTCATCGAATCGCTGCAGTGATTCGCGCGCCCGCTCTACCAGAACCAGCAGCCGCTGAATTTTTGTTGTATCGGAGCCGCTGACATAGCTGAGGCCGACAGCGCTGTCGCCACGCAATACGAGATGCCGGGAACCCGCTTCAAAACTGAGTTCCAACGCGACACAAAGCGCATACAGTTCGGCCTCGTTGTTGCAACCCATGCTCGGCATCAGGCGTGATTCCTCGGTGCGCACCCCGTCGGGAGAGAGCAACAGCACGCCAACGCCTATCTTGCCTGGATTGGGCAGTGCCGTACCGTCAAACCACGCCTGCCAGCGCGCCCGTGCAGCGGCAGGAGTCTGATTCAGAACAGGCTGGCAACAACGAATCGATCGCGGGCGGCAAGTTTCTCCAGACCCTTGACCACCTCCATTGAGCCACCCTTTTTCATGATATGCGCCAGAAATGTCGTCAGGCCCTGAGACAAGGCATAGCCCGTCTCTCTCCAGTCGCGGCGAAAGTCTTCGAAATTGACGGTTTGTGCACTCAGCTTGCCGCTCTTCATCGGCACCAGCGTGACCCGATCACCTCGATGGCGAATGACGATGGCAGTGGTGCGATTTCCGTTGATGACGACCACAAGCTTCCCCTTCCTCGATTGGCGAATGACTGCCGGGCAACCCACCTGAATGACGCCCGACTGACACGGGTGAGACTATATCCAGAGGATTCCGCTCGAGACTTTGAAAAAAAGTCCTTTTCAAGCCCAGCCAGAGCTTTCAGGACTTGGCTTCCAGAGTTTCCCAGCGCAGCAAGGCGGCGTCCAGCTCGACATCAATGGCTGCCAGCCTGATTTGAAGCTGCTGCAGGGGTTCTGCGGGCCCCTGATAAAAAGCCGGATCCGCCAGGCGTGCTTGCAAGTCGGCCTGCTCGGCCTCCAGGGCCGCGATGCGATCAGGCAATTGTTCCAGCTCGCGCTGTTCCTTGAAACTGAGTTTTTTTCGCGCGGCAGGCTTGGCTTTTGCCGTCTCGCCAGCGCCGACTTTTATCTGCTGCTTGCTGTCTGCGCCTCCCCCGGCATCAAACCGTGCCGCGACACCCGCCGGCCGCTGTCGCAGCCAGTCGCTGTACCCCCCTACATATTCCTTCCAGTGTCCCGAGCCCTCGCTCGCAATGGTCTGCGTCACCACGTTGTCGAGAAACGCCCGGTCGTGGCTGACCAGAAACACCGTGCCCGAGTAATCCTGCAACAAAGCTTCAAGCAGTTCCAGGGTTTCGATATCGAGATCGTTGGTCGGTTCGTCCAGCACCAGCACATTGGCCGGCCGGGCGAACAGCCGCGCCAGCAACAATCGGTTGCGCTCACCGCCGGAAAGCGATTTGACCGGTGAGCGGGCGCGTTGCGGCGCGAACAGGAAGTCTTCGAGATAGCCGATCACATGCTTTTTCGAACCACCGATCTCGACAAAGTCCGAGCCGGGACTGATGACTTCGCTCAAGGGCGCTTCCGGGTCAAGCTGGGTGCGGAACTGGTCGAAGTAGGCGACCTCGATCTTGCTGCCCAGCTGTACTTTCCCGGCATCGGCAGCCAGCTCACCCAGGATCAGACGCAGCAAGGTGGTCTTGCCGGTACCGTTGGCGCCGATCAGGCCGATCTTGTCACCACGCTGGATGCGACAGGAAAAATCCTGTACGACGCGCTTGTCGCCAAAACTTTTACTGACATTCTCGAGCTCCGCAACCAGCTTGCCCGAAGCGTCGCCACGCACCACTTTGAAATCCACCTTGCCCATCTGCTCGCGCCGTGCCGCCCGTGCCAGACGCAATTGCTCCAGGCGCTGCACGCGACCCACACTACGCGTGCGGCGCGCTTCGACACCCTTGCGAATCCAGATTTCTTCCTGCGCCAGCATCTTGTCGGCGCGGGCATTGGCCAGCACCTCTTCGTTGAGCATGAATTCCTTGCGCTGCTGGTACTCGACAAAGCTGCCGGGGAAACTCACCAGCTTGCCGCGATCGAGTTCAAGGATGCGCGTCGCTACGCCGTCAAGAAATACCCGGTCGTGAGTGATGAGCATGACCGCGCCCTGGTAGTCACGCAGCAGATCTTCCAGCCAAAGAATGCCGTCGACATCGAGGTGATTGGTCGGCTCATCGAGCAGCAGCAATCGCGGTTCTGCGACCAATGCACGGGCCAGTGCCACGCGTTTTTTTCCGCCACCGGAGAGTTCATCGACGCGGGCGTCGCCATCGAGCGCCAGACGCGATATAGCCTGCTCGATACGCGAACTCAAGCGCCAACCGTCATTGGCTTCCAACTGCGTCTGCAAGGCCTGCATGCGGTCCATGGTTGCCGTATCGCCAGCGCCGACTTTGTGGGTGACCTCGTGGTACTCGGCCAAAATCCGGGCGATATCGCCCAATCCCGCAGCAACGGCTTCGAATACCGTATCGTGGGTGGCGAACTCGGGTTCCTGCGGCACATAGGCAATGCTGAGTCCGGGCTCCCGCCACACTTCACCATCGTCAAGCGAGCCGAGGCCGGTCAGGGCTTTGAGCAGACTGGACTTGCCGCTGCCGTTGCGGCCGATCAGTCCGATGCGCTCGCCTGCATCAATTTGCAGGGCAGCGTGGTCCAGCAGCGCGACATGCCCGTAGGCCAGGCAGGCACGATCAAGAGTCAGAAATGGCACGGGAGTAAAGCCGGGAAAGGAATGCAGGATTATAGGCGAGCAGGTAAAATTCGTGCCTTGCCCTTGTAGCTCAGTGGATAGAGCGACCGCCTCCTAAGCGGTAGGTCACAGGTTCGATTCCTGTCTTGGGCGCCAGGAGTCCCGCAAGTGCGGGGCGACACGCAGTATTTGCGGTGCTCACCGCCAAACCTGATGTTGCCACTACCGCCGAAAGACGAACATGATCGCCAAACGCTATTTAAAGCTGTCCCTGATTCTGAGTTGCTTTCTGTACTCCTCCCTCGTTCTGCCGGCTGATACTCTTCTGGGCAAAAACGAGCTTCCGATTCACGATGCGGCCCGCATGGGTACCCGGCAGGATGTCGAAAGGATACTCAAGACCGACCCGAAGAGTCGTGATGCGAGAACAGAGCTGGGTGCAACTCCGTTGCACTACGCAGCGATGAATCTGGACGGGGGGCCACTGGCCGCCTTGATTGCCGCCGGAGCCAAGGTCAATGCCCGCGACAAGGATGGTCGGACGCCCCTGCACATGGCGGCGTTTTCTACACGCACCCAACATGCCATCCCCCTGCTTCAGGCCGGTGCCGACCCTCTGCTCAAGACTGATGCAGGTCGCGATGTACTGAGCCTGGCACGCAAGGTTCGCGCCGACGAGTTTGCCGGCGTGGTGTCAATCTGGATGCTCAAGGGCTGCAAACCGGGTAAAGCCTGCTAGTCATGCGCAGCACCCTGACGCTGGTTGCGTTTCTGACTGCTTTATCGCTGATTGCACAGGCGCAGACCCCGGTCGAACTTCCGCCCGTGGTGATCTATGCCCCCAGCCCCTGTCTGTCCTGTATTGATTGGGCAGATCACCTGCGAAAAGGCGGCTTCAAAGTCACCATGAAGGAAACGCTGATCGCCAATATGCCACGCTTGAAGCGCTGGCTGAATGTGCCTTCAGACTTGGAATCGATCCACACCGCAACGGTCGCCGGCTACTTCCTCGAGGGATTTGTGCCGATTGAGGACGTGCTCCAATTGCTCAAGGAAAAGCCGACGGCACGAGGTCTGGCGGTGCCGGGGCTGGTTCGGGGAACACCAGGACGAGAGATTTCCAATCCTGTCTGCGAGACCGCCTGCGTCATCCTCGACAATGGAGGTCGGGAGAAGGATATCCGCCGTGAAGCGTACAACACCCTCTTGGTGGAATCGGACGGCAGCACCAGCATCTTCGCCCGCCACTAGCCGCAACCGAGGGTTTCCACGACGGTTTTCTCAGATCAATCCGGTGCAAGAAAGTCGGCGTACATCGACTTTGCCCAAACGACATCCTCTCCGCGGGGCTGTGGATCAGACGTCTGACTTACCGACTGGGAGATCGCACCATCGCCGCGAAAGCGGTAGTTAGCGTCGATGCGCACACGCTCCATCGGATCGACATCCGTATAGACGTGGCAAACACTTTCCGGCAGTTGAGGCTCGGGCTGCTTGCCGCGAGAACGGCCGGCAATTTCCGCCGCGACGATTCTTCCAAGCCGATTGGCCAGATGGCCGCTTTTCGGGTAGTGCCCGAAAAGCGTTGAAACCTTGCCGATCAGATCACCGATCAGAAATACCCGGTCATCATCAATCGCGTGATGACGTACCGGATCTACCGCTGCCCAGCCAGTAGCCTTGCCTTTGCCGTCCCGCTCGATCAACCCGGCCTGCCAAACCAGATCACCAGCCTGTTGCGCCGGCATCAACATGCCATCGTCAAAATGCAATTCATCAAACTCGGTAGTTATGGTCTTCTTGAAGGGATCGACCGCGATGACCGAGGCATGGGTCAGGTGCACGATCCCGTTACCATAGCGATCGGCGAATACCCGGTTAAAAGCCTGCATACCAGGGCCCGGGTCGACAATGACGACTTTCCCCTTGACGCCTTTTTGCCGGAACCACCATGCAATCATCACTGCCCGCTCATAGGGAACAGGAGGACAGCGATAAGGCGATGGTGGAATGGTCAGGACAAAATCGCCGCCCTTGAAGTTCGTCAGCTTCCGTTTCAGCACATCCAGCTCACCGGATACAAAACCTGCCGGATAGTCTCGACGCGACTGCATTTCAGCTTTGTGATCGTCACCAAACCAGGGCTTGTAGTCATAGCGTATGCCAACGGCGAGAATCAGCCAGTCATAATCAATGCTTCCCTTCGCGGTAAGGACCCGTCTCGATTCGCGGTCGATGGTATTGACGTCCGCAGTCACTCGCATATAGCCATGAGCGCGGGCGATGGAAGCATAATCATGGCCACGACCGCTTTCCTGTCCCAAGCCAACCAGCCATTTGTTGCTTAGGGGCAGTGACCGAAATTCCCCATTTCGCTCAATCAGGACAACCTCCAGTTCGGGGGCCATCGCTCGCAGGTGACGCGCTGCTGTCAGCCCCCCCCAGCCGCCGCCGACAATGACCACCCGTCGCCCCCGGCTGGGTGGCAAGAGTGCCGCGAGCGATGGACGAGCGATCCAGGTTGCGCCAAGAGCAAGGCTGGCGCCAAGAAAATATCGCCTACCGTTTGTTTTCATACCATTCCAATTTTCATTGTCACTCAAAGCCAAAGCAACCCGCGCTGGAATCATGGCTGATAAGATTACCAAGGTAAGCGTATTATCGAGCCCGCACGATCGATGAATGCCATGAAACGACGGTCAACCCTTGCAAAAGGCCAAAATATTTGCCTTAGGATGCCTTTGTATCCTCAGAGAATTACTACTATTGCCGCATGATGACATCCGCCGTCTCTACACTGGAAGAGGAACTCGTTCTGGCCCAGGCCGAGTCGCGCGACATGAAGCGAACGGTGATCGCTCTGCGTACGGAACTCGAGGCCACCCACGCGGAAATTCAGGCCGTCACTGTGCGTATCACCCAAGCCTATACCGCCGAAATAGCACAGTTGAAAACAACGGTCGGCGCCCTTCGGGACGAGTTGGAACTCGCCCGGACCGAACGTGAAAAAGCAGTACAGCAGGAGCGCGTCGCTGCCAGCCAGGAAGCGCAGATGCTCAAGGCCACGGCCGCCGCCTTGCGTGACGAACTTGAGCACTCACGCGCAGAGCGAGATCATGCAGTGCAGTTGGAGCGCGTCGCAGGCCACAATGAGATGCAACAATTGAAGGCGACATCAGCCGCCTTGCGCGATGAACTTGAGCGTGCACGAGCAGATACGGACAATGCCGTTCGTATGGCCTTGGTCAGTGCTCAAGGTGAAATCGCACAGCTTCGACAAACCGTCAGCGGCTTGCGCGAGAGCCTGGAACTGGCTCAAATCGAGCGGAGCAACTCACTCAGCCATGAGCGCTCGCTGTTCGCCGACGAGGGAGCACAATTGCAACAAACCATTCAGGCCTTGCGCGACCAGATCGAAGCCATGCGCCGCACGTGAGCGGGAAAACAATGGACCAAGCTACCGACCCCCCAAGTATCAAACGAAAGCCGACCGAGCGTGACCAGGAAGGCCGTCGTCGCCTGCGTCATCTGGAGTTGCTGCTGGAAGTGACGCGCCGTATGGCAGGCTACGGCACACTCGACGAGGTCTTGCAGGCACTGGTGGAAATGACCACCAGCGAACTGAATGCCGAACGAGGATCGCTATTCCTCAACGATCCCGACACCAATGAACTGTATTCCCGCGTTGCACAGGGAAATATTCAACGCGAGATACGCATTCTCAATACCAGCGGTGTAGCGGGTTATGTCTATACCGCTGGTGAGGCGCTGATCATTGCAGACGCCTACGCTGACGACCGCTTCAATCGCTCCATCGACGAACAGACTGGATTCACCACGCGCAATATCCTCTGCGTACCGATCAAGACAGTAAAAGGCGAAATCATCGGCGTCGCGCAAACGCTCAACAAGCGCACCGGAAAATTTACCAAGCAGGATCTCAATCTGCTCGAAGCCATGACCAGCCAGGGCACTCTGGCGCTGCAAAGCGCACAGTTCATCGAGCGCATGCAGGCCATTCGCCGCCAGGAAATGGAATTCATCGATGTCGTGTCCGAAGTCACCGCGGACATCAAACTCGGATCCCTGCTGCAGAAAGTCATGGGTGAAGCGACACGCTTGCTGAACGCCGAGCGCTCGACCCTGTTTCTGAACGATGAAAAAACCAATGAACTCTGGTCTGAAGTGGGTCAGGGTCTCGAATCGGTGCAGATCCGGCTACCTAATCATCTGGGTATTGCCGGCGCCGTCTTCACCTCGGGCAAGGCCATCAATATCCCCTACGCCTATGCCGACCTGCGTTTCAATCCGGCGTTTGACAAAAAAACGGGATATTTCACCCGGTCGATTCTGTGCGTTCCAATCGCCAACAAACATGGCAAGGTCATCGGCGTAACTCAGGTGCTGAACAAGCGCGGCGGGCCCTTCAGCAGTGAGGACGAATCGCGACTCAGAGCTTTTACGGCACAGATTTCGATCGCGCTTGAAAACGCCAAACTGTTTGCCGACGTTCAGAACATGAAGAATTACAACGACGCGATGCTGGAGTCAATGTCCAACGCAGCCATCACGCTGGATGAAGGCGAGAAGATCGCTACGTGCAATGCTGCCGGCCTGCGCATCCTGAAAGTAACGCCAGCCCAGATTCTGCACAAACCGGCAGCCGAGTTCTTCGCCGGCGACAATATCTGGGTACAGGAGAAACTCAAGCGCGTAGGTGAAACACAAACCAGCGAAATGACAATGGAGGCCGAACTCGCTGTCGGCGTAGACAAACTCTCAGTGAATCTCACCGCGTTGCCTCTTCTTTCGATGGAGAAGAAACGCCTTGGCTCGATGCTGATGCTCGAGGACATATCCAACGAGAAGCGCATGCGGTCAACCATGTCGCGCCTCATGGATCCGGGCATTGCCGACCAGATGCTGGCTGACGGCGCTGATACCCTGGGTGGCAAGAACGTTCAGGCGACCGTGCTGTTTTCGGACATCCGAGGCTTTACCACGATCACCGAACAGCTTGGCGCCCAAGGCACGGTAGCTCTGCTAAACGAATACTTCACGCTGATGGTTGATTGTATTCAGCGCGAAGCCGGCTTCCTCGACAAGTTCATCGGCGACGCAATCATGGCAGCCTTCGGTATTCCCGTTGCCCACGACGACGACGCCGACCGATCGGTACGCACATCAATTGCCATGATCAGCGAATTGTGGGCATGGAACACGCAGCGCCTAAGCGAAGGAAAGTTACCCGTCGACATCGGTATCGGACTCAACACTGACAACGTCGTGTCGGGAACCATCGGTTCGAAGAAGCGCATGGACTACACCATCATCGGTGACGGCGTAAACCTTGCAGCAAGGTTGGAATCAGCGTGCAAGCAATACGGTGCCCATATTCTGATCAGCGAATTCACGTACAAGGCGCTTCGAGGGACCTACTACAGTCGGGAGCTCGACCTGGTTGTGGTGAAAGGCAAAACCCAGCCGGTCGCGATCTACGAAATTCTCGACTACCATACCGAGGAAAGTTACCCCCAGATGACGGATGCATTACGCCATTTCAAGGCCGGCCTACAGAAATTCCGCCAACAGAAGTGGGATGATGCCAAGGGGGAATTTCGCGAAGTCCTCGCGCTTAACGCGAATGACGCGGCGGCAACGATGTACATCGAGCGTTGCGACCATTTTGTAGCCGAGCCTCCTGGCGTTGACTGGAACGGCGTCTGGGTGATGAAATCCAAATAACGCCGAAAGTCGTAAAACTCGGCCGGTTAAACCGAAACCACCTTGCAGCTCACATGGACCTTCAAAGGGTCGTCGTTGGGGTATTCCTCTAATGACGCTAAGCGGTCTTGACTAAGGTTTGGCTGCCGCCTTTAACACTCCACGAACCAAGTTTCGACTGTGGGTACCGAAATTGCTCATCAACTCAACCGTAACGGCATCGAGTTTTCCACGCCGGACACTGTCGAGTTTGGCGAGTTCAGCCAGCAGATCGATTTCAGACTCTTTTACGCCGAAATCAAATGATGGATCCGAGACGTAATGAGCTGGCAGGGTTTCTACCAGAATATCGGTAAGTCGTACTCCGAACCCGTGAGATTGGCTACTCACGACATCGCGCGGGTAAAGATCGGACCAAGCCGCATAAGTAGAATCCTTTTTATCGTTGTTTAGCGCCTGTTCCAGTGCCGTATCCTGTTTCGTCCGCGTTGCGTTGTAGATCAGTTGATTCTGGTATTTTTCCAGCGCCAAATGGCGATTCGACAGCAGGACAATCATTTCGTTTTTCAGTCGTGGAAAGCCGGCCATCGCCAGCATATTGATACCAATAAGTTTCAGCGATGAATTTCCCGGTGACACACTGGCATGATAAGGCTGCGTCAAGTCCTGCACATAGTGCAATGCCAGACCCGTAAATCGCCAACCCCAGTAGGCGTGTCCAGTCCGAAAAGCCAGCGCAGCCAGGGCGCTGTACTGATGAACGCGCATCAGTGGGAATGTTTTCTTGAGAAACGGCGCCGCCATATAGATCACACGGTCTTCATGATAGAAGCCCATGTGAAACGGCGCCTGTGTAGAGAAGTACAACGCCGGATTGCCAAAAGGCAGCGCGCCGAATCCGTAGGTTTTACCCCACTCGGACGGACTATCCGACCATAAATTGATGTCCAGACCATAATCGGGTTCGTCGGTAGCCGACGCCAACACGGCCAGCGCCGCAACTGACTGTCCGGGGTTGATGCTGACAAAACGGCGTGTGGAATGGGCCTGCTCAGGCAGTGTATTCACCTCTGCATGCTTCAACAAGCTGGAGGCCTCCGGCTCAGGATCCCGGGGATCGGCTTGCAGGTACAGCGCGAACCTGCTGTCGGGAGCCACCCGTATTGCTTTCAAAAACGCCTGGCGGCGCGCTGCATCACTTTGCGTCGGGTCGGCTTTGAACACCAGTTCCGCCGGGCGCGGAGGATATACCGCAAGATTCGCCTTGGCCCACCCTTCCTGCCGGATCAGCAAGCTCTCAATCGAGCGCTCCTGCGCCTTCAGGAAGGTTTCGAGCGGTTCCACCCTGACTAGCGCGGCCGTTGCCACCTCAGGCATTTTTTCGAATACCCGATAGGCCGCATAAGTATGATTGCTCCAAGCCATGGCGTTGCCCGCAGACATGCAAAACAGGCTGATCAAGGTCAGTACGTATCGCTTCATCAGAAACTCTCCTCAAGACTTCATCGCGGGCCGGCAAGTTACTCGATGGCCAGGAATGAAATCGTTCAAGTGCAACTACTACCCAAGGGAAGCGGCCAAAGCCGGGCACGCTGAAGATCGTAACAAAATGAGCACTATGTAGTAGTTTTCCGGCAGACGAGCGGAAACCGGAGTATCTGATTGACAGCACAGAAATGCAAAACCTGCCATCACATTGTTGCTTGAACGGAGTCGAAAGTCCGGTGGACCGAACTATTGGGCATGGTTCGAATCAGATTGTCGGAATTAAGCCGGAAACGAGCTAAACATAGCGTCTTAAATAATGCCGCATAATCTACGCAGCACTGAATTGGGTTGTCGCCAGCGGTCGAAGCATTTTTCGGCTGCGGTGAGCACTTCGCCCAGAGTGGCGAAGAAGCGGTTGTGCGTGGCCATGCGGCG
>JAIPCS010000099.1 GCA_021738105.1 Sulfuritalea sp.
CCAATTGCAACAATTTGGAGCGTTTAGACTCCAGGTTCGATAACAGGCGGATTTCTTCGAGCGTATCCACCGGCATGGCGTGAGCTTCGTCGACCAGCACTACGACTTGACGGCCTTCTCCATAGGATTCGATCAGGTGATCGTGCAGGGCGCGCATTACCGCTGAAGTCCGGGCGCTTTCTGAAATATCCAGGCCAAGTTCGTCAGCGATGGCGAACAGAATATCGTCTCTTGACAGGGACGGATTGGCCAGATAAATGATTGTGACGTTTTCCGGCAGCCGCTCCATCAGCACTCGGCAGAGCATGGTTTTCCCGCTTCCAACCTCACCGCTGACTTTGACAATGCCTTCATCGTGTGTGATCGCGTAAATCAGCGCGTCAAGCGTTGCACCGCGATTGGCCCCATCAAAGAAGAAGTCGGTATGAGGAGTGATGCGGAAAGGCGATTCGTTGAGTCCGAAGTGTTCGCGATACATTTTGATTAGGCGATCCGTCGCATATAGCTAAGACGAGCGCTTTTCGCGCGCAAGGGTTTCAATACGATTGTAAAGCGTGCTGCGGTTTACTCCGAGTAAGCGCGCCGCCTGGCTCATATTCCCATGTGAGAGTTCCTGCGCAGCCGCGATGTAGGCCTCTTCCCAGCGGCTCAGCGTGATGTTCAGGTCAAAGTCATTACGACTCTGGATATCGTTGCGGGCAATCGCCATAAGTTCGGCCTTGCTTTCCAGTGTTGGTGCCGGTAGTGCCCCAATTGGAAGTGACTCATTTCCAAGATCAAGCTCGTTTTCAAGATCGGGTAGGCTAACCTCTTTCCCCGCGAGCTTGGTTGTCAGCCGAATCGCGATATTGCGAAGTTCGCGGATGTTTCCTGGAAATCCGTAAGTCAGAAAACGTTTCGTCGCTTCCTCTGTCAGGCGGAAAGGCGACAAATCAGCCTGACCGGCATATATCGTACGAAAATGTTCGAGAAGGCGAATTCGATCGTCGCCCAGATCGCGCAACGGCGGAATGGCTACTGTGAATACGGACAGTCGATGATAGAGATCCGCCCTGAAGCGACCTTCGCGAACTTCCTTTTTCAAATCCCGATTGGTCGCAGCGACTATGCGTGCTGACGAATATCGGGCTTGGGTTTCGCCTATTCGTTGAAACTCACCGTTTTCGAGAACGCGCAAGAGTTTTGGCTGCAGATCCAAGGGAAGCTCACCTATTTCATCAAGAAATAGCGTGCCGTCAGAAGCATTTTCAAAATATCCGGCACGCGGACCGGCGGCGCCTGTAAACGCTCCCTTACTATGGCCGAACAAAGTAGCTTCTACAAGATTGGGCGAGATTGCCGCGCAATTTAGAGCCAAATAGGGTTTTGCTGAACGCTCTGATAGCGTATGAAGGGCGGCCGCAGCTAATTCCTTGCCACTTCCTGACTCGCCTTCAATCAGCACTGGGAAGGGTGAATTCGCGAACTGCCTGAGCTGAGCCCGCAGCCTTTGTAGGGGCGCGCTTTCGCCGATCAGGCCATCGTCTACTTCAGCCGTTGTGTCTCTAAAAGACAACACACGGCGGATAAGGCTTCGCAGGTAGTCCGGATCCGCCGGCTTGGCCACAAAATCGGTTGCGCCGAGCGCGCGAGCGTGCCGTGCGTTAAGTTCGTCGCTCTGTCCGGAAAGTACAACGATTCGCGTTTCCGGTGCGTGCGCGAGAATGTCGGCAATCAGTGCAAAACCTTCATCGGGGCGATGGGGTGTAGGCGGTAGGCCGAGATCAATCAGGGCCAATGCCGGGGATATTTCCCCGCTGCGCAGCAGCTCAATGGCTTCAACACGAGTCGATGCGGTACTTACGGCGTAGTCGCGCCCAAGAAAATAGCCTAACGCGTCGGCGATCAAGGGGTCGTCGTCGACAATCAGCAGCCCTGTTTTGCTGTTAAGAGCGGTCAAGTAGAGATTTTGGGTAAATTGATCTGGGCATCATAGCGGAAAGTCGGTGTGGCCCAATCCGCTAGTAGCAGTGGTTTACCCCGTTCTTCGTCGGCTGAGGCAGTTTGATCGACGTGGGGGTTCTGGTAAAATTCGCTGCTCCCAAATTGACCGGGATTCCCGGCGTGACTATGTCCCAGGAATCACTTGTCGAAATCCGAGATCTGAACTTTTCGTACGACAACCGTCCGATCCTTACGGGAATCAATATGAAGATTCCACGGGGCAAGGTTGTTGCTGTCATGGGAAGTTCAGGCTGCGGCAAGACCACAACACTGCGTTTGATCGGAGGCCAACTGAAGCCAACATCCGGTGAAGTAAGGGTTGGGGGGCAGGTTGTGCATGAACTTGATGGGCGTGGCCTCTACAATCTGCGTCGCCGCATGGGAATGTTGTTCCAGTTCGGCGCCCTTTTTACTGATATGTCGGTGTTCGACAATATTGCATTTCAGATGCGTGAGCACACTGATCTACCGGAAAGTCTGATTCATGATCTGGTGATGATGAAGCTGCATGCAGTGGGTCTGCGCGGCGCACATGGTCTGATGCCGGCGGAACTTTCCGGTGGTATGGCACGTCGGGTTGCCTTGGCACGCGCGATCGCACTCGATCCCATGCTGATCATGTACGACGAGCCCTTTGCCGGTCTCGATCCGATTTCACTATCGATTATCGGAGAGCTGATCCGCAAGCTCAATGATGTCTTGGGTGCCAGTTCCATAGTGGTGACACATGACGTTCAGGAGTCCTTAAAGATTGTCGACTACGTGTATTTTGTTTCAGAAGGCAAGATTGTTGCGGAAGGCACTGCGGAAGAAATGAAACACTCTGAAGTCCCTTACGTACATCAGTTTGTATGGGGTGAAGCTGATGGCCCTGTACCTTTCCAGTATCCTTCGCGTCCGTATGGAGAAGAATTGATGGAAAGCGTGGGACATCGTGGATAACCGAATCGCAGAAGCGCTGCGCAGTCTAGGGCAACAAGTTACCGGGCGGGTCTGGCGGCTCGGATACGCCAGTCGCTTCTTTCTTGCAGTTCTGATGCATTCGGGAACCTCGCTGAGGCGCATTCATCTGACGATACGGGAAATCTATTTCACCGGCGTTTTGAGCCTGATCATCATTCTGGTTTCGGGCATGTTTGTGGGAATGGTGCTTGGTCTTCAGGGGTATGACACCCTTCAACGCTACGGTTCGACCGAGGCGCTCGGTGTTCTCGTTTCACTGTCACTAGTGCGTGAGCTCGGCCCAGTAGTGGCGGCGCTTTTGTTTGCCAGTCGCGCAGGTTCGGCGATTACGGCGGAAATCGGGATGATGAAGGCGACCGAGCAGCTTTCCGCCATGGAGATGATGGCAGTCGATCCCATTGCCCGCGTGGTCGCTCCGCGCTTCTGGGGCGGCGTGATTTCGATGCCCCTCCTTGCCGCATTATTTTCTGGAATGGGGATATTTGGCGGCTATTTGGTGGGTGTGCAACTGATCGGAGTCGATGAAGGCTCATTCTGGTCGCAAATGCAGGCATCCGTCGATTTTCGCCAGGATATTCTCAACGGTGTGATTAAGAGCTTTGTGTTTGGCATTATTGTCAGTTGGGTTGCAGTGTTCGAAGGCTACGATGCCGAGCCAACCGCCGAAGGAGTTTCAGGCGCCACAACGCGTACCGTTGTAACATCGTCGCTGGCAATTCTTGCTGCCGATTTTATTCTCACCGCCTTCATGTTTACAGGGACATGACATGAGTCGTACTACACTTGACCTTTGGGTCGGTTTTTTCGTCGCCGTCGGATTGGGCGCTTTGTTGTTTCTTGCCCTCAAGGTAGGCAATATGGCGTCGTCAACCAGCGGAGACGCTTATGCAATTCAAGCCAAATTTGATAACATTGGTGGCTTGAAGGTGCGGGGTGCCGTCAAGAGCGCTGGTGTCGTTGTCGGGCGAGTTTCAGATATTCATTTCGATCCTGAGGCCTATCAGGCTGTGGTGACAATTCGGATTGATGCACGCTACCGGTTTCCGCGCGACACGTTTGCGACAATCAACACGTCGGGTTTGCTGGGCGAGCAATACATTGGTTTGGAAGTGGGTGGTGACACCGCAATGCTGAAGGAAGGTGACAAGATCAAGAAGACGCAGTCAGCTGTTGTTCTTGAGAAATTGATCAGTCAGTTCATGTTCGATAAAGCCGCTACCGATGACGGCAAGAAGTAGTCAATAGGCGCCAGAAAAATAATGAAAATCTTATTCGTAGCACGCTTGAAACTGATTACAGTCACGCTGATGACGGCCGGTCTTTTGGCCGGTTGCGCGACATCTGGAAATTCTAAAGATCCGATTGAGGGCTTCAATCGGGCAATATTTGCATTCAACGAGGGTCTCGATACCGTAATCGTGAAACCTGTTGCAACGGGCTATGAAACGGTTCTGCCTTTACCGGTCAGAACTGGCGTTACTAACTTCTTCAGCAATATCGAGGATCTATTTATTGGCGTGAATAATTTGCTGCAAGGCAAAGTTAGTGAGGCTTTTGGCGATTTTGGACGCGTCGCAATTAATTCCACGATCGGCTTGCTCGGTGTAATCGACTTTGCAACTGACGCTGGTCTGGAAAAGCATGACGAGGATTTCGGCCAGACATTTGGGCGCTGGGGTGTCGGCGATGGTGCCTATGTCGTGGTCCCGGTTTTCGGGCCCCGAACAGTGCGGGACACGGTGGGTCTAGTGCTTGATGTTTCTGCGGATCCGGTGGCAAATCACAATCCAACACGAACTCGAGATGTAGCCGTAGTACTGCGTCTGGTTAACGATCGTGCAAACTTGTTGTCGGCCGACAAAGTGATCTCGGAAGCCGCTCTCGATAAATACACTTATGTACGTGATGCCTACCTTCAGCGTCGCCGCAAGTTAATTTATGACGGAAATCCGCCACGTGAACCCAGAGCCAGTACCGAGCAATTTGAGAATTCGCTGGAGGCAGGAGTGGAAACAGCTGAAAACCTGCTGACAAAGTCCGTGACCCAGGCGGTGGCGCCAACAACTGTTAAGGTGGCGCACGTGGACCCGTCGACGCGAAATTAGGACTCTAATCTGGAGCCTCTCTCGTGGTCTTCGGCAATCTCAGGAACTTAACATGAAATTTCTTCTCGCTTTATTTTGCGGCGCAGCAATAGCTTCGACTGCAGTGGCTCAGTCGGTTGCACCTGATGTCTTGATAAAATCGGTTACCAATGATGTCCTTGATATCGTTCGCAAGGACAAGGAAATCCAGTCCGGTAATACCAAAAAGGCAGTCGATTTGGTCGAAGCGAAGATTTTGCCCCATTTCAATTTCGGGCGAATGACGCAAATGGCAATGTCTCTTAATTGGCGCAAAGCCACTCCCGCGCAAAAGAAAATCCTGATTGATGAATTCCAAACACTTTTGGTTCGCACCTACTCCAAGGCTCTGACTGAGTACAAGGACCAGTCTGTTGTATACAAGCCATTCTCAATGAAGGCGGATGAAACCGATGTCAGGGTTCGCACAGAGATAAAGCAGGCGGGTGCCGGCAAGAACATCGGGATGGATTATTACCTTGAAAAGTCCGGATCCGACTGGAAGGTCTACGATATAGAAGTCGCGGATGTCAGTCTGATCACAAATTACCGCAGCTCATTTGCTACCCAAGTGTCGACTAGCGGTATCGAGGGCCTGATCAAGTCGTTGCAGGAAAAGAACAAGTCGATCGAGCCCGTGGCTGTAAAGAAGTGATCCGCCAGTCTGAAGATCGCGTTGAGGTATCCGGTCCGATGGTCATATCGGGCGCAAAGTCATTGTTGGCTGAAGGTGAAGAAGTGATTGCTGCCAATGGCCTCGTATTTGATCTCACCGCTGTTACAGACTTGGACTCCTCTTGTCTGGCTGTTGTATTTGGCTGGAAGCGTGCGGCGAACTCCATTGGTAAAACCCTGAGCCTGCTGAATCCGCCGGAGAATATGCTGAGTCTCGCCGCCGTATATGGCGTCGCTGATCTTCTTCCTCAGCATTGACCACGTTCTGTTGATAAGTCTGATGACCTTGACGTCATTGGCCGACCGTGGACTTTCAGTACCGAGTTCGTGTGCCGCGTTCAAAGAAAAAATGCGGTCGATTGTCGAGTAGTCCCTATGCCACCAGCCATTCGCGTCCAGCAGGTTTTCAAGAGCTTCGGCAGCACCCGGGCTTTGGACAACGTTGACCTTGAAATCGAGCCCGGGGAGTTTTTTGGTTTGCTGGGCCCCAATGGAGCAGGCAAGACTACGCTGATTTCAGCACTTGCCGGACTGGTTCGTGTTGATGCAGGAACCCTCAATGTCATGGGCTTCGATGTCCAGTCCAACTACCGCGCGGCGCGTCGTCATCTTGGAGTCGTGCCACAGGAACTCGTGTTCGATCCTTTCTTTTCAGTTCGCGAGTCGTTGAAAATTCAGTCGGGGTACTTCGGCATTGGCGACAATGATGACTGGATAGACGAGATTCTTGAAAACCTCGGGCTCGCATCGAAAGCTGATGCCAACATGCGTATGCTTTCCGGTGGCATGAAACGACGTGTTCTGGTTGCGCAAGCGTTGGTGCATCGTCCGCCGGTGATCGTGCTGGACGAGCCTACAGCGGGTGTCGATGTCGAATTGCGGCAGACTTTGTGGCATTTCATCAAACGTCTCAATGATGAAGGACACACAATCGTCTTGACCACCCACTATCTTGAAGAAGCAGAAAATTTGTGCAATCGAATTGCGATGCTGAAGGATGGTCGCGTGGTGGCACTGGATACGACAGAGAAGCTGCTGCGCCGTTTTTCTTCACATGCATTACGTTTCCGTACCGATGACGTGGTGCCTACTGGATTGACGAATGGCGCCACTGAAAGCGGCGGCTGGTGGTCGATACCTTTCGACAGTTTTGACGAAGTTGAACCGCTACTGGTAAAGATTCGCTCTGCAGGTTGTGGAATAGAGAGCCTCGAAATCGGCAAGCCTGATCTTGAAGAGGTTTTTATCCGAGTCATGCAAGGGTCGCACCATGAACAGGCGATCTGAAATGCGATACGGAGGTTTCACCACACTCTTATACAAGGAAGTGTTGCGGTTCTGGAAGGTGGCTTCTCAAACGGTCGCGGCACCGGTGCTGACTGCACTGCTATATCTTCTGATTTTCTCGCATGTTCTGGAAGGGCATGTGCAAATCCATGGCGTTGCCTATACGGCATTCCTGATTCCCGGGTTGGTAATGATGTCGGTGCTGCAAAACGCTTTCTCCAATTCCTCCTCCTCGCTGATCCAGTCCAAGGTGACGGGAAACATTGTCTTTGTTCTATTGCCGCCAATTTCCTACATGGAGTTTTACGCCGCATACGTCGTGGCGTCGGTGGTGCGAGGACTGGTGGTGGGAGCGGGCGTTTTGCTTGCCACCGCCTGGTTTGCGCCACTTAGTTTTGTCGAACCGTTCTGGATACTGGTTTTTGCCGTGATGGGAGGGGCAATTCTCGGTAGCCTTGGTGTGATCGCCGGGATTTGGGCGGACAAATTCGATCAATTGGCGGCTTTCCAGAATTTCCTGATCATGCCGCTGACCTTTCTTTCGGGTGTTTTTTACTCCATTAATTCGTTGCCCCCATTTTGGCAGCAACTGTCACACTGGAACCCTGTTTTCTACATGATCGATGGCTTTCGTCATGGCTTCTTCGGCACCTCTGATGCTTCGCCCTGGATGAGCCTGGCTGTTGTCAGCACTTGCCTGGTAGTGCTGGCGACTTTTACTTTGAATCTGCTAAAGCGCGGCTATAAGCTGCGAAATTAAGGAGCAAGCACATGCTGGACCCACAACAAATCGAAAGCTGGATTTCTGCCGAGATGTCATGCGAGCACCTGACTGTGGAGGGTGATGGTCATCATTTCGCTGCTGTCATCGTCAGCGAGGAGTTTGCTAGCTTGAATCGCGTCAGGCGCCAGCAGCGAATCAACGCGATCCTCAAGGCACGTTTTGACTCGGGCGAGTTGCACGCGCTGTCAATGCAGACGCTGACACCCGAAGAGTGGAAGGCCAATGGATAAACTCCTGATCACGGGAGGCCGGCCGCTTTCGGGTGAGGTAGCAATTTCCGGCGCAAAAAATGCTGCCCTGCCGCTGCTGTGCGCGGCACTTCTGACGAAGGAACCGGTGACGTTCACCAATGTGCCGCACCTGAACGACATCGGCACAATGCTCAAGTTATTGGCTCAGATGGGGGTCAAAATATCGCGCGAGTCTTCAAAACTCGGTGCTGGCGATACGGTGACGCTGGATGCCTCAGACTTGAGCAACGCGGTCGCGCCCTATGAAATGGTCAAGACCATGCGCGCTTCTGTCCTCGTTCTGGGACCACTGGTGGCACGGGCCGGAGAGGCGATGGTGTCGCTTCCTGGCGGTTGTGCCATCGGAGCCCGGCCTGTCGATCAGCATATAAAGGGACTGACTGCAATGGGCGCCGAGATCAGTGTCGAACATGGTTATGTTCGCGCCAAGGCGTCGCGATTGAAAGGTGCCCGCCTTTTCACCGATATGGTGACGGTTACCGGTACCGAAAACCTGATGATGGCAGCCTGCCTCGCGCAAGGTGAAACCGTAATAGAGAATGCTGCCCGCGAACCTGAAGTGGTCGATCTTGCCAATTGCCTGGTTTCCATGGGCGCCAGAATTTCCGGCGCTGGAGGCGACGTGATTCGTATTCAGGGCGTCGATGCCTTGCATGGCACGACGCATCGGATCATGCCGGATCGGATCGAGACCGGAACCTATCTGTGTGCTGCGGCGGCAACTGGTGGTGAGGTGTGTCTGACGGGTACCTCGGCGGCCAATCTTGATGCAGTGATTGACAAGTTGATGGATACAGGTTGCGAGATCATTGTTGAGCGCGATGCAATTCGGCTCAAGGCGCCCAGGCGCCTGACCGCCGTGAGTATTCGTACAGCGCCCTATCCGGCTTTCCCCACCGATATGCAGGCTCAATTCATGGCGATTAACGCGGTGGCGGAAGGTACAGCGGTGATACGTGAAACGATATTCGAGAATCGTTTCATGCACGCGGTGGAGCTTATTCGCCTCGGGGCCGACATCAAAATCGACGGTAATACGGCTTTCGTGACTGGACGACCCGCACTCGACGGTGCCACCGTAATGGCGACCGATTTGCGAGCTTCGGCCAGTCTTGTTATCGCTGGTCTGGTGGCTCAAGGCGAGACTTTGATAGAGCGCATCTACCATCTCGATCGCGGTTACGAAGGGCTGGAGCAGAAGTTGGCGACCTTGGGTGCCAACGTTCGGCGGGTTCACTAGGTAGATTTGGCGTCATCTTGATGGGGGCAGGTACGTTGGGTGTTCGCGGTCAAAGCCCGCTCGAATAGAATAGCGCCATGAGTGGAATCACTATTGCCCTTTCCAAGGGCCGAATATTCGAAGAAACACTGCCTCTGCTGGCGGCGGCGGGTATCGTGCCGGCCGAAGACCCTGAAAAATCGCGCAAACTGATTATCGGCACCAGCCGCGACGATGTTCGCGTGGTGATTGTGCGTGCCTCGGACGTACCGACTTACGTTCAGTACGGTGCTGCCGATCTGGGCATCGCCGGCAAGGATGTGTTGCTTGAACATGGCGGGGAAGGCTTGTATCAGCCGCTGGATCTGAACATTGCCAAATGCCGCATGTGTGTTGCCGCACCGGTCGGTTTCGACTACGCGGCGGCCGTACGCCGTGGCGCGCGGTTACGCATTGCTACCAAGTACGTTGCCGTGGCGCGCGAGCACTTCGCTGCCAAGGGTGTGCATGTAGACCTGATCAAGCTCTACGGCTCGATGGAGCTTGCACCGCTGGCGGGACTGGCTGAGGCCATTGTTGATCTGGTGTCCAGCGGAGGTACCCTCAAGGCCAACAAACTGGTTGAAGTCGAAGAGATCATGAGCATATCTTCGCGGCTGGTGGTGAATCAGGCTGCGCTGAAAATGAAGCGCAAGCTGCTGCAACCGGTCATGGCCGCGATTGAAGGTGCGATCAAGTGATTCGTCGCTGGTCCACTCGCGATCCCGACTTCACAGCAGCACTTGATGCGCTGCTGCATTTCGACCATTCGACTGATGACGCCATTGAATTGAGCGTCGCCGAGATCCTTTCCCGGGTTCGTGCTGAGGGAGACGCGGCGGTACTCGAGTACACGCGTCGCTTTGATCATCTTGATGTTGCCACGATGGCCGAACTGGAGTTGTCCAGAAGTCAGTTGCGCGAAGCGCTGGACCGGCTGCCGGCGGCACAACGATCAGCGCTGGAGGCCGCCGCGCAAAGAGTCACCTCCTATCACGAGCGGCAGAGACTCGAGTCCTGGAGTTTTACCGAAGCCGACGGCACGCGATTGGGCCAGAAGGTCACACCGCTGGACCGGGTGGGTCTGTATGTGCCGGGCGGGAAAGCGGCCTATCCGAGTTCGGTGCTGATGAATGCGCTGCCGGCGAGGGTGGCGGGCGTGGGCGAATTGATCATGGTTGTGCCGACACCGCGCGGCGAGAAAAACATGCTGGTGCTGGCGGCCGCCTGTTTGGCAGGGGTGGACCGGGTATTCACCATCGGCGGCGCACAGGCTGTGGCGGCACTGGCGTATGGAACACAGACACTACCCCAGGTTGACAAAATCGTGGGACCTGGCAACGCTTACGTGGCTGCCGCCAAGCGTCGCGTGTTTGGTACCGTAGCATCGATATGGTCGCCGGCCCGTCGGAAGTGCTGATCATCGCCGATGCCTCGGTCAATCCTGATTGGGTGGCGATAGACTTATTCGCTCAGGCCGAGCACGACGAGCTGGCTCAGGCGATACTGTTGAGTCCTGATCCGGACTTTATATCGCAGGTTGCGGCCAGCATCGAGCGGCTGTTACCCACTTTGCCACGTCGCGAAGTGATCTCGGCCTCGCTCAAGGGCCGTGGCGCCCTGATACACGTTGCCGATCTGGAAGAAGCCTGCATGCTTGCCAATCGTATTGCGCCCGAACATCTTGAACTGGCAGTTGCCGATCCCTCAGCGCTGGTCGAAAAGATTCGTCACGCAGGGGCCATTTTCGTGGGTCACTATTCGTCCGAGTCGCTTGGTGACTATTGTGCCGGTCCAAATCACGTATTGCCGACATCACGCAGCGCGCGGTTTTCTTCTCCGCTGGGCGTCTATGACTTTCAAAAACGCACGAGCTTGATCGAGGTTTCCATGGCCGGTGCTCAATATCTTGGGCCGATTGCGGCCACTTTGGCTCACGGGGAAGGGCTCACCGCCCATGCCCGAGCTGCGGAGCTGCGCACCAAAGGCTAGAATTTGGATCTGCGCCTCAAGTCTTGGCGGGTAGCGCAGCGAGTTTATCGCCGAGTCGTTCCAGGAGTTTCGGCAAGAATTTCCTTCAATGCGGCGACAAGTCTCGCGCACTGCTCATCCGAACCAATCGTGATCCGCAGGAACTGATCGATTCGTGGCTGCTTGAAGTGACGCACGATGACGCCGCGTTGCCGTAACGCCAACGCCGACTTTTCGGCATCGTGCTGCGGATGGCGGACGAAAATGAAATTGGCCGCTGAAGGGAGCACCTCGAATCCGAGAGCTTTCAATTCACCGATCAACTTTTCGCGCGAATCAATGACGGTCTTGCAGGTGAATTCGAAATACTCGCGGTCTTCGAATGCCGCCGTGGCTCCGGCAATAGCGAGCCGTCCCAGCGGATAGGAGTTGAAGCTGTTCTTGACCCGTTCGAGTGCCTCTATCAGGTCAATATGTCCAGCAGCGAAGCCGACGCGCAACCCGGCCAGTGATCGGGCCTTGGACAGGGTTTGTACCACCAGCAGATTGGGGTAGTCGGCAATCAACGGAATTGCGCTCTCGCCGCCGAAATCGACATAGGCTTCATCAATCACTACGACTGAATCCGGATTCGATTGCAACAGATTTTCGATCCCGGTCAATGGCAACAGGCAACCGGTTGGTGCGTTCGGATTGGGAAAAATGATCCCGCCATTGGGCCTGGCATAGTCGCTGATCCGGATCGAGAAATCATCGGCAAGCGGAATCGTTTCGAAATCTACTTGATAGAGCCCGCAATACACGGGATAAAAACTGTAAGTGATGTCGGGAAACAGAATCGGCCGAGCGTGCTTCAGCAGGCCCAGAAAAATGTGAGCCAGAACTTCGTCCGAGCCGTTGCCGACAAAGATGCTTTTCGG
>JAIPCS010000100.1 GCA_021738105.1 Sulfuritalea sp.
CTACCGCGAACAGAGCTCTCATTTACTCGTCTCTTCTTGTTTGTTCGTGGCGGAGAAACCGGTTTCGCCAGGTCCGGGCACGCGTGTGCCGCGTCCGAAAATCAGCATTTGCGGATTGTCTTCGATCTCTTTCAGGACGCGCGCTAGCTGGTGGGAGCTGATTTCCAATTCCTGCATCAGGGCGTCGGCTCGCGGCAATGTCGTCGACAACTCATCGGAGGCGTTGTTGGCAAGACTCTCCACTCGACGGGACAAACCTGCCATTGACTTGACCAGATTGCGCATTTCCGCCGTCAGGGGTGCGCTCTCCCCTGCGGTTTTTTCGAGATTGCTCAGGATCTGCTTCAAGTGACGAATGTTGTCGTCCGAGAGCGCCTCGCGTATCGATTCCAGCACCACGGGAACGTCTCGCAGTCCGTCAGAGGCGGCCGACAAATTTTCGAGGGTGCGCGAAAGATTCCTGAGATTTCTCTCATCCAGCAACCTGCCCAGGCGGACTGTCACCGCGTTGATCTGCTCAACGATATCGCCCGACTTTTCACCCAGTTTTTCGAACAGCGAGGAGTTCAGCACAATGCGCGGCGACTCCCCATTGGCGCCCAGCAATGGAGCGTTCGAAGAGCCGTCGTCCTCGATCTGCACATAAGCCAGGCCGGTGACCCCCTGATACCCCAGTTCGGCAGTACTACCGCGCGTCAGACGGAAGCGGTCATCTATGTTGATCCTGACCAGAATGATGCGGGGGTCTGCAGGATCCTGTTCGATGGCGGTGACTTTTCCCGCACGGATACCGCGATAACGCACCTGCGCCTGGACATTGAGTCCTGTGACGTTTTTTCGTGTTTCCAGAACGTAGGTGGTCGTCGATTCATTGCTCTGCCCCAGCCACCAAATGGCGACGGCAGAAGCGATACCGAGCAAAATCGCGAAAATGCCCGCGGCGAGTGCATGAGAACGATTTTCCATAGCGCGACGGCTTCAGTAGGTGGCGCTTGCAAGGCCGGTATTCTGCAAGGCCCTTACGCTACGCTCGGAAAGGAAGAAATTGCGAATAAAGGGATGATCAATGTCCATGATTTCCTCAGTAGTGCCATAGGCCAGAATATGCTGATCGGCAAGAACGGCAACGCGGGTCGACAGTGCCGCCAAGGTGTCCAGATCATGCGTTACCAGCATTACCGTCAGTCCAAGTTCTTCACCCAGCATGCGGATCAGGCGTACGAAACTGTCGGAGCGATCAGGATCAAGTCCGGCAGTCGGTTCGTCAAGCAGCAGCAGCTCGGGATCAAGCGCCAGCGCGCGCGCCAGTGCAACACGCTTGACCATGCCGCCAGAAAGCTCAGCGGGCATCAGTTTGGCATGGTGCGGCAATAATTCAACCAGGGACAGTTTGAGCATCACCAGATCGCGGATGGTGGCTTCGTCATAACGCTGCAGCTCCCGCAACGGAAAAGCGATATTGTCAAACACGCTGAATGCGGAAAAAAGTGCTCCGTGCTGAAACAGCACTCCAAAGCGCTGTCGCAATGCCCTTTCTCGCGCGATCCCGCCGCCAAACAACGGTTCGCCAAAAAGTTCGATGCTGCCGCTGTTCGGCAACAGCAAACCAATCGTCATGCGCAGCAAGGTGGTTTTTCCGCTTCCGGATCCACCCACCAGGGACACCAGCTCGCCACGCTGAATATCGAGATTGAGCCCTTGATGAATCCATGTCTCGCCAAAACGAGTGGAAAGATCTCGAACGCGAATAACCGAGGTGGTCATGCTCTTGCGCTCATCCGGGCAAACCGATGCTTCGTGTGGCGACTGCAAAAATCGCATCGATCACAATTACGACCGTAATCGACGAAACCACCGATGCCGTGGTATTGCTCGACAGGCTTTCCGTATTCGGACGTACCCGAAGACCGAAATGGCACGCCACCAGCGCCACGAACATGCCGAACACCGCACCTTTCGCCAATCCGATCCACAGGTTGGCGGCCGGCACCACGCGAGGCAGGGTTTGGAAGAAAAATCCGTAGGAAATGTCGAGCTGTAATTGAGCGGAAACCATGCCGCCGATCATCGCGATCGACGTACTCCAAAGCACAAGCAGGGGCATGGCGATCACCAGCGCGATCACTTTGGGAAATACCAGACGCAATCCGCGCGGTATGCCCATGGTTGCCAGTGCGTCGATTTCCTCGGTCACCCGCATCACGCCCAGTTGCGCAGTCATTGCCGAACCGGATCGGCCGGCAACCAGTATCGCCACCAGAACCGGCCCGAGTTCACGCACCAGACCAAGGCCAATGATATTTACGATAAAGACGTCGGCGCCGAATTGCTTGAGTTGCAAGGCCGACAGGTAGGAAAGTACTACACCAATCAAAAATCCGACCAAAGCGGTTACCGGCATGGCGCGGACTCCGCTTTTATATAGATTGGCGGATATTTCCCGACGCGGCAAGTCGGCGGGATAGCGCACCACATGCACCAGATCAATGGCGAATTGCCCCACCAGCGCAACAAAATCGTTGAAATGGCGACCCAGACCGATCGTCGCCGAGCCAATCATCCGCACACCGTGCAATGCCGACTTTGGTTCCGCCTTAGCGTGCGGAGCGTGGTCGGCCGAATCGATGCGCTCGAATACCCGCCAATGTTCCGGCTTGATCATCAACTGGGCCGGTGCGGTTCGATCCCACACACGCCAAATCAGCATGGCGCCGGCACTGTCTATCGCCTCGAGCTCCATACAGTCCCAGGTACTCGATGCATCGGCAACCCGGCTCAATTCCCGGGATAAATCATCAACCATCCGGGATGTGCTCGCCAAAGTCCAGCGCCCGAACAGCCTGACGACGCGTCCACGCTCACCGGAGATCACTTCAATTCGAGCGACAGGCATCAGGCGGTTGGATAGTTCGGCGATATGAGTAAGCGATGATTATAGCCACGCCTGAAGCATGACATTTCAAGTATCACGAAGCGCTTGCAAACTGTTGATTAGCAGACTGCTGCCGATTCCGCTCCATTGCTGCGCCTCGTCCGCCAGACTGGCCGCCGTAAGCGGCAAGGCCTTCAGTCCACCACCAAGACTCAGCCGAAATCCATTGCGCATTGCACCAATGCTTATTACCGGCAGGGGTTGATCATCACGGGGGCGATGCAACAACACTGCAATTCGCAGACAGAGAATCAGGCTCCACTCGGACGCCTGCCCACGCAGTGGCTGAGCGCGCTCCAGCTTGCCGCGATGCGCCAGCACCAGCCTTGAAAGTCTTGCCTGGTCACGCCTTGAAAATCCTGGCATGTCGGCATTGCCCAGGATGTAGGCACTGTGCTTGTGATAACTCGAGTGCGCCACCGAAATTCCGATTTCATGAAGTCGTGCCGCCCACACAATAAACTGCGCATCCGGATGTCCTGCTTCCCGACTCTCGGGGACGACCTGGTTCAACAGGCCGAGCGCTGTATGAGCAACCCGCGCTGCCTGTTTGCGATCCACCTCATAGCGTTGCATGAAGCGATTCACCGTGGCTTCGCGCAAATCGTCGTGGTGATAGCGGCCGAGCTGGTCGTAAAGAACACCAAGGCGCAACGCGCCTTCCGAGAACGCCATGCGTTCCAGTCCGAATTCCTTGAAAACCGCCGACATGATCGCCAACCCACCGGGAAGTACCAGCACCCGATCAGCGCGCATCCCCTGAAGCTTCATGCGGGACGCATCGCCGGCACGAAACATTTCGTTGCGCAGCTTGTCCAATCCGTCACGCGTGATCCCGTGATCGGAAAATCCGTTCAGTTCAAGAATATCAACGATCGCCTTCGCGGTGCCGGACGAACCGATTGCCTCATCCCAGCCCGTCTCGCGATAAACGTGCACAATGGATTGCAATTCGCGGCGCGCCGCAAGTTCGGCCACTTTGAAGCTTTTCTTGTCGACTTTTCCGTCGGGGAAAAAACGCAAACTGAAACCGACGCAGCCCATATAGAGCGACTCGAGTCGAAGCGGATCAAAATTCTGGCCAATGATGAATTCGGTGGAACCCCCACCGATATCGACAACCAACTGACGCGATTGAGTGTTGGCCAGCGTGTGGGCCACTCCCAGATAAATCAGTCGTGCCTCCTCCCGTCCTGCAATCACTTCTATCGGGAATCCCAAGGCGGCCTCGGCTTTGTCCAGGAACTGCTCGGCGTTCTTGGCCACACGCAAGGTATTTGTCGCCACCGCACGTACGGCGCCACGATCAAAATCGCGCAAGCGCTCCCCGAAACGTTCCAGAGCTTCAATGCCGCGCTGCTGCGCAGCGTCATCCAGGCGCTTGTCCAATGTCAAACCCGCAGCGAGCCTCACCGACTCTTTGAGTCCGTCCAGAGGGTAAATCTGGGAGGCTACAATCCGCCCGACTTGCAGGCGAAAGCTATTGGATCCGAGATCGACAGCGGCGATCAGTTCGTAAGCCATGTCCGGATTCTAACTCCTGCATTGTGTTTGATCTGCGTCGATGTCGGTTCCCGGATGGCGCATAATTAGCTCATTTGACTGAGCCAAGACCCGTTATGTCGCAGCCACGTCGATTTCCTCACCAGCACTTTCTGAATCGCGAACTCTCCCTGCTTGCCTTTAATCGACGGGTTCTTGCTCAGGCGGCGGATGACCGCGTACCGCTGCTCGAGCGACTTCGGTTCTTGTGCATCGTTTCCTCGAATCTGGATGAATTCTTCGAAATCCGTGCAGCGGGACTGAAAGAACAGATCAAGCTGGGAAGCCATGCCGTCAGCGCCGACGGAATGCCGCCGCTTGAAGTATTTCGCCGTGTCACGGATCAGGCCCATCAACTGATCGCCGAACAGTATGCGCTGCTGAATGACATCATCCTTCCGGCCCTTGAAAAGGAAGGCATTGCGTTCATTCGCCGCAGCTTGTGGACCAAGGAACAACACGCCTGGATACGAGATTACTTTCGCAAGGAAGTCATGCCGGTTCTGACGCCGATCGGACTGGATCCGTCGCATCCATTTCCAAGAGTCCTGAACAAGAGCCTCAACTTTGCCGTTGAACTTGAAGGGACTGACGCTTTTGGGCGCAATTCCGGAGCAGCCATCGTTCAGGCACCGCGTGCCTTGCCACGCGTCATTCGGTTGCCCATTGAAATTTGCGGACTGGACTACGGCTTTGTCTTTCTCTCATCGATTCTTCACGAATACGTCAGCGAGCTGTTTACCGGCATGAACGTGCTCGGCTGCTATCAATTCCGCGTCACTCGCAACTCGGACTTGTTCGTCGATGACGAAGAAGTGAAGAACCTGAGAATCGCGCTGCAAGGCGAACTGCCGCAGCGCCATTTTGGCGATGCCGTGCGTCTTGAAGTCGCCGACAACTGTTCCCAAACCATGGCTGAGTTTCTGCTGCAGCAGTTCGGCCTTGATCGCGACGATCTGTACCGCGTTTCCGGCATCGTCAATCTGGTACGCCTGAACTCCGTACCTGACCGGGTAGACCGTCCGGATCTGATGTATGCGCCCTTCCAGCCGGGCCTGCCCAAATTGCTTGGCAAGCGTTCAGACATTTTTGCCAGTATTCGCAAGCATGACATTCTGATGCACCATCCATTCCAGTCCTTCGCACCCGTCATACAGCTCTTGCAGCAGGCTTCCGAAGACCCGCAGGTGGTGGCGATAAAGATGACGGTCTATCGAACCGGTACCGATTCGGTACTGATGCACCATCTGCTGCGCGCTGCAGAGAAAGGCAAGGAAGTCACTGTCGTGGTGGAACTGATGGCCCGATTTGACGAAGAAGCCAATCTTTCAATTGCGGCGCGCCTGGAAGAAGTCGGCGCCCATGTGGTTTATGGTGTGGTGGGTTACAAGACCCACGCAAAAATGCTGATGATTTTGCGGCGGGAAGATCAAGGCTACCGTCGCTACATACACGTTGGCACCGGAAACTACCATCCGCGCACTACGCGCTTCTATTCTGACTTTGGTCTGCTTACGTCCAACCCGGAGATCGGTGAAGATGTCAATGAAGTATTCAAGCAATTGACCGGTCTGGGGAAGGCCAGCGCACTAAAACACCTGTGGCAGGCGCCCTTTTCACTGCACCCGAAAATGCTGAGCGCGATCCGCGCCGAGACAACCGCCGCACGCGCTGGCAAGCCGGCACGAATTATCGCGAAAATGAATTCCCTGCTGGAACCAGAAATCATCACCGCACTGTACGAGGCCAGCGAAGCCGGCGTCACCATCGACCTGATCGTTCGCGGCGTTTGCTCGCTGCGTCCAGGAGTCAAAGGACTTTCAGAAAACATCCGGGTACGTTCAGTGATCGGGCGATTCCTGGAGCACCACCGGATTTTCTATTTTCACGCCGACGGCAAGCAGGACATCTATCTGTCCAGCGCCGACTGGATGGAACGCAATTTCTTCCGCCGGATTGAAATCAGTTTTCCGGTACTGGACCCCAAACTCAAGCAGCGCGTACTGAGGGAAGGGCTCAAGCCCTATCTCGCGGACAACAGCCAAGCCTGGGAAATGAACGGGGTCGGCGAATACCGGATCAAACCCACTCGACGCGCCCGCATCTGTGCCCAGGAGCGCCTCTTGGCGGACCTGGGCGTCGGCAGCCTCAGCGCAACGTAAAACGGGTCAGGGCACTGGCCAGACCTTCGGCGGTATTCGCACCGATCTGCTTGGCAAATCTCTCGGCAAAGTTCTGTCTGACGCTGAAATCACGCACCTCTGCCGCCTTGATTACGTCTCGAGCGACACTCTCTACCGTGCCGTAGCCGTCGGCCAGGCCCAGTTCAATACTCTTGGCACCGCTCCACATCAGTCCGGAAAACATTTCGGGGGTTTCCTTGAGTCGCTTTCCTCGACCTTTTCTCACGACGTTGATAAATTGCTGATGAATTTCGCCAAGCATCTGTTTTGCATGGTCCTTGTGATTTTCATTCTGCGGAGAAAACGGATCAAGAAAACCCTTGCTCTCTCCTGCCGTTAACAGGCGGCGTTCCACGCCCAGTTTCTCCATGGTTCCGGTAAAGCCAAAACCATCCATCAACACGCCAATCGAACCGACAATGCTCGCCTTGTCCACAAAAATCTTGTCCGCTGCAGCGGCGACATAGTAGCCGCCCGAGGCGCAGACATCCTCGACCACCACATGCAACTGAATTCCGGGATGTGCCTTGCGCAAGCGCAGAATTTCGTCATTGATGATTCCTGACTGAACGGGACTCCCTCCCGGACTGTTGATCCGCAAGATCACTCCAGCCGTATGCTTGTCCTTGAATGCCTCCTGCAAGCCGCTGATGACATTCTCGGCATTGGCGTCACCTTTGGCTTTTATGACGCCTTCGAGATTGACCAGAGCCGTGTATTTAGTTCCATCTGCCAGTTTTTCCGCATCCCCCCAATCCAGCACCAAGGCCAGAATGAAGGTCAGGTAGGCAAACCCGAGCAGTTTGAAGAAGATGCCCCAACGCCTGCGGCGTCGCTGCTCGGCTACCGCCTCAAGGGCAAGTTTTTCGAGAATTTTTCGTTCCCACTGCACGTCATTGCTATCCAGCACTCTGCTTGCCTTCCTCTAACAAGAAAACCCGTCCATTACGCTCGTCCACCGACAGCGCCACCAGTCCCTTGCCATTGCAGCGCCCGCCCAGACATCGTCCTGATTCCGGGTCGTACAAGGCTCCGTGCGTCGCGCAAATCAAGTATAGACCTGAATGATCGAAGAACTCGCCCTCCTGCCAGTCCATCTGCACGGGCACGTGGGCACAACGGTTCAGGTAAGCATGGGCCTGCCCGCGAAAACGCACCACGAATGCCGGCTCGACGACCCCGTGTCTTTCCACCGAGAAGCGTACGCCCAAACCACCCTCAGCCAATTCTTCACTGGTGCAGATTGAACGTTCGCTCACGCCTGTTGCCGCAGCCATGTTGCCAGTTGCGCGACATCTGCCGCACAAAACAGCGGACGTTCTGCTTCCAAATTCTCGCGTGGATGGGCTCCATAGGCGACCCCCAGAGCGGCAACGCCTGCGTTTCTGGCCATCAGCAGATCGTGCGTGGTGTCACCGATCATCACGGTGGCATCCGGCTCGATGCCAAATTCCTCCATCAACTCCTCCAGCATCTGAGGATGCGGCTTGGAGTGACATTCATCCGCGCAGCGTGAAGACTGGAACCTCGGCCCCAGACCGCACACTTCGAATGCTCGATCCAGTCCTTTACGGGTCTTGCCGGTCGCCACTGCAAGAACATGCCCCGCTTGCGTCAATTCATCGATCAGTTCAACCACCCCGGCAAACAGCCTCAGATCGCTATCGCGTGACATATAGTGATGACGATAGCGCTGCGCGACTTCCGCATAGCGGTCTGCCGGAAGGTCCGGGAGGGCGTGACGCAAAGCGTCTATCAGACCAAGACCAATAATGTGCTGTGCCCGATCGTCGGAAGGCGGCTGAATACCGAGATCTCTCGCTGCCGCCTGGACACTGGCGACGATGGCACCCGTGGAGTCCATCAAGGTGCCGTCCCAGTCAAAGACAATCAGTTCAAACCGTTTTGCCATGGTCACTTTCCAAGTTCTTGCCTCGACGCTGCACGTCAATGATGCCGACGCTCTCCGACACTGAAACCTTGCTTTCGTTCCTGTCAAGCTGTGCTACAAAACCGAGCAGCTCCTGCGGCAGCGGTGAATTCAGTTCCAAGACTGTTCCGGTCAGCGGGTGAGGCAGCTCAAGCTTGGCTGCATGCAGGAACATGCGGCCCAATCCGGCTTTCTGCAAGAGCTTGTTCAACGGGAAATCACCATACTTGTCGTCACCGGCAATCGGAAAACCCAGATGGGCGAGGTGAACACGTATCTGGTGGGTTCGTCCGGTTTTCAGCTCCACCTCGACCAGACTGAAGTTTTCCCAGCGCGTCACCAATCGAACTATGGAATGTGAAGGCTTTCCATCCGGATTGACGCTGACGCGCCGTTCGCCTTCCGCCGTCAGGTATTTGTACAAAGGCAATCGAACGTGCTGCAACGCGTTGTGCCATTGACCTTTGACCAGAGCCAGATAACGTTTGTGGATGCCTCCTTCGCGAAACATGTCATGCAAGCGGGTCAACGCCGCCCGCTTCTTGGCTACGACCAGAAGCCCTGAGGTATCCCGATCCAGCCGGTGAGCGAGTTCCAGAAACCGGGCCTGTGGTCGTGCCCGACGCAATTGTTCTATTACCCCGAAGGACACCCCGCTTCCGCCATGTACCGCCACGCCGGCCGGCTTGTCAATCACGATGATCGCTTCATCTTCCCAGGCGATTTCAAATTCCCTTGCCGGAACTACCGCTTGCGACGTTCGCTCAGCGGTGCGCATCGGGGGCACCCTGACCCGGTCACCGAGTTGAAGACGGTAATCCGCCGGCACCCGCCCTTTGTTTACCCGCACCTCGCCGCTGCGCAGCACGCGATAAATGTGGCTCTTCGGGACACCTTTGGCGACCCGCAGAAGATAGTTGTCGATGCGCTGGCCGTCGGCTTCGTCGCCAACTTCAAGCCATGTCACCGAATCTTTGCTCAAGTCCTTCATTTCCAATATACTGCTCGCTTGGTTAGCCGTCCCGTGACGGTGTGCCCGGCGGCCCGAAGTGGCGTCGGTGGCGCGGTTTCCGGGGTGTAGTTGCACCAGAACAGCGTCGCGTACAGCGATCGAATGCATGGAAGCAACAAGGACGCGGAAGCAACAGAAGACAACCGCCGGAACTCACAACTCCGATCGGTAGCGCGACCAGCCGACCACAGGGTGTTTCGCTCGCCCGAAAGAGCGATACTACTTGATTGCGCGCATCACACACAGATTCAGGCACAGATTGCCGGACGCTGATCATGATTCAGCGGCCGCCGAACCAAAGACAAGTCAACAGTCATTAACCCCGTTTGCCACGAACCACCATGGGCACCATGAACTACCCAAAACAACCGCAAACCCGATTCGCACTGCCCGCGTCCTGACGCCCGCGGTGCGTGACTTGTCGTGCCCTCCTGCAATGATTGCGCGCGGGAGCACACATGAAACGCATGCTTTTCAATGCGACGCAGGCTGAGGAACTCCGCGTCGCGATAGTTGATGGTCAGAAACTGATTGACCTCGATATCGAATCAGCCAACAAGGAACAACGCAAGAGCAATATTTACAAGGCAGTCATCACGCGTATCGAGCCCAGTCTCGAAGCCGCCTTTGTCGACTATGGTTCCGAGCGCCACGGTTTTCTTCCGTTCAAGGAAATTTCCCGCACCTATTTCAAGCCCGGCGTTGATGTCGGCAAGGCGCGCATCCAGGACGTCCTCAGCAATGGCCAGGAGTTGATTGTCCAGGTCGAAAAGGACGAACGCGGCAACAAGGGCGCAGCACTGACGACCTATGTCTCGCTGGCCGGTCGCTATCTGGTCCTGATGCCGAACAATCCACGCGGCGGTGGCGTCTCAAGACGCGTCGAGGGTGATGACCGGCAGGAATTGCGCGAAATCATGGACCAACTGGAAGTGCCCAACGGCACCAGCCTGATTGCCCGCACTGCAGGCATTGGCCGCTCGCTGGAAGAACTGCAGTGGGATCTGAACTATCTGCTGCAACTCTGGAACGCCATTGATGGTGCGTCAAAAGCGCAGAGCGGCGCATTCCTGATCTATCAGGAATCCAGCCTGGTCATTCGCGCCATCCGCGACTATTTCCATGCAGAAATCGGTGAAATCCTGATCGACACCGACGATATTTTCGAGCAGGCGCAACAGTTCATGGCCCACGTCATGCCGGGCACTGCCAATCGCGTCAAACGCTATCACGACGACGTCCCGTTGTTCTCGCGATTCCAGATAGAGCATCAGATTGAATCGGCGTATTCACGTCAGGTCACGCTGTCTTCCGGCGGCGCCATCGTCATCGACCATACCGAAGCACTGGTCTCGGTCGACGTCAACTCCGGCCGCGCCACCAAAGGCAGTGATATCGAAGAAACGGCTCTGCGCACCAACTGTGAAGCCGCCGACGAAATTGCCCGCCAGCTGCGCCTGCGCGACCTGGGCGGCCTGATTGTGATCGATTTCATCGACATGGAGTCGAGCAAGAACCAGCGCGAAGTCGAGAATCGTCTGCGTGATGCGCTTCGGCACGATCGCGCCCGGGTCCAGACAGGCAAGATCAGCCGCTTCGGACTCCTTGAGCTGTCGCGTCAACGCCTGCGTCCGGCACTCGCAGAGACCAGCTACATCACGTGCCCGCGATGCACCGGCACCGGTCATATTCGCAGCACCGAATCCGCCGCGCTGCACATTTTGCGCATCCTCGAAGAAGAGGCCATGAAGGAAAATACCGGCGCGTTGCATTGTCAGGTACCGGTGGACGTCGCCACCTTCCTGCTCAACGAAAAGCGTGTCGATATTTCACGCATCGAATTGCGCCATCGCGTCAATCTGGTCATCGTACCCAATCGACATCTTGAAACGCCGGCCCACGAAATCATCCGCTTGCGCCACGACCAGCTCAACGCCGAAGGAGCCGTTCTCGCCAGTTACCAGATGGCTGAAAAACCGGTAGAGGAGGCCTATCAGCCACCCTCCGCGCAATCCGAACCCAAGGCGCAAAAAGTTGAAGCTGCAGTTAAGGGAATCACCCCCGGGCTACCAGCGCCGATCGTTGCACCAAAAGTCGCACCGGTCGCCCAAGAAGTGGCAAGCGGTGGCGGCTTCTTCAGCAAAATTGCCGCTTTTTTCCTTGGTGAAAAGACGCCTGAAGCGCCGGCCGCTGCCGCGCCGAAAGCCGACAGGCCGCCGCGCCGCGAAGGTGGACGTGACCGCAACCGGGACGGCAACCGCGAAGGAGGCCGAGGCGGTCGCGATCGCAACAACCGCCGCGACGGACGCGAAAACCGTGAGGGCAAACCCGACCAGGCACAGCGTGCTCAGGGTAAACGCGACGAAACTCAGAATGAAG
>JAIPCS010000101.1 GCA_021738105.1 Sulfuritalea sp.
TGGGACAGATCGTTATCGGCAGCCAGTTCCTTGAGGCCACTGACCTTGCCGTCGTGAATCCACGCGATGCCAAAACGCTTGGGCGGTTTGCCGAGAAAAACAAACGCCTCATGTTCGGCCGGTACCACTTCAAGGTGGTCGGGTACCCGGTGAGCCAGTTCTTCCAACTGGCTTTTCACCTCATCGAGCCGGGCTTGGGCCTCATTGTCCTGGGGCAGTGGCGGGTAGTTCGTGGTGCTGCCAAACCATCTGTCAAGCAATCCCATGCTGTCCTCCTTATCGCTAGAACGGAAAAAGTGTCCGCTAACGCGCCCGCAATCATTGGTTGCGAATGGTTAACAGACTCATTAACCATAGGATGCCTCTGGACGCATGACAAGGATTGATCGGCCGGATTTGATTGCGGCAGTGCAGCGATATCGAGGTATCTCGCTGTTTTTTAACTATTCACCAGATCAAAACCATCGTTGAATGCGGAGCACTGCGCAAAAATCAGACCCCGCCGTTCCTGAAAGATGTGGCGAGTGATTCTGCAGCGCTGCGCAACAGGGTGGTATCGCCACCGACGGCAATGAAACTTGCTCCGCAATTGCGGAAATGCCGTGCCAGCTCCGGCTCCGCAACAAAGACACCGGCGGCCTTTTCCGTCGCTACGATGCGCGTCAGCGCATCTTCGATGGCCGCCTTGACTTCCGGATGCCCGGCGTCGCCCAGATGACCGAGCGACGCGGCGAGATCGGCCGGGCCGATAAAAACTCCATCGACACCGTCCACTGCCAGAATTGCATCAAGATTTTCCAGGCCCGCCCGTGTTTCGACCTGAACCACAAGGCAGATCTCGTTGTTGGCATGCCGGACATAGTCCTTGATACCGTTCCAGTGCGCGGCACGCGCCAGGGAGGCGGCAACACCGCGAATGCCCTCGGGCGGATAACGTACCGCGCGCACCAGGGCCGTGGCGTCTTCTGCGCTGTCGACCAGCGGCACCAGCAGGGTCTGCGCGCCGGCATCAAGATACTGCTTGATCAGCGCCGGATCGTGACTCATCGGCCGCACCAGAATCTGTACCGGATAGGCGGCTGCCGCCTGCATTTGCGCCAATACGCTGGCGGGATTGTTGGGTGAATGCTCGGCATCAATCACCAGCCAGTCGAAACCGGCCGTGGCGATAATCTCCATGCTGTACGCACTGGCCATGCCGACGAACAGGCCCACCTGTAGCTGCCTCTCGCGCAGCCTTTGCTTGAAGATGTTTTTCGGTATGCTCATGATGGTGTTACTCCAAGTTCAGGCCCTTGTCCCAGTAAGGCTCAGGACCAAGTCGTGCGGCAAGAAAATCAACAAAATTTCGCACCCGCTGCGGCACGAAACGTGTCCCCGGAAATACCGCGTACATGTCGTAAGTCGGCGTCGGATAATCATTCAGTATCGTCACCAATTGGCCCTGCCGAATCGCCTCGGCGGCAATGAAGGTGGGTTCATAGACGATGCCAAAGCCCTGTATCGCGGCCTCCTGCAATGCCTTGCCATTGTTTGCGGTCAGCGGTCCGCTGACTTCGACCGAGCGCTGCACACCGTTGACCAGAAAAGTCCAGGTGGAGCGGGAACCCAGCGAATAGGAAAGGCAGGCGTGCTGCGCCAGATCATCCGGGTGCCCCGGCTCGCCGCGGTGCTTCAGATATGCAGGCGCGGCCGCAACCACGGAGCGGCAGGAGGTCAGGCGGCGCGCCACCGTGGTTTCAGGCAAGTGATCGGTAATACGCAACGCAAAATCCATTCCCTCTTCAATCAGGTTGACGTGGCGATCATTGAAATCCAGGTCAATTCGAATATCGGGGTGGGCCTTTGAAAACTCGAGAATCAGAGGCGTCAGATGCAACAGGCCAAAGGTCATCGGTACACTGGCGCGAATCGCTCCGCGCAGGACCTGCCGCTCACCGGCCAGATCCCCTTCGGCTTCGTCAATGCGATCAAGGATTTCCCGACATTGATCGATATAGCTTGTTCCCGCCGAAGTCAGCGACAATCGCCGCGTGCTGCGGGCGATAAGTTTGACGCCAAGATGGGACTCCAGCGCGGCAATCTGTCGTGTGATCGCCGAACGCGCCACATTCAATTGATCCGCCACTGCGGTAAAACTGCCGGCTTCAGCCACTCGCACGAAGGTTTGCATTGCTGCCAAGCGGTCCATGATTGCCCCTCCTCGCCACATTATTTGCTTCAACTGGCATTGTATGGGGAACGCTGTCATACAATTCCGCTCAAAGCAACTTTCCAAGGAGAATCCCATGAAGCGACTCATCGCGACACTATTTGCCCTGCTTGTTTCATCCTTTATGGCATCTGCACCGGGCTTTGCCGCCGAGCCACAGGCCGGACGTGATTTCAAGCCGATCACTCCACCGCTGCAAACAGCCAAGGGAAAAATCGATGTCGTCGAGTTCTTTTCCTATGGCTGCCCCCATTGCAACGACTTTCATCCGCTGGTCAGTCAATGGGCGGCCAAGTTACCTGCCGATGTGAATTTCCGGCGGGTGCCGGTCAGTTTCAACCGGCCCGAATGGGCGCGCCTGTCGCGCATCTATCTGGCCCTTGAAAACACCGGCAATCTGGCAAAGCTCGACGCCGCAGTATTTATCGCGATTCACGAGCAGCGCGTTGCGTTCAAATCCGACGAAGCCGCCGTCTCCTGGGCAGCCGGCAAGGGAGTCGACAAAAAGGCATTTGCCAATGCTTTGAACTCGTTTTCGATGCAAAGCCAGCTGAAGCGGGCAGACAAGGAAGCCGCTGACGCCCATATTTCAGGGGTGCCGGCACTGGCGGTCGATGGCAAATACCTGATCAACAATGAGGCGGTCGGCAATTTTGGCGAGCTCCTGCTGCTTACCGACAAAGTCATTGATATGGCCCGCAAGGAACGCAAGGGTAAATAACCCGGTGAACCGCTTTTTGCATCAGTTGTTCACCCCGCGCGGCCTGTTTTCAGCGACGGGACTCGTCTCGGTAGGTCTGGTTGGCGGGGGCTTGGTGTTGGCCAATACCTTGAATCTCGCTGCCTGCCCGCTGTGCATTTTGCAGCGCATGCTCTATTTGCTGCTGGGGATCGAGTCTGTCGTGGCGTGGAAGCTCGCGGGGTCACCTCTGCCGCGGCGCGGCGCGGCGTTCGTGATGATGGCCACCGCACTCACCGGCGTCGGCGTCGCCACCTATCAGACCTGGCTGCAGCGATTTGCCAAGAATGTCAGTTGTACCGCCAATCAGCCCTGGTGGGAAAGTCTTGTGTATTGGGCCGGTGAAAAATGGCCACTGATGTTCGAAGCGTCGGGCTTGTGCTCGGAGGCCGGCTGGAGATTTCTTGGCCTGTCAATTGCCGAATGGTCACTGCTCGCATTCACTTCAATGAGCTTGGCCATGCTGATCGTCCTGCTCAAAAAGAACTGAAATATTCAGAGGCCGAATCGCTCCGGCGCGGCCGCCTCCCTATTCAGCAACTCGCCGTCGGGTGTTCCCTGTCGAAGATGTCCGGTGACACGCTCACCCGCGTGCGGGATAAACCCTAAAGATTGTCAAATAGCAGCCGTTAATGATACACGGCCGGCTATAATTTGCGGCCGTCCCGTGTCGCGACTGTTGTCGCGACAGGCGCTCGACGAACGGAACCTGAAGCAAGCGTTCTTTCTAAGGGACCACTTCGGCTGACAACGCTCTTTCAAATCATTCATGATTGCCGCGCGAAGAACGGTTCATGGCGAAAATCACCCAAGCCAGACCTCGATCTGGCATATTTACAATACATAAGAATAGTGGAGGCAATTGACAATGAATAATCTTTCCATCGGTTTTCGGATCGGCATCCTGATGTGTGTCAGCGGGCTGCTGCTGGTTTCGATTGCCGCCGTCGGATGGTTCAATGGCAACGCCTCGGTTGCATCACTCAAGTCCGTGTATGAAGATCGTGCGGTACCGCTGAAAGACCTGGCGCGTATCCAGGAATTGCTCTCGGAAAACACCAAGGAATTGATGCTGGCATCACAGCACGATCCATCGAGCGTGCTGGCGTCCGTTCATGAGCATCCGGTTAAGCTCCACGTCGATCTTTTCATGAAGCGCAAAGCAGAAATCACCCAGCTGTGGGACAAATTCAGCGCCACGGTAAATGACGATGGAGAAAAAAAACTGGCGGCCGATTTCGATGAAAAAAACAAGAAGTGGGTAAAAATCGCATCCGGATTGATGGAACGAATGTCTTATGAAGAGTTTGGTCCCGAAATTCTGAAGGAGATTCTGGTCGCAGAACGCAGTGTCTCCGCCCCCGCGATGAAGTCGCTGGTCAAACTTCTGGAACTGCAATCACGCATTGCCGGAGAGGAGTTCAACGAGGCGAAGAGTCGGCACCAGAGAGGTACGGGAACCTACCTTATCCTCATCCTGGCAGGTCTTGTTGGTAGTGCGGCTTTTGGCTTGTTTCTGACGCGTTCGATCACCCGCCCTCTGCTGGTTTCCGTCGCCACTGCGGAATCCATCGCCGCAGGCGACCTGCGCGGTGAAATCCCTCCTGGCGGAAGCGACGAGGCTGGACGTTTACTGAAAGCTTTGACAAAAATGCAGGGAAATCTGCGCACCATGATCTCCACGACAAAAATCAGCGCCGAATCGATTTCCACGGCAGCCCAAGCGTTGTCCACGGCGGTCGACCATGCCGCCCAGGCCTCGGACAAGCAAAGCGCCTCTGCATCCGATATGGCGGCTGCGATAGAAGAGATGTCGGTATCCATCGATCTGGTTCGCGATCATGCGCGCGAAGCGCGCGATATCGCCGTTCAATCGGGTGAAGAGTCGCTTACGGGTGGCAAGATCATTCATTCGACGACGGATGAAATGCACCAGGTGGAGAACGCCGTCAATTTGGCGGCGGGAACCATACGCGAGCTCGAGGCCTATTCCAGCGAAATTTCGACCATCATCAAAGTCATTCGCGATGTCGCCGACCAGACAAACATGTTGGCACTGAATGCGGCCATCGAGGCGGCCCGGGCTGGAGAGCAGGGACGCGGCTTCGCCGTAGTGGCCGACGAGGTTCGCAAGCTCGCCGAACGTACCGCAGAATCCACACATACGATTACGACCGTCATCGGCAAAGTGCAGGAAGGCGCTCGCCGGGCAGCGACTGAAATGGAAGGTGGTGTGGCGCGGGTTGCCAGCGGGGTCGAGCAGGCTCGCCAGGCAGGCGCATCGATAAACGGCATACAGGACGGTGCCAGTCGGGTCGCGAGCGCGGTAGGCGATATCCGTAGTGCTCTCGACGAGCAATCCACCACCACCCAGGCCATCGCCCGCAGCGTTGAGACCATTGCTCAAATGGCGGAAGAAAATAGCGCTACAGTCAGGCAGAATGCGACTGAAGCGGATCATCTGCGATCCCTGGCAGCCGACTTGAATAACGCAATTTCGCGCTTTCAGCTCTGATCCAGGTACGCGAGACCGATGAACACTCTGGTGCAGACTATGCCAAATCTGCGCCAGTGATTGTGAAAGCGATCAACAAGGGAAATTCAATTACCAGGAGAGATTGCCATGGTCCGGAATACTGCCCTATCCGTTCTCGCTGCCGCTTTATTGGCCATCGCCGTTGCGCCGGCCAATGCAGAAGGCCCACCGAACGACATGAAAGCCAAACAGCAGGATCGAGAAAGCAAGCGCGAGCAGATGAAAATCGACATGCGCCAAATGGAGGACAGGCAACGCAAGGAACAGCGCGATCTGGAAGACCGCCATGACAATGAACGCAAGGCCATGCGCGATAAGCATATGAAGGAACGCGAATCCGTGAGGCAGAAACTGCAACCCAGGTAGCGTTTTTGTCACCCGATATGAAGTCGATCCAGCCAATGATCGTGATCAGCGTTGTCCTTTTACTTGGAGGATGGCGAGTCGCCTCGGCACAACCTGTGATACCCGGGTCTACCGCATTTTGTCTTTATGAAATTCCTGTTGATGACGACGGCAAACGACGCTGGATCAACATCGGTATTGTTCAGTACGTCGAAATGACGGACACAGAACTGAAAATTTTCTATGGTGGCGGTGCCTTTGGTGCAGGCCACGAAGCCCGATTTCAGATTAAAAGTTCGGCTGAGGCATTGCTTATTCTTGAAAAGATGCGCGCTGTGGCTGCCGCTTGCCGCTAAAAGGCGTTCAGCCGAGAAATCCGCAAACCTGACCCGTGGAAAATAGCGTCTTCGACAAAGAATGACAATCCTCTGTCCGAGAAGACACTTGCGCGGGTCTCCGGACGCACCTCGGCGACCCTCGTGTCAATGAGGGAAGCCGCTGCGCCGGATTTTCCTCCCCGGAAACCGACGTCATGTCATATCTGATTGATCAATCGCCGTACTGCCAGCGCCGACTTTTCAGCGGCCCTTCCATTCGGGCTTGCGCTTTTGCATGAAGGCGTCAATACCTTCGGCCGCGTCATCGGCCATCATGTTGCAGGCCATGGTTTCGCTGGCCAATTGGTAAGCGCCGTCGAGCCCCATTTCAAGTTGCTTGTAGAACATCTGCTTGCCCATGGCCAGGGCGACCGGCGACTTGCCGCAGATCGAGTCGGTCAGTTTCTTTACCTCGGTATCGAGTTGCTCCAATGGCACCACGCGATTGACCAGCCCTCGCCGCTGTGCCTCCGCAGCATCGATGAATTCACCGGTGAGCAGCATCTCCATCGCCTGCTTGCGCCCCATGGCGCGTCCCAGTGCCACCGATGGCGTAGAACAGAATAATCCCAGGTTGACACCGGACACCGCGAATTTGGCGCCCTCCACCGCAACCGCCAGATCACACATGGCGACCAGTTGGCATCCGGCGGCAGTGGCTATGCCGTGCACCCTCGCAATGACCGGCTGCGGGATTTCGGTGACCGTCATCATCAGTTTGCCGCATTGCCTGAACAGCTTCTGCTGGTAGGCCTTGCTTGGATTGGCGCGCATCTGCTTGAGATCGTGGCCGGCACAAAATGCCTTGCCGGCACCGGCGATGACCACGACACGAACCGAAGCATCCGTGGCGATGGAATTCAGCGCACGCTGCAGTTCGTCAAGCAATTCTTCCGACAGCGAGTTGAATTGCGATGGACGGTTCAGCGTCAGCGTAGTGACGCCCTGCTTGTCCTCGCGCGTCAGGATCGGCAGTTCTGTTTCGGAAGCGGGTTTGTCGGGCGCATTCATATTGGGGCTCCTTGCCTTTCAGGCTGCGAATCAAACAGTCATTGTGCCGCAGAGCGGCCCTGAAGTACCAGCTTGCGCTCGCCATTCCCCCATAGCTGCAGGTCGTTGACCTTGGCCCATGGTTCGACAAAGTGACGAAAGTCGGCTGAAAGAACCAGACCGGATTGCCCGCTGGAATGCATCACACTCGAGTTGGCGGGATCCTTGAGATCGTAGATGGCGCGCAGGCTTGCCGCATGTTCGTTGATATAGGGCTCGGGTCCCTTGAGATGATAACGGCCGACGTTGACCGTATAGGTATCACCGCCGGTCGGCACCCGCAGTTCGAACCAGGGTGCAAGCGCCTTGACCTTGGAAAATGGCCGATGCTCGGATGTCGCCTGGTGTGCCGTGCCCCACTTCCAGCGCGCCAGATCCGCTCCCTGACTCTTCTGCAATTCCTCGAGCGCACGGTCCATCGAGCGATTGATCAACTCGGCGCAGGTTTCGGTCGCCGGCGTGGTCTTGTCATCACACCACCAGGCATCATTTCGTTCGAGAACACCTTCCAGTCCTGCTCGAAAATCGCTGCGTCCGACTTCGCGCAAATAGGCCTCGTCACCGCCCATTTCGTCGGCGAACACGGCGCGCGTCAGTTCTCTCGCCCAAGCGGCATAGATCAAAGGCGCAACATCGGCGGCACGCATATCACCCTCGAATGCCGCCAGTTTCTGCATGGCGGCAACACCCAGTGCATGCACGGGTTTGGCCTGCCGTAGCCAGGGCAATAAATGCCGGGCACCCAGCGATACGATATCAGCCTGAATCCGACGCAGGCTTTCCTTGTCATGCTTGGGTTGAGCGGTGAGTAACGCATCGATCCGCTGTTTGCGGTAGGGAGCGGCCCATTCACTGGTGAGGAAATACGGATAGTCCGGACCATGAATGCGCTGGTTGGCGGTCGAGATCCAGCCACGCGACGGATTGATCTCGCGCGGGGTCAGTTTGGGATCGAGAAAACCGTTCCATTCATATCGGGCCTCCCAGCCCGGAACCGGCGCCAGCCCGTGCAGATCGTTGTCAGCACGGCGCAAGGGGATGCGCCCCGCAGAGATGAAGCCGATATTTCCGCCGACATCCGCCACCACCATGTTCTGCATGGGTGCGTGATATTGTTCAGCGGCCTTGATGAATTCCTCCACTGATCCGGCACTGCCAATTGCCAGACCCGCGTCTACGCTGCCGGCGTCGACATCCAGCGCCGTCCAGCGCAGGGCGAGCGCATACGCGGTCCCGGCGGCCGAACCGGTCAGACCGGCGACCACGCTGGAACCTGAATCCGAAATCACCGGCCCGTGGCGTGTGGCGCGCGTGATCAAAGTGACATCGTCCTGGCCTTTGACGTGAATGATTTCCTTGAAGGTTTCAAATACCGCCCAGCCATCCGCGGTGCGATAACGCGTAGCGTCGTCTGCCTTGACCTGTTCCAGATAGACGTCCTGCACGTCGGGCCCCGTATTGGTAAATCCCCAGGCGATGCGTTCGTTCTGCCCGAGCACCACCAGCGGCAGCCCGGGCATGGTGGCACCGGCCACTTTGAAACCGGGCGCTTCGAGTCGCGCGAAATACCACAGCGCGGGAGCGGTCAGTTTCAGATGCGGATCATTGGCCAGCAGGGGCTTGCCCGATACGGTGTGCGAGCCGGCAACAACCCAGTTGTTGGAACCGACGCCTTCAACGCCGGATTCTGGCGCATCGAGCAACGCCTGCTGCCCCATCGCATCATTGATTTTCAGATCGCGGTAAAGTGCGGCGTAATCACGAACCGGGAGCGGTTTCTCACCGGGATACGGTGGCAAAAATTCATCGATGCGCGCTACCGACAGCGTCTTGGCCAGGCGCATGCGCAACAGTTCCTTGCTCCAGTTGGCGCCGAGATCCCAGGCCATCATGATGCCCCAGGCCAGCGTGTCCTCGGGGGTCCAGTGCTCCGGATGAAGGCCGAGAATCAGGAATTCCGGTGGTCGCGCGCGCAAATGTCCATCCAGAAACGCATTGACGCCCGCGGTGTAAGCCAAGACCGCGGTACGCGCTTCAGTGCCCATGTGTTTCCATTGTTCCGCCGCCGCCCTCTTCACCCCGAGTGCTCGCAGAAACTTGTCGTTGCCCAGCGCCGCCGGACCGAAGGCCTCCGAAAGTCGCCCTGAGCCAATCCGGCGATGCGTCTCGAGTTGCCACAGTCTGTCCTGGGCATGGGCGAAACCCAGACCGAACAGCACCGCATCCCGATTGGCGCCGCGTATTGTCGGTATGCCTGCTGCATCCCGTTCAATGCTGATGTCGCCGGTCAGTCCGGCAACCTCGAGCCGGCCCTCCGTGACCGGCGCAACCCGCTGCCACCAGACGACAACAGCCAGCACGACAATGGCAAGCAAACCCAGCAAAACAGCGGAAATGCGCGTCACCCAGATCATTGGCTTATTCCTCAGTCAAAAGACGCGGTCGATTTTGCCTTTTCGCGTAGCACGAATTTCTGGATTTTTCCGGTGGAAGTTTTTGGCAAGGCTTCAAAAATGAAATGCTTGGGCACCTTGAAGCGTGCCATGCGTTCACGACAGAACTCGGTCAGTTCCTCGGCGCTGACAGTCGCAGCTTCGCGCAACTCTATGAAGGCGCAAGGTACTTCACCCCATTTCGGATCGGGGCAGGCAACCACCGCCGCACCCATTACGGCGGGATGGCGGTACAGCGTGTCCTCGACCTCGATGGAGGAAATGTTCTCGCCACCGGAAATGATCACATCCTTGCTGCGATCCTTGATCTTTATGTAGCCATCCGGCTGCATCACGGCCAGATCACCGGTGTGATACCAGCCACCACGAAAAGCCTCTTCGGTCGCGCTCGGGTTTTTCAGATAGCCCTTCATCACAATGTTGCCGCGGAACATGATCTCGCCCATGGTCTGATCATCCCAGGGCACGGGCTGCATGGTTTCCGGATCCAGAACGGTGACACCCTCCTGACAGTGATAACGGACGCCCTGTCGTCCATTGAGCCGAACTTGCTCGTCCAGCGGCAAATCCAGCCAGTCTTCATGTTTGGCACAGACGGCCGCCGGTCCGTAGGTTTCGGTTAATCCGTACACGTGTGTAATGTTGAAACCGATCTTGCCCATGCCTTCGATCACCGCCGCCGGCGGCGGTGCAGCGGCCACCAGCGCAGAAACCTTGTGATTGATGCCCTCGCGCCATTCGGCTGGCGCACTGATCAGCATCGAATGCACGATCGGCGCACCGCAATAGTGGCTCACCTTGTGCTCGCGGATGGCCTCGAAGATCAACTTGGGATCGACCCGGCGCAGACAGACGTTGGTGCCCGAGTTCGCGGCCACAGTCCATGAAAAACACCAGCCGTTGCAATGGAACATCGGCAGGGTCCACAGATACACCGATTGTGGCGGCATGCCCCACGAAACAATGTTGGACAAGGCATTGAGGTAGGCGCCACGATGATGATAGACCACGCCCTTGGGATTGCCGGTGGTACCCGACGTGTAGTTGAGCGAGATGGCATCCCATTCGTCGGATGGTGTTAGCCAGGCATAGTCCGCCTGACCGCCGGCCAACAGAGCTTCATAGTCAATGCTGCCGAGACGCTCGCCCGGACCGGTGTATTCCGGATCGTCGACATCGACGACGAGGATGTCCCGGCCAAGTTCGGCCAGGGCCTTCTTTACGATGGGTGAATATTCGCGATCGGTGATCAGTACCCGGGCTTCGCCGTGGTTGAGCATGAAGGCAAGCGACTCGGCATCAAGACGGGTGTTCAGGGTATTCAGCACGGCACCGCACATCGGCACGCCAAAGTGGCACTCGAACATTTCCGGTGTGTTGTTGAGCATCACGGCCACCGTATCGCCAACGCCGACTTTATTCATTGCCAGGGCAGAGGCCAGCCGCCGGCTGCGCTCGTAGACCTGTCTCCAGGTAAAACGTCGTTCGCCATGAATTGTCGCAATGCGATCAGGATAAATATAGGCCGATCGTTCAATGAAGCTCAGTGGCGTCAACGGCACATAGTTGGCGGGATTCTTGTCAAGTCCTGCTGCATAGGGATTGCTCATGGGAATGCCCTCATCAATTGCGACAACGCTCAACTAGGGCAGGCTTGTCATCGACAAGCCTGCCCAACCAGTTTCCAAGTTCTGTGACCAAACCCTGCGCGGCGTCACGCGCCGCGGCCACGCCACCGCGTGCGACCGCCTCGGGCGCGGGGCGCTGGATCAAAAATGCCTGCCGCGAAAGAATCTCGGGGCTGCGCGAGGGGCTTAATTGTGCACGAACCTCAAGCACAATTTTGCTGCTCCGGGGATCGTCGAAACGCTGTTCCAGTTCGTCCAGAACCAGCTGCAGCCGGCAACCGGCGCCACTCTGCCCGGATTGGCCAAAAACAATGCGACGCCGCAGAAACCGTTCCAGCAATTCGGAAGGTGGTGCAACCCAGCGACTTTCCACGTAGCTTTGGCGCCGCAACGGCTCCTGGTAGGCGAGCCGAAAATGCATGTCCTGCCCTGCCAGCCATGAGGCTGCCTGAACATCGACTGCAGCGATGGGTACACGTGATCCCGACCATTTCCCGGACAAGTCGCCCAGATCGTATTGAATCGGTTCCAGCGTCCGTGTCACCCCGCCACAGGCCGCCACCAG
>JAIPCS010000102.1 GCA_021738105.1 Sulfuritalea sp.
ACGGACTGAGGGGATGGCTCGACCCTTTCCTAAGTTTCGTCCGGTCCCGATTTGCGACGCCGGGCAATAAAGCGATCAAGCTGGTTGGCGAAGTTCTGCCGGTCGGATTGACTGAAGGCCGGCGGACCGCCGGTATCGACGCCGCTGCTGCGCAAGCTATCCATGAAGTTGCGCATATCGAGCAATTGGCGGATGTTTTCTGCGCTGTAGAGTTCGCCGCGCGGATTCAGGGCAAAGGCCTGCTTGTCGATCACCAGCGCCGCCAGCGGGATGTCGGCGGTGATCACCAGATCGCCCGCGACGACCTGCTCAACGATATGGCTGTCGGCGACATCGAAGCCCTGCGCTACCTGCACCGCGCGAATGAGAGGCGATGGCGGAACGCGCAGCCATTGATTGGCCACCAGAATCAGCGGCAGCGCGTGGCGGTTGGCGGCGCGATAGAGAATTTCCTTGATAACGCCGGGACAGGCATCAGCATCGACCCAGATCTGCATAATGGCGGTTTCGATTGACAGGACGGCATTATGAACGAGGGACCCGGCGAAGCATTTTCCTTACCGGCTGATATGCTGGCGCAGCTTGTAACACCCGATGCGCAGCGACTGGCCGCCCGTATGGCGCAGGATGCGTTTACCCGGATATTCCGCCTGACGCTGGAGAGCGACCCGGTCGCCATGCAAAGCGCGCTGGAAGAGATCGAGCGCCTGTCGCGCAACTGGGCGCGCGCAGCGGAAACCGGGGAGGGGCGGGCGCTGCGTCTGGCGTTGCTGGTCAGCGGTGTCGATCAATGGGGGCTGGCCTATTGCCAGGCCTTCGAGCTGGCGTCAATACCCGGCGTGACAACGTTGCTTGGCGCGCTGCGTAGCCGCCTCGATGCGGCGGAAGATGCGCGGTTCCAGTCGGCATTTACTGCCATTGATCAGACCGAAAGTCATGCCATTGATTTCAAGATGGAACTGCGGCGCAATATTCATCTCGCGCTGTGGCATGCGATGACTGCGTGCGAAGACCAGGAAGAGGCGCAGCTGATTCTGGCGGCGCTGGGCAGCCTGTTGTTGGCGCTGGTGGCCCGGATGCCGGTGCTGGGTTGGCGGCTGGCGGCTGACGCGCTGGCCAATATCCAGTTGCGCTGTCTGAGCGATGCGGCGACCAGTCAGGGATTGGCACAGGAAATGACGCAGGAGTTGTTCGAGGCGCTACGCCGGGCCTTGCCGCGTGAAACCTTTGACCCGATGCTGGCTCATGCGAACCAGGCAGTCATCGCCTGGCAGCAGTCGCGGCGATTGCATTGATGCCGGACAGAACCGTAGTGATGTAATGGACATGCTGGAAGCTCATGCCCCGGATCCCTTGTGGAAACTGCAATTGGAGGACTGATTTTCTATCGTGAAAAGGCCGGATGCTTTAGGATGGATGGCTTGACACCTGATCGCCGGAGGACACCATGAAAAAACTGTCGCTTGAATTGCACGCGGAGCTTGAAATCCCCGACGATTGGGAACTGGTCGAGCATTCGTCGGGCATTTATGTATTGAAGATTGGTGATCGCTTTGTTGATTTCGACATCACCCCGTTGGCCACAACCTCGACATCGCCCGAGGCCAGTTGGAGTGACGAAGACGAGCAATTCACCGAAGAGATACTGGATATGGTGACCGGTCTGGATTCAAAAATGCAGATCACTTATCTTCAGTAGTGGTCGCCAGGGTTTACTGAAGGAGATATTCCATGCGTATTGCAATGCTTTTGTGCTTGTTGTTGCCGGTGTCGGTACAGGCCGGTGGCGATCCCAAACTCGGAAAGCCGCTGCATGACAAACAGTGCGTGGCCTGCCACATAAAACTGAAAGGCGGCGATGGTTCTGCCATGTACACACGCACACCGCGCTTGATCAATAGTGCGGTCGCTTTGGGGCAGCGGGTAGCGGCCTGCAGTTCGCAAACCAATGCCGGCTGGTTTCCTGAAGATGAGGCGCACGTGGCGGCCTGGCTGAATCAGACCTATTACAAGTTCAAGTAGGGATTCAAGCCCCGATCGGCAGGGCGGTTTTGCGACGCCGGGCCGGCGTCAGCGCCGGTCTTTCGTCGATAGCGAGTGATCTGCCGCGATCAGTTTAAGTATCCTGGCGGCCACTTCTCCGGGGGCGGCGTTGGTGGCGAACTTGACAAGAAAGCGCCCGTCGCTGCCCAGCAGGTACATGCCGGCAGAATGATTCATGGTGTAGACATCTTCCGGCGCGCCGGGTTCGCGTACCTTTTCGTAGCGTACCTTGAACGATTGTGCCGCGCGTTGCAGCAGTTCCGGACTGCCTCTGAGGCCGAGGATTCGCGAGTCGAACGCCGAGGTGTACGCATGCAGCAATGAGGCGGTGTCACGTTCCGGGTCGACGCTGATGAATATGGCTTGCAGCTGATCGGCGTGCTCTCCCAGACCTTCAAGAATATTCTTGAAAGCGAGCAGGGTGGTCGGGCAGACATCGGGACAGGACGTAAAGCCGAACGTGACGAGTTGCAGCCGGCCACGGAAATCGCTGTGCATGACAGCCCTGCCGAGATGGTCCTGCAACAGGTAGCGCGGCATCAATTGATCCGTCTCGACCGCCTCGTCCGAATGTTTCGGCGTCCTGAGGCTGGACTCGGCGAAGGCCGGCAACGCCAGGATCAGGCACAGGCACAGGGCCCAGGCAGGTAGTTGTCGCATTCGGCCTATTTGTCCGTGGTGGCGGGCAGGCGGGTGCGCAGTTGCTGTGCCACCGCGTCTATGTGTCCACCGAGGGTTTTGGGATCCGGGCATGCGACGGCATTGCGGGTTTGTGCCAGGAAGCCGGCGTTGGTCGCGTCTTCATAGGCCGCGCCGTAGGTTGCGGTTTTCGGTGCGTGCGCCAGCATCAGTAGCTTGGCATGGGTGGCGGCGTCCTTGTTGGCGCAGGCCAGTGCCTGCCCGTTGAGTGTGCCCAGTTGCCGGATGGCGGCCAGTCCGGCGTCGACATTTTCGGCAGCGGCGGGATTGGCCAGGGCCAGACCGAGCAGAATGAGCAGGCGCGTCAGTGTTTTCAAGGTATTCCCTCTCGATTCAGTAGCGGATTACGCGAAAGGCGCGATTGTAGGGCGAGGACGCGCAGAAAGCCAATCGCTGCAGCGCGACGGCGCTAGCGCTCGACTTCAATCACGAGCAACTCCTCGCCGCAGGCATCCGGAGTGGTGCCCAGCCCGACCAGGACTTTCCCCGCAAGCGTCAGTTCTTCGCGGCGCAGCAGCAGGTTCTGCCCGTTTTGCAGGCGGACGAACGTGCCATTGCTGGACTGGTCCAGAATGGAAATTTTTCCATGACGCAGGACGATGCTTGCGTGATGACGAGAGGCAGTCGCCGCGGTGACGACCATGTCGCATTTTCCGTCGCGCCCGATGGTAATTTCAGGATGGGCCTCATCAACCCGCCATGCATTACCCCGATAGGAGATCACGGCGTCTTTGGAGGACGCTTCGTCGGAAGCGGAGTTGTCGGAAAGCAGGGTCTGACCCTGATCCTGCTTCCACAAGGCCTCGATAATGGTGACCTTGCCCTTGCGTCCCTTGACGGCTGTCGAATACAGCTTGCGGCAGGTGGCCTGCAGGTATGCGGGCAGCGCGTCATAGGTTTCGCGCGAGGTCAGGATCTGGTCGGGAGTTGCCAATGCCGTCAGGCGGGCTGCGAGGTTGACCGTGTCGCCGAAACAGTCGCCTTCGGCCTCGATCACAGAGCCAAAGTGGCAGCCGATCCTGAGCCGGATACCTGCCTTGCCGCCGAGCGTCTTCTCGAAAGTGGATTGCATTGCATTGGCGGCCAGAAGGGCTTGCGCTGCGGTATCGAAAACTGCCATCAATTCGTCGCCGATGGTCTTTACCACGCTACCGCCCTGGGCGAGCGTTTCTGCCTTCAGGCAATTGAGGCAGTTGACGACTGCTTCGAGCGCCACGGTATCGCCGCTTTGCTCGTAAAGTCCGGTACTGCCGGCAATGTCTGCGAAAAGAATAGCGCGCGGATTGTCCATCGGATTCGGAATTTCTTGATTCGTCAGCGGGTGATTGTAGGTCGCCTGCACTGAGAATGCCATCGCGGGATCCGCTTGGGTCCCTTGGCAATACCACGTCGCTGCGGTGCATAATCGAAGCCATCATGACCAAGTCACCCGTACCCGCCCAGAGCCGCCATATGCTGTTAGGACTGATTCTGTGCGCCGGCAGCGTTGTTCCCATGCTGGCGGCATTTGATGTCGGCCCCCTGGGCACAGAGGATATCAATGGTCCGCCCTGGCTGGGTTTTGTTGCAGGGGGCGTGTTCTTCGTCTCGGGTCTCGCACTGATGATAGGTCCTGGGGCGCCGTTGTTGAATAGCATGCTCGGCATTCTTGTGATGGCCGGCTTGGCCGCGGTCGGAAACTGGATCGCCTTTGGCATCGGCGGACGAGCCTGCGGTGGAAGCATTTCGCTGGGCTGGCTGTGGGGCGAAGGCGATCTCACCGGCTTGGCCTGTCGCATTCCCTTTGGTTTTGGCGCGCTGATCATGGATGCGATCTTGTGCTTTGTTGCCGTCTCGACACTGCAGACGGCGCTCGGCGGACCGCCACATCTTGACCGCTTGCTGAAGGCGACCGAAACGCTGATTCTGCTGAGCATTTCGCCCTTGCTGCTGGTACTGGTGACCTTCCTGGTGGGGAACGCCGGTATCGAAGCGCTGAAAACACGCTGGAAAACCGGTGCATGGCCGCGTAACGAGCAATTCATTGCCAGGCAAAAGGCCAAGGGATTGCTGCGGCGATTGGGTCGGAAACCGTCTCTTTCCGGCGAGGAAAATGTGTCGAAGCCCACTGGATCCGGATAGTCAGGCATGGATATTCTGACGCACGCAGCCATGGGGGCCGTGGTGGCGACAGCCATTGCTTCGTACCGTCACGGCGATGGCGAGCCGGTGTTGCCGCGGCGCAGGCTGGCTGCGGGTATAGGAGCCGTGGCGGGATTGTTGCCAGACCTGGACGCCTTGATTCAAAGCGGCAGCGACGCGCTGCTGGTGCTGGACTATCATCGTCATTTCACGCATGCGCTGGCCTTTGTCCCTTTCGGCGCCCTGATTGCCGCGTTGCTGCTGTGGCCGCTCCTGAAGAGACGCCTCAGCGGAGTTACCGAACTGTATCTTTACTGCCTGGCGGGTTACCTGCCGCATCCCTTGCTGGATGCATGTACCAGCTACGGCACGCATCTTTGGTGGCCTTTTTCCGAGCGCAAGGAGGCCTGGAACCTGATCGCGGTTGTCGATCCGGTATTTACGTTGTTGCTGGCCGTGCCCTTGTTCCTGTGTCTGCGACGTGCCCAATCCAAGGCGGTACATTGGAGCCTGATGCTGGGCCTGACCTACTTCAGCCTGGGTTTCGTTCAACAGCAGCGCGTCGAAGCGGCTGCCACGGCCCTGGCACAGGAGCGCGGACACCAGGCCAGCCAGCTCTCGGTCAAGCCTTCGATGGCGAATCTCGTGCTATGGCGCTCCTTGTATGTTCACGACGGACAGGTGCAGGTGGATGCCTTCCACATGGGCTCCGATCCGCGCCACTACCCGGGCGAGTCGGCAACGTTGCTCGATATCCGCGCCGCAAAACAGCTCGCGGCCGGGGATGCCCTGCGCCTGCGTGACATCGAACGCTTCCGCATATTCTCGGATGGCTTTGTGGTGCAGGACTTGAGGCGGCCGGACTTTGTCGGCGATGCGCGCTATGCCATGCTGCCGACGATGGTAGCGCCCATATGGGGCATCGAATGGCGCGCCGCGGGCGCGCCGACGGAATTTGTCAGCCGCCATGATTTTTCGCCGACGATGCGCCGCAACTTTTTCGCTATGCTGATGGGGCGCGATGTTTCCGCGCCGACTCGACCCTGACTTTCATGCAGTGATCCGGCACCCCTGAAGATGAAACACGTAAAAGGCGAATTGAAGACCCCCCACCCCCATCCCCGCCCCAGGGCTGGGCTAGGGGTCAGCTCGCTTCGCTCGACTATCACCCGTCGCTCCGAGCGAGCTATTTCACGCTAACGCCCTGATGCTCGCTTATACGATACGCCGACTGCTTTACGCCATTCCCATCCTGATTGGCGTCAATCTGATTACGTTTGGTTTGTTCTTCGTGGTGAATACGCCCGACGACATGGCGCGCATGCATCTCGGAGTCAAACGGGTCACGCCCGAAGCAATCGAGAAATGGAAGGCCGAACGGGGCTACGACAAGCCGCTGATGTGGAACAGTGCGGCGTCAGGGAGCGCAGCGTTGACCGATACGATTTTTTTCAGCAAGTCGGTGCGCATGTTCGTCGGCGATTTCGGTCGTGCCGACGATGGTCGTGACATTTCGCGCGAGATAAAAACACGCATGGGGCCCAGTCTCGCCATTGCCGTGCCGACTTTCGCACTGGGACTGTTTGCCGCCATTTCCTTCGCCTTGCTGCTGGTGTTCTTTCGCGCCACGGTGCTGGATTTTTCCGGCGTCGTGCTGTGTGTGGCAATGATGTCGATCTCTGGATTGTTCTACATCATCGGCGGGCAGTGGCTGGTGTCCAAGATCTGGCATCTGGTGCCGATCTCGGGCTATAGCGGGGGACTCGATGCGGCCAAGTTTCTGATTCTGCCGGTGATCATCGGCGTGGTTGGCGGAGTCGGTGCTTCCGCACGCTGGTATCGCACCATTTTTCTCGAGGAAATCAGCCGCGACTATGTGCGCACCGCACGTGCCAAGGGCTTGCCCGAGCGCGTGGTGCTGTTTCGCCATGTGCTGAGGAATGCATTGATTCCGATCCTTACCGGCGTGGTGGTGGTGATTCCGACCTTGTTCATGGGCAGCCTGCTGACCGAATCCTTCTTCGGCATACCGGGGCTGGGCAGTTACACCATCGACGCCATCAATGCGCAGGATTTCGCGGTGGTGCGTTCGATGGTGTTCATTGGTTCGGTGCTCTACATCGTCGGTCTGCTGCTCACGGACTTTTCCTACACTCTGGCCGATCCCAGGGTGCGGCTGCAATGAGCGGTTTTTCCTTTCAACCTCTGCTGCTGTGGTCGGATGCGCTGCTGTTCGTGATGATTGCAGTGATCGGTGCACTCATGTTCTGGGCGCAACGTCAGGAAGCCCTGCGCGCCGCGTGGGCCCGCGTGGCTAAAAACAGGATGGCGATGGCGGCCGCCACGGTGCTGGCGGTTTTCGTCCTGATCGGCCTGCTCGATTCCCTGCACTATCGGCCGCGTCTGGACGCACGGCCCGGAACCGTGGACCAATACGCGGTAGAAGTCCATTCAGCTCTGGACGCCTTGCTCTCGAGTCTGCGTCAGCGCAGCGAGAAAACCTATTCGGCGCCACTGGCGACGCATTTGTTTTCCCGTGAAGCATTGGAGAATTCGGCGCAGCGTGAGTTTCCCCGGCTCAAGTATGGCGGCTCACATCTGGGTGAAGATTTGTCGGGCTACAAAAATGACATCGTCTGGCGTTTGCTGGTTGGGGCGGGGGCGGGCCTCGGCGTCTGGCTGCTGTTGCTCGCGGCACTGCATCGCAAATACGGGGTGGAATTCAAGACCGGCCTGAAAGTCGGCTCTGGTGATACGGCAAGCGGCGCCGTGCTGGTAAGCCTGCTGACAGTTTTTGCGCTCACCGGCGTGCTGGTCGCGCTTTCCGACGGCTATCATGTCTTCGGTACCGACAAGGTGGGGCAGGACGTGCTCTACCTGTCGCTCAAAAGCATACGCACCGGCCTTCTGATCGGTACCCTGACCACTCTGGTGATGCTGCCGGTGGCGGTACTGCTGGGCATACTCGCCGGCTACGTCGGCGGCTGGGTGGACGACATCATCCAGTATCTGTACACCACGCTGAGTTCGATTCCCGGAGTGCTGCTGATTGCCGCTGCCGTGCTGATGATGCAGGTGGTGATCGATACGCATCCGGAGTGGTTCGCCACTACTGCCGAGCGTGCCGATGCACGCTTGCTGGCGCTGTGCCTGATCCTCGGCATGACCAGCTGGACGGGTCTCGCGCGCCTGATGCGCGGCGAAACGCTGAAGCTGCGGGAGCTCGAGTTTGTCCAGGCCGCGCAAGCCTTCGGGGTCGGCCGTTTTGCCATCATGCGGCGCCATATCCTGCCCAATCTGATGCACATCGTGCTGATCGCGCTGGTGATGGATTTTTCCGGGCTGGTGCTGGCCGAGGCGGTGTTGTCCTATGTCGGTGTCGGCGTCGACCCGAGCACCATTTCATTCGGCACCATGATCAACACCGCACGCATGGAGCTGGCGCGCGAGCCCATGGTGTGGTGGTCGCTGGCGGCGGCGTTCAGCTTCATGTTCGCCCTGGTGCTGGCCGCCAATCTGTTTGCGGATGCGGTACGCGATGCCTTCGATCCGAGGTCGTCGGCATGAGCATTGTTGACGTGAAAGACCTCGCCATTCACATCGGTGCAGCGCGCCCGGTGGATGGCATCAGCCTGGCGATCGAAGCCGGCGAATGCTATGCGCTGCTCGGTGAATCAGGGTGTGGCAAGTCAATGACGGCACTTGGACTGATGCGCCTGCTGCCTCCCGGAGCACAAGTGATATCGGGTGCGGTCAATTTCGACGGTACCGACCTGTTGAGGCTGCCCGAATCAGGCATGCGCGAGGTGCGTGGCGGTGGCATCGGCATGATATTCCAGGAGCCGGCGACCAGCCTCAACCCGGTGCTCACCGTCGGACGCCAAATCGTCGAGGCCTTGCAACTGCATGCCGGCCTTAAGGATGATGCCGCACGCAAACGCGCCGTCGAGCTGCTCGATCAGGTGGGTATTCCCGATCCCGTGCGGCGCCTGGACGAATATCCGTTTCAGCTCTCGGGGGGCTTGCGCCAACGCGTGATGATCGCCATCGCTCTGGCCGGCGAACCGCGTCTGCTGATTGCCGACGAGCCGACCACGGCGCTGGATGTGACGATACAGGCGCAGGTGCTGGATCTGCTGGACGAGCTGCGGCGCACGCGGGGCATGGCGCTGTTGTTGATCACGCACGATCTGGGCGTGGTGGCGCGTATGGCCGATCGGGTGGGCGTCATGTATGCGGGGCAATTGGTGGAGGAGGCGCCGCGCGCGCAGTTTTTCTCTCAGCCCGCTCATCCATATTCGGTGCGTCTGTTTGCTGCCTTGCCCGATACCCAACGGCGCGGTGCCAATCTGGCGACCATTCCCGGCAGCGTGCCGGCGGCAGACGCGCGCCATTCCGGTTGTCGCTTTGTCGAACGATGCGGCGAGGCGATGGCGGAATGCAGTAAGGCACCACCGCCCTGGCGGGAGGTCGACAGCGAACAGCACGTGCGCTGCTTTCTGCCTGGCGCCGCGCCACCGATTGCCATAAAAGTCGGCGCTGGCGAGACGGCGACCGAAACCCGGCAGGCGCCTTTGCTGGAAGTCACGGATCTGAAAATGCACTTTCCGATTCGGCGCGGCATCTTGCAACGCGCGGTAGGCGCCGTGCGCGCCGTTGATGGCATGTCGTTGCAGCTCATGCCAGGGCGGACGCTGGCGCTGGTGGGCGAATCGGGTTGTGGCAAGACTACGGCCGGAAAAGCCATGCTGCAGTTGTTGCGGCCGACAGCCGGCAGCGTTCTGCTCGATGGTGTGGAACTGACCACGCGCTCGGCCGGACAATTGCGGCCGCTGCGCGCAAAAATGCAGATGGTGTTTCAGGATCCTTTCGCTTCGCTTAATCCGCGCCTGCGTATCGGCGAGATCATCGCCGAAGGCATGCAGGCCCTCGGCCACTCAGCGGGATTGACCGGCGGTGAAGATCTGAAATCGCGTGTCGGTGTGTTGATGGAACAGGTCGGTTTGCACGCTGATATGGTGAATCGATTTCCGCACGAATTTTCCGGCGGGCAGCGGCAGCGTATCGCCATTGCGCGCGCCCTGGCGGTCAATCCGCAATTGCTGATCTGCGACGAACCCACATCGGCGCTGGACGTATCGGTGCAGGCGCAGATCCTGAATCTGCTTTTCGAACTGCAGCGGGAACTGAAGCTGGCCTATCTGTTCATCACCCACAATATCGCCGTCGTCGATTATCTCGCCCACGATGTGGCGGTGATGTACCTCGGCCGCGTGGTGGAACGCGGCAGTGCCGATGAGGTATTGCATCAGGCGCGTCATCCGTACACCCAGGCCTTGCTGGCGGCCGTGCCGCGCATTGATGGACAGGGCGAAGCCGGCGTGAAACTGGAAGGGGACATGCCGTCGCCGGCCAATCCGCCCTCAGGCTGTCATTTTCATCCGCGCTGTCCGCTGGCCGATGAAGCCTGCCGTCGCGGGTATCCGGATGAAGTGCTGTTCGGTGCCACGCACGCGGTGCGCTGCATCAAGGCCTAGCGTTTTTTCGGTTTGGCCGCCGGTTTGGCTTTCGGGCGCACGGTGGCTTTCTTCACACTGCTCTTGCTTCGGCTTCGCGTTTTGCTCACCTTGCGTTTTTTCTTCTTGATGGCGCGTGTCGGCTTGGTCGGTGTATGTGGCAATCGGGCACCGATGGTATCGGGCGCGATCGCATCCTTGCCGGGAACCAGCAGCGCGAAACCCGGGCGAACCCGGGTTCTTCGGGTAATGCCGTTCAATTGTTTCAGTCGCGTTGCGCTGATCCCGTGACGTTTGGCGACGGTCGCGAGACTTTCGCCTTTTTTCAGTTTGTGGGTAAGCCACGCCGACAGCGGCTTGTCCTGTGCTTCGTGGATTTGCAGATTGTCAAGAAAGGTTTGAATTTTTTCAGTCGGCAGCACCAGCGGGCTGTTGGATTCCGTCGGCATCACCGGCCGGCTGTAGGCGGGATTCAGCGCAATGAACTCGGCCAGCGGAATTTCCGCGAAGCGCGCTGCAAGAGCGACATCCATTTTTTCGTTGCGTTCCACGGTTCCGAAATAGGGGCGATTCGGAATCGGATCAAGGTGAATGCCGAAAAGCTCCGGCTGGGCAATGATGTTCTTGATCGCCTGCAGCTTCGGCACGTAATAGCGTGTTTCGTCCGGCATCTTCAGACTCTGATAGTCGGTCGGCAGCCCTTTCGACTTGTTTTTTACGATGGCGCGTGCCACGGCGTTCTCGCCCCAGTTGTAGGAGGCCAGCGCCAGATGCCAGTCACCCTGCATGTCGTAGATGTACTGCAGATAATCGAGCGCTGCATTGGTCGATGCGACGATGTCGCGGCGCTGATCGAACCACCAGTTCTGTTTCAGATTGTAGGATTTTCCGGTCGAGGGAATGAACTGCCACATACCCAGCGCGCGTGCCGACGAGTAGGCCAACGGATTGAACGAACTCTCGACAATAGGGAGCAAGGCCAGCTCGGTCGGCATGCCTCTCCTTTCCAGTTCGGTAACAATATGGTGCAGGTAGAGGCGGCTGCGCTCGAAGATGCGTTGCAGCAGGTCCGGCCGATTCAAATACCACGCCTGACGGTCGGCCACCAGCGGACTGTCCAGATCCGGCATGGCAAAGCCGTTGCGCATGCGCTGCCACAGGTCTTTAGCCGGTGTGGTGAGATCGATCGTTGGTATGGGCGGCTGCTTGTCCTTGATTCCGGCAGAGGCCGCATACGCCGGCCGTGGCGCCGAGGGCCCGGATTTCGCCGAAACGGATGATTCAGGAAGTTCGGAGGAATCGAGTAGTACGGGCGGTGGCGGTACCGGAGCGAACAGTGGCAAGGGCGGCAAGGCCACGGCGACGGG
>JAIPCS010000103.1 GCA_021738105.1 Sulfuritalea sp.
CCCTCACGGGGGGGCGACAACGGTTCGCCGCTGCGCAGCTCCGGTTCGTTGACTGGCCCCGCCTTGGGGCGGCCCGGCGGCGGGTCCGGCCGCTACCGTCTGCTTGAGTTGCCGGAGCGCGCTGTGGCCGACGCCATGCCGACAGTACGCATCATCGACACACGACGAGAGAAATTGCAGGAAGGTCTTTCGGCCGCTCTGCTCGATGGCCTGAGGCAGCGTCTCGATCGTGGCGAACAAAGTCTGGTGTTTCTCAATCGTCGGGGTTATGCACCGGTGCTGGCCTGCCCCCCCTGCGGCTGGATTTCCCGCTGCACGCGCTGTGCGGCCAATCTGGTGTTGCATCTGGCAGACAAGCGCCTGCGCTGCCACCACTGCGGTTTTGAAACCGGCATTCCGCGCGCCTGTCCCGATTGCGGCAATGTCGATTTACTGCCTTTCGGGCGCGGCACTCAGCGCCTTGAAACCATGCTGGTTGAACGCTTCCCCGAGGCTCGGGTACTGAGAATCGACCGCGACTCGGCGAGCACACCGAAAAAATGGCAGGCGCTGCTCGCCGCCATTCACGCGGGCGAAGCCGACATTCTGGTCGGCACGCAAATGCTGGCCAAGGGCCATGACTTTCCGTTGCTGACGTTGGTCGGTGCGGTCGGTGCCGACGCTGCCTTGTTCGCCGCTGATTTTCGCGCGCCTGAACGACTCTTCGCCCAGTTGATGCAGGTTGGAGGTCGCAGTGGACGTGCCGATTTGCCCGGCGAGGTGTTGATCCAGACCGAGTACCCCGATCATCCTCTGTATCAGGCGCTGATCGAACACGACTACCTGCGCTTCGCCCGCTCGCAACTCGACGAGCGCCGCATTGCCGGCTTCCCGCCCTTCAGTTTTCAGGCGATGTTGCGCGCCGAAGCGCGCGACATGGAACAGTCGCTGACCTTCCTCGCCAGCGCACGACGCGCTGCTGAAGTTTTGGCCAACGGGGTTGCGCTCTATGATCCGGTGCCCATGCGCCTGCAACGCCTGATGAAACTGGAGCGCGCACAATTGCTGGTCGAGTCGCTCAGCCGGCCGGCACTACAGGCGTTTCTGCCGAAATGGATGGAAGCAATCTATGCGCTGAAGGTGCCGGGAGGCCTGCGCTGGCATCTCGACGTGGACCCTCTGGAATTCTGAGGACACGTTCGAGAGCAGCTAGTCGCGCGGCTGAATCAGCAGGCTCTGCGTGCCACGGCCGACGAGGCCATCTTCGTCGTATATCCGCGATTCGGACAGGCCGCCTCCGTCGGGCCCCACCAGGGTCTGCGCCTCAATGCAGATCGACTCGCCGCGCGGACGGCGCAGCAGGTTGATCGTCAGATCGAAATTGACAAAGGTGTAACGCCCGAAATCGAGAATGGCGCTGATGCCGTTGCCGGAATCGGCCGCCACTGCGACACGCTGGTAGGCCGATGGTGTTTCTCCCTCGACCAGCGGATGACGCATGCGGAACCAAGTCGCACAGGGGCCGCGAAAGAAGTCGCCGGCCGCGACACGGGATTCGACCAGGTCCGGGTATCCGATCGAATCGAGCAGGAAGGGAAAGCGCACGGCTTGTGAATCGGCGAAGCTTGCCGGAGCCCTCGGTAATGGATGTCCGGGCAATCCACTCGGCAACTCGAGTGTGGCTGCACGCTGTGCGAGTGCGGTGAATCTGGCGATCTCCTTGTCGGCAGATCGCAAAACTGCCGACAGATGCGCCGCATTGCGTCCGCCATATTCCGTAGTGACCGATACTGACAGGTCGGCAATCGGCACCGGGCGCAGCAGGTTGGCCGTCAGGCGACCGATGTGGTCGAGTTCCATGCCGGCAGCAACCCGTTCGATAGCGCGCATGACCAAGGCCGTCGGCGGTCCGGCGTGCTGGTGATCCGGATGCCACGGCCCGCGAGTCAGTCCGCTGGCGCGAAAACTGCCATCCGGCTGTTCAGCGAATGCGGCGGTGGGCAGATGACTGAGTTCTTCGGCACGCGTCATGGCTATCTTTCTTGGAGCTCCAGGTCCGCCAGGGCAGGCAGATAGGCCGCTCTTGCGACTGTTTGTGACGCCAGGACCGGCTGCAGGAGCCAACAAGGCGCGGGGGGAAACGCGAATCTACTACGAGATGGCTACCCAGGACGTCTCGAGGGAAATAACCGCCCTTCAAATTAAACCTTGCCTTTGTTCGCCGGTACCCGTATGGTGTCGCGGCATTCGATTCAAGTAGTGTATCGCCGTATTGAAGTTGCCCGCTGTTCTGGTGCCGTTTCTCCACCGCCAAACCGCTTTCTTGATTTCGCCTGCATTCATGGGCGTCAGCTCGTTTTTATTTTTTCAAGGAAAGTCAAAAATGGCAACTGGTACAGTTAAGTGGTTCAACGATGCGAAGGGTTTCGGCTTCATCACACCTGATGATGGCAGCGACGATCTGTTCGCGCACTTTTCCGAAATTCAGGGCAGCGGCTTCAAGTCGCTCCCCGAAGGTCAGAAAGTCAGCTTCGAGGTCAAGATGGGCCCGAAGGGCAAGCAGGCTTCGACGATCACGCCGGTTTAAGGCAGTCGAAAACAAAAAACCGCAGCCTTGGCTGCGGTTTTTTTTCGCGCGTTTGCTGATCAGGCGAATTCGGCCTCAATCGCGTCGATGGAGAAACCATAGCCAGCTTGCCAGCTCCATCGCCAACAGGCCACCAAACGTCATCTGGTAAGCCGCGCGCACCGTATGCCCGGCGGCCTGCAAGGCATCTACCGCCACACCAAATCCCCACTGGATGCCGAAGGCACCGATGAAGACCATCAAGTTCAAGGCCGTATTCACGCGGCCAGCGAGCGCCACGTCGTAGTGACGCTGCAGCAAAGCGTAGGCCAGATTGCCCACCGAAAAAACCAGACCCAGCGAGAACCACAGCGGTGCGCTAGGCCCAAGGTCGAGGACGATGAGCAGGCTTGAGATCAGCCCCAAGCCCATGCCCACCACCAACAGCGTATACGCCGATACGCCACGTCTGGCCAGGGGTGCGACACCAAAGGCAAGGGACAGAAAGCCGATCAGCATGCCACCACCCATCAGCAGTAAATGGCCCGCCGCCGCGCCGGACGCCAGGCCGGAAAAATTCATCAACCAAGGCAGCGCCCACAAACCCTGCAAGGCCATGAAGCCGCCGATGATCAGGGTCGATTGCGGCGCATAGCGCCAGAAAGCGCGGCTGGCCAGAACCGTGCCAAGGCCGGCGATCTGGCTGCGCAGCGATTCGGTATGTGCTTCGCCCGGCTTGTCCGGCGTACTGAAAATGATGACGGACGCTGCGACACCCGCCACCGCGAGCGCAACGAACACGGCACGCCAGCCAAACTGGGGAATCGCCCAGGACAATGGCGTGGTCGCAGTCAGCGCGCCAAGACCGCCCGCTGCCATGATCGCAGCATTGAGCGACGCCTGACGTTCCATGCCGAACCACTGGCTGAAGGCCTTGAAGGATGCCATCAGGCAGGCCGACACGCCCAGACCGATCAGCGCGCGACCAATCACCAGTTGCGTCAATGACTCACCCGTAGCGAACAGTGCACAACCGCTGGCCGCGATCAGCAGCAGGACAGCCTCTACACGGCGCGGGCCATAGCGATCCAGTGCCAGCCCGAGCGGCAATTGCACTGCGCCGAATGCCAGCAGGTAGGCGCTGGTCAGCAGGCCCAGTCCGGCCGCCGTGACGCCCAGTTCACGCGTCAGTTCCGGCGCAATTACCGCATTGACGTTACGCAGAAAATAGGAAAAGAAATAGCCTGCAGCGAAAGGCAAAAATACACGCAACCAGGTATTCAAGTCGGGCTCCCTTGCCCGTTGTTACGCAGCCACTCGACGCGCTGGAGCAACTTGGCCGTCCATTGCTCCTCAAGTCCGCTGGCATAAGCCAGCCGGCATAGCGCCTCGATCGGCGGCCGTTGCGTGCGGATCACGCGCCAGAACTCCGCTAGCGAGACGGCATCGGCTACACGTTCGACATGCTCCATGTCATCTCCCACTTCAAATTCCCCTTCTTCAAGCACTCGGAAGTACCAGCCAGCCAGGCTGTTTTCGCCAATGTAAGACGCAACACCTTCGCACCCTGTGCGAGTGTCGATTTTCCAGCAGGGCGAGCGCGGCTGAGACACCTGGATGCACGCCGTACCGAGACGGAAAATATCGCCGATACAGACATCACTTTCGGTCATGCCCCGAGTCGACAGGTTCTCGCCCAGGCCGCCGGGATGCAGATGCTGCGCCTCGGGAAACGCGGCCGTGAGTCTTTCGTAGTGCTCCGCCGGATACTGGTGCAAGGCCTTGCCCAGCCCGCCATGCACCCGACGATCGGCCTGTGTGTCGCCGTCAAGCCCATTCTTTTGTAATCGGCAACGGCCGCGGACGGGCTCCTTGGCAATCGCGCTGCTGCGGCTGTCTCCGGCTAACAGGCTGACCTGGCCGACAAACAGTCCATCGACAGCGACACGTGGATTCAGGGCCATAACCATGCCGCCCCGCGCACGCCGGAAGAATCGCCATGATGATGCTTGAGCAGCCGGGTCGCGACCGAATCGGAAAACACATGTGCCATCCACAAGCGCGGCACCGTCTCGTACAGGCGATTCATGTTCGACACCCCACCTCCCAGCACAATCACATCCGGATCGAGAATATTGATCACCTGTGCCAGCGCACGCGCAAGGCGGTCTTCGTACCGCTGAAGAGTGGCTTCGCATTCGGCATCTCCTGCCGCCGCCTTTTGGGCTATTTCTTCGGGAGAAAAGTCAGCCTTGGATCGCTCTGCGTGCAAGTAACGGCGATGGTCGGCACTCAAACCGGGGCCGGAGAGATAGATCTCGATGCAGCCACGGCGACCGCAATAGCACGTATCCCGATGATGTTCGCCCGGCATCGGGTTGTGACCCCACTCGCCGGCAATCGCGTTGACGCCGGTGAGCAGTTTGCCATCGACGATGACGCCGCCGCCCACTCCGGTACCGAGAATCACGCCGAACACTACGCTCGCGCCCTTGCCCGCGCCATCCGCCGCCTCGGACAACGCAAAACAATTGGCGTCGTTGGCAATGCGTACCTCGCGCTTCAGCCGCAACTCCAGATCGCGCTTCAAGGGCTGACCGATCAGGCAGGTCGAATTGGCGTTCTTGATCAAGCCGCTGACGCGCGATTCCGCTCCCGGAATGCCGATGCCGACGCTTGCCGCCGTTGCCTGCCCGCGAAGCGGAATCCCAGGTACGCAAAGCGCACCAACGCCGAGTTTTTCCGTGGCCGCTGCAACCAAACAGGCTAGCGCTTCGACGGTCGCCGAGTAGTCACCCCGTGGCGTCGCCACGCGCTCGCGCAAAAGCACCGAACCATCCTCGCCAAGCGCGATGATTTCTATTTTTGTGCCGCCGAGGTCGATACCGAAACGGATCAAGCGTCGCCTCTGCTCATCGACCGAACAAGCCCTTGAGCTTATCTTTCAGCTTGTCTTCGACCCTGGTCTTGATCTCCTGCTTCTTCTCTTCGACCTTGGCTTTTGCCGCTTCGGATACCAGGCTGCCAAACTCGATTTTGTAAGCCAGCGTGTCGAATGGTCCGCTGACACGCACCGGCACCGTCAGTCCTTTCAGATGCTCCAGCTCCTTGCCTCCCTGGCCGGCACTGGTGCCGACCACGCTGGCCTTGGCCAGATAGTTCATCTGCCCGCCGCCGATGTCGATGTCGCCCGCGCCCGATAGCCGCAGGAAGGGTGACTTCACCGCCAGATCTTCATTGTGGGCGACGCCGTTGGCGATTTTCAGCGAAGCAGTGAGCTCCGAAAAATCTGTCTTGTCATTGGCGTTGGCTTGCTGGGTTGAATCCTGCCTGGCGCCAAGTTTGGCCTTGAGATCACGCAGGCTTTGCGCCAGGTTGATGCCCTTGATCGCGCCATTCTTGAGGCTGAGCGAGGCACTGCCGCCGAGGGCCTTTTTCATCGCAGCAACACTGTTGCCGTAACTATTCACATCAAGCGATACATTGCCGCGCCCCTCCAGCAGATCCTTGTCGGCGAGATCCTTCATCAGCGGATTGATATTGATGCCGGAAAGACTCTGCTTGATGGCGAGGCGGTTACCCGTCGCGTTGAGTGACAGGCTGCCCCTGGCCGATCCCTCGTACAGATTCAGCGACAGCGGCGCCACATCGAGGCGCCCGCCGGACAGTTTGATCGTTGCGTTCAGCTTGGCGAGTTTCAGTTTCGACACCTGCAATGCACCGATGCGGATCACGCCCTTGACGTCCAGCCCCTTGAGCGCCGTAAAGTCCAGCGTGCTTTCCTTGGCAGTCGTGTCTTCGGCGGCCTTTGGCGGCAGATACTTGTCGATGTTGAGCGTGTCAATGTCGAGATCGAAACCCAGCGCCAAAGGTGAGAACTTCGCCACATCGAGTTTGGTCGCGATTCTCGATTCATCGAATCGGGTAGTGAGATCAAGCGCCGCGCTTTGCTTCGCCAGGTCGACGCGCAGGCGGCCGTCAAGCGGCAATTTGAGTTGCTTCATCGGCATTTGCGGGTTTGAAATGTCGGCGCTGCCGTGGAGCTTTTCCAAGGAAAGTGTCTGCTGCTTGAGATTGGCCGCCACCGGAGAGTCAAGATGGGCCTTCACTGCCGTTTCGGCAAACTTGGCATCGACATCCAGTGTCAACTTGCTTATCTTGAGTGCCTCAGTCGTGCCCTCGACACCCGACAGCAGCAGTCTGGCATCGACGCTGCGACCGCTGCCGGCCAGCGCCCCCGCCAGGCTCAGTGATTCGCCAGCGGCCCTTCCCGGCGCCACGGAAAGCTTCGGCAGCTCAAGCTTGAGGTCGAAGGCATCGGTGCCGCTCTTGCCCTTGACCGCCAGACGCACCGCCTCAGCTGCGACGGTTTGATTGGCGCCATCAGCCTGTACCCGACCACTGCCAAGATCGATATTGGAAAAAACTGTGGTGCTGCCGCTTTTCTCGTCGCGCCAGGTGAATTGGGCGTTGGCAACCTTGATGCCGGCAATGTCGATCTGCACGGGCTCACGCGCCGTATCGCCAGCGCCGACTTTTTCATGTTCGTCGCTACCCTTCAGCAGATCAGCGATGTTGAGCGTGCCATCCTTGTTCTTGATGACAATTGCCTTGAGACCTTCGACTTCGATCCGTCGCACCTTCACCTGCTTCGACAGCAGCGGCATCACCGCGACAGCCACGCGTGCCGAATCGAGGCTGAGGAATTCTGCTTTTCCGCCGGGTTCAGACAGGCTTAGATGGCCAAGCCTGATGCCGACATCGGGCCAGACGGAAAGCTCCAGCTTGCCGGCGATGTCCAGTTTGCGCTGCTTCTGTTCAAGTACGACCCGACTCAGTTCGCTCTTGATCTTTTCGCCGTCGAACAAAGCGTAGAGCGCACCGACAGCAACTGCCAGCAGCACGAGAACAACGGCAATGCCAATGCCGAGAATGCGAAGGGGCTTCATGCGATTCTTCCATTCGAATGAAATGAGATAGATTACGGAGATTATCAGACCAAGGAGCATTCCCATGAAGTCCATACCCGGTCTTGTGCTGATCATTGTCGTCAGCCTGTTGTCGGCGCCGGCCATTGCCCAGCAAAGCGGCATCGGCTCGGTAAAGGTCACTCCCAATCCGGTACGTGCCGGACAGCCGGTAGATATCACCATTTCCGCTGACGGCGAGGCGCCCAGCTACTGCGGCATGGTTGTGCATTTCGACGACGGCAGTGAATCGCGCAACATCAAGATCGACAGCAGCGAAAGTCTGTTCCCGGTAAGCATTGCCAAAACCTATGCCAAAGCGGGCAAATACAGCATCAAGGCTGAAGGCAAGAAAATCACCAATCACTTTCCTTGCGTCGGATCGGCCAAGGCAACTCTGGTCGTGGAAGCGGCGCCCGCCGCGCCGTCTGCAACATCACCGGCCGCTGCCTGTCCGAAAGGCTACAAGATGATAGGCAGGATGGGCAAAGCACACGACTTCTCCTGCAAGGGTGGCAAAGGCGCCAAGGCACCGGAAACCATTCTCCCTTGCGCCAATGGACTCGAGTACTTCTTCAATGCGAAAACACGTCAATTGGGGTGCCGCAAGCTGAATACTCCCAAGAAATAGAGCAAACCCGATGGGCCCGATCCCGCGTCGCACTTTCCCCGGCCCATCCTTAGGCAAAACACGGAGGCAATCCGCGGTATCGTTAGTGAGCACCGGGCAAACAAAAAGAGGCAAGCAATGACCGCAAAGCAGACACCCACGGCAGTTCGCGCGCCCTGTGTCAAGATATGCAGGATGGATGAAACCACGCAACTTTGCCAGGGTTGTTTCAGAACTCAGGATGAGCGCGACTGGTGGGTGGCCTATACCGCCGACCAGCAACGGGAAGTGTTGAGGCGCTGCGATCAGCGCAAAGCTGTCGCCGAGTCCGGCGAAGGCGAGTTCGCACCGAACATGGGAATTGTCGAATCGAGGCGAAAATCCGGAACCCAGGCCGGCTGAAATGAACTTTTCGCGCCGAACGCACGCGCAGCACGGGCGGTGTCAGACGTCGCTCAGCAGCTCGGTATCCTCGTGAGCGTAGGCCGGGCTGCAACAGCACAGTATCCGTAGCGCCGTCGGTTCGCTCGCCGCTATCCGGTGAGGCGTTCCCGGGGGAATCAGCACCGTGTCGCCTGCTTCGACGGCAAAGGTTTCACTACCCAGGGTCATGGTACCTTGGCCGCTCGTGATGAAATACAACTCCTCGGTGAGCGCGTGACGATGTAATTGGGTTCGGGCGCTGGGCTGCACCGTGGCCTCGGCCAGACTCTGATTGCGATTTCCATGCAGACCGGGATGCATCAGTTCGCGGATTTCGGAGCCATCCTTGGTGATGTAGGCGTCAATATCTGCGTAGCGGGTTTTCATGAATACCTCATTTCACCTCAGGCGGGCGGGCATCACTCATCTTGCTTAGCAGCAGGCAATACAGCAGCGCCTGTTCGCCGGACGTCAGTTCCGCGTCATCATCGCCGGCCGCGAAATGTCGGCGAAATGCCTGGCGCGCGGCGGCCGAAGCATTGACGTCGTAGCCGAGTGCTTGCAGGCCCAGCGTGGCATCAAAGCCTGCGGGCGCTGACTCCGTTGGCGACTCGCACCACAACCCAAAGCCGTGTTGCGCCAATCGCCGCCAGGGAAATAGATGACTGGGATCCACCTTGCGGCCAGGCGCGACATCGCCGTGCCCCAAATAATTCGCCCATGGAATGCGGTGGCGTATGCGAATGCCCTCCAGCAGTCCCAACAAGGCGACAATTTGTGCCTCGGCAAAAACTTCTTCACCGGTGTTGTCGAGTTCAATCCCGATGGACGTCGAGTTGAGATCGGTGTTGCCTCCCCACCAGGATTTTCCGGCATGCCAGGCACGCCGGGTTTCATCGACCAGTTGAATCACCGTTCCGTCACGTCCGATCAGGTAATGGGCGCTGACCCCGCGCTGCAGATCGGTCAATGTGGCCAGGGCTCTGGCCACGGTATCGTTGCTGGTCTGATGCAGCACGACGAAATTCGGACGGCGCAGATCATGATTCGGCGAAGGGTGCCAAAGCGCTCCGGGGGTTTGCGCCGGAGGCAGCGGTGCGCACGCCGTGATGAAGGCAAGCAGAATCAAAGCCAGTCCGCGAGTACCGGAACGCCTCAGTAGCGCAAGCGCGAACACGGTGCGAAACGGTTTGCTCAGGAGCCGACGATTGGCTTGCTGAGTCGCGCCCGACTTTGCGCCTCGGACTTGTTCATCTCGGAAACCTGGCGACCGTAGGCCTCGCGCGCGGCGCGGCCTTGGCGCGTGGCTTCAATGCTGCGAATACAGCGCCAGCGTTTGCCCGCCTTGGTTTCGATCTGGCGCATCTCCGTTTTCGGATGATGTTGCCGACAGTGGTAACAGAAAGCAGTCTCGGCCATAGTTAGGGACTCGGTCGGTAAAGTGTGTAGATTGTAGTCTGTCTTGACGAAATGCCCGTCCAGCTACATGACGTATCGCTATTCCGGCATCAGAAGGGATGCGCCGAAGACGGCGCCAGACACCTGAATTTCTTTCAAACTATCCAAAGAACATGGCACAACCTTAACATGAGCTCAAACATCGCACCCGATTCAGACTTACCACCATACGTCGGCGTGACACTCGCCGACATCGTTCTCGTGCTTTCGCCGCAAGCGGCAACAGAAGCCGCCGAAGCGCTGATGTCGCAGGAGGTGATCGGTTTCGATACCGAAGCGAAGCCGACTTTCAACAAGGGCGAAATGTCTTCCGGCCCGCATCTGGTGCAGTTGGCCACCGCGAACCGCGTGTACCTGTATCCGCTGAGCCGCCTGCCTGAAAATAACCAACTCAAGGTCATTCTCGAGACTTCACGAATTCTGAAAGTGGGCTTCGGACTCGGCAGTGATCTGGCGCAGTTGCGAGCGCGCATGGGAATCGAGGCGCAGAACATTCTGGATCTTTCTCGTGCACTGAAGAGTGAGGCGCATAAACACAGCCTCGGCGCCAAATCCGCCGTGGCGCACTTTTTCGGCCAGCGCCTGCAAAAATCCAAACGAACAACCACCTCGAACTGGGCCAATCCCAACCTGACCGAGCGCCAGATTCTGTATGCCGCCAATGACGCCCAGGTTGCCCTGCGCGTCTATCACGCCGCACTGTCAGCGGGCGCGCTAGTGTGAAACAGCTTGTTCTGAGCGGCGTGTGACAATCGAGCGAAGCGAACCAAATGGTAGCCTCCCCGTGAGGAGGCGAGGCGGGGTTTCGCAACGCATGCGTTGCGCCGCCGCAGCCGGCAGGCAGTGCAATGCCTGCCGTGGGCCGCGCAGCGGATGGGAGGGGCGGGTCTTCTTGCCGCTTTTGTCCTGTTTGGCCACCAAGGGTGCTTCACCACGTAAAAGTCAGGACTTCCTGGCGCGCGGGTGCGCCGAGTCGTAGATTTTTGCCAAGTGCTGGAAATCCAGATGCGTATAGATCTGAGTCGCGGCAATGCTGGTGTGGCCGAGCATTTCCTGAACGGCACGCAGATCGCCTGACGATTGCAGCACGTGCGAGGCAAACGAATGGCGCAGCATATGGGGGTGAACGTGCACGCCGACGCCTTGCAACTTTGCCCAGTTTGCCATTCGGCTTTGCACCTGTCGTGGCGTAAGCCGGGTACCGTTGCGGCCCAAAAACAGCGCGGCCTGATCGGCACGCTCGAACTGCGGACGGACCGCCAGCCATGCGCGCAATGCCTGGGCGGCCTTGTCGCCCACCGGAACCGTGCGGGTCTTTCGGCGCTTGCCGGTGACGGTGACTTCACCCGCAGCGAGATCGATACCACCCGGCCAGTCGAGACTGACCAGTTCCGACAAGCGCAGGCCTGAGGAATAGAAGAGTTCAAAAATCGCCGCGTCGCGCACTTGCAGCGGACCGTCAGCCGGGATGCTGAGCAAAGCGGCCGCCTGATCGATGCCCAGCGCCTTGGGCAGGCTGCGCGGACGCTTGGGTGCGCGCAAGCCGTCGGCCGGATTCAAGGCGATGGCACCACGCCGCGCCAGCCAGGCGTAGTAGCTGCGCCAGGCCGACAGCGTGCGGGCAATGGAGCGGGGTGCGAGTTCCTGCGCGTGCAACTGCATGAGTCCTCGACGCAACTGAGGCGTTTGCAGCGTTGCCAGGTCGG
>JAIPCS010000104.1 GCA_021738105.1 Sulfuritalea sp.
AGGCCTTGCGCTGTCTGAAATGCAATCTTGCGCCGAAGATCGAAGACATGGTTCTGCCGCCGGAGTCCTGGCTGGAGCTGAATGCCGAGAACGTTGCTGGTGTGCAGATCGAGTCAGGGGTGTACCAGTTGCTCGACGGCGACAAAAAGGTGCTGCTCATCAAGGGTGTCGAAAATCTGCGTGAAGGTCTCGAAGAGATGCTGGACAAGGCGGATATCGCCAAGTATTTCGTCTGGGAGGATGCGCCCTTTTTCAGTCAGCGCGAGAACCAGATGGTGCAAGCCTACATGGAGCAATACGGCGGCATGCCGCCCGGTGTCGGCGCCGACGATATGGACGATCTTTTCTAGGCGCCGGCCATGGGACAAGTCATTGATTTCTGCGCAGCGCGAGGGATACGCTCGGCGCCGGTGGCGGAAAGCAAATGCCGCTGCAGTATTTGCGGCGCCGATCTTTGGCATATCCGTGAATCGGGGGAAGTCTGTTGTGCCGACTGCGACACCGTCTGCCCGTATCGTATTCAGACCGATTCAGAGTCCGGCAAACGAAAAGCCGAGTGCAGCCTGACCAGCTTTCGCCCTGCGGACGATATTGATTAACCGGCTTACCGAATAACACGAGGAAAATTCATGGCAGATTTCAAACTCATCTCTTACGAGGATACTGGCGACACACTGCGTATCGCCATCAACCGGCCGCCTTACAACGTGCTGGATATCGCCACCATGGAGGAGATGAATACCGCGCTTGATATGGCGATGGAGAACACCACCGCCAAGGTGTTGGTGATTGCCGGAAACGGCGATAAGACATTTTCCTCCGGTGTTGACGTGGTTGATCACACGCCCGACAAAGTGGTGAAAATGATTGACGTATTTCACGGCATTCTCAAACGCCTGATGCAAGTGTCGATCCCGACCGTGGCGGCCGTCAATGGCGCTGCACTGGGTGGCGGTTGCGAACTGGCCATCGCCTGCGACATGGTCGTCGCCTCGGAGAACGCAAAACTCGGCCAGCCCGAAATCAAGCTGGGCGTGTTCCCGCCTATCGCCGCGATTCTGCTGCCGCGCCAGTTGCCGATGACCAAAGTCATGGAACTCATACTTGGTGGTGGCATCATCGACGCGAAGGAAGCGCATCGCCTGGGACTGGTCAATAGCGTATTCCCGAAAGAGACATTTGATGCCGACACCGCGAAGTTCCTCGAGCAATTCACGTCGTTGTCCCGCGTTGCGCTGATTCATACCAAGAAGGCCGTCAAGGAGGCTGCGACGCGTCCGTTCTACGAGGCGCTGTTTCATATTGAGCAGCATTACCTCAAAGACCTGATGGCCACCGAGGATGCCAAGGAAGGCTTGAATTCCTTCATCGAGAAGCGCAAGCCGGTGTGGAAGAACAAGTGAGGCAGAACCATTAGCCACAGAGGGCACAGAGAAAAGCGCAGAACCGGCTTTGCATCCAGATTCTGCTCTGTGAACTCTGTGCCCTCTGTGGCAGAAACGATTTTTTGATTTTCGTCTGGGAGAACACATGATACCGAGCACCATCCAAACATGGCAGATGACCGAACCGGGCACGCTGCTGAAGACCGAGATACCGACGCCCGAGTTGCAAGCCGGCGAGGTACTGGTCGAGGTTCGTGGCTGCGGCGTGTGCCACACCGATTTGTCCTATTTCTACATGGGCGTGCGTACCGAGCAGCCACCACCGCTGTCACTGGGTCACGAGATTTCCGGCGTAGTCGTCGCGGGTGAGGCCGGCATGATCGGCAAGGAAGTCATCATTCCCGCTGTGCTCCCCTGCAACACTTGCGAGCTTTGCAAGACCGGTCGTGGAAATCGTTGCCTGAAACAGAAGATGCCGGGCAATTCGATGGGAATCTACGGCGGTTTCTCCAGCCACATTCCGGTGCCCGCGGCTGATCTTTGCATTGTTGGCGATCGTGGCAACGTACCGCTCGAACACCTTTCGGTGATTGCCGACGCGGTGACCACGCCCTATCAGGCCGCCAAACGGGCGCGGCTTGCCGCGGGTGACCGAGTCATCGTCATTGGCGCGGCGGGCGGCGTCGGCAGCTTCATGACACAGGTGGCCAAGGGCATGGGCGCCGCTGCGGTGATCGGTATCGACATCAATGACGAAAAGCTCGAATTCATGAAGGGCTACGGTGCCGACTTCACGATCAATCCGAAAGGAAAGACCGCCAAGGAAGTCAAGGCGGCCTTCAAGGACTACTGCAAGGAGGCGGGGCTGCCCTCCAACTACGGATGGAAAATATTCGAAGTGACGGGAACCAAGCCCGGCCAGGAGTTGGCGCTATCTTTGCTGTCTTTCACCGGTACGCTGGTGGTAGTGGGCTACGGTACTGACGAAACCAGTTACATGCTGTCCAAGCTGATGGCATTCGACGCCGAGTTGATCGGCACCTGGGGCTGCCCGCCCGAGTATTACCCGCAGGTGCTGGAAATGTGCCTGGATGGGCGCATCGAGCTTGGCCCCTTTGTCGAAACCCGGCCGATGAGTCAGATTGAGCAGGTTTTTGATGAAGCGCATCACGGCAAGCTCAAGCGTCGGGTGATTTTGACTCCGGACTTCTGAATCCATCTGAATATTTTCAGAACAATTACTGACTTTAACCAGGAGAAATACCATGGCATTGGAATGGCTACGCAGGGAAAACGATCTCAAGGATCACCAGCTTTTCGACAACAGCCACTTTGGCAAGGATGCACCGACAGTCATCTACGAAGAGCGGCCCGTGCTGGACGACAAGGGTGCCGCCGTCGCGGGCCTGTATTCGGCCTGGATCTGGCTGAACAACCCGAGCCAGTACAACTCCTACACCACGGAAATGGTGAAGGGCGTCATCGCGGCGTTTCAGCGCGCCTCGAGTGATCGAAAGATTGTTGCGGCCGTGTTTACCGCTGTCGGCGACAAGGCCTTTTGTACCGGCGGGAACACTGCCGGGTACTCGGCGTACTACTCCAAGCGGCCCAACGAGTATGGCGAGTACATGGATTTGTTCAACACCATGGTCGACGGCATCCTCAACTGCAAGAAGCCCGTCATCTGTCGTGTCAACGGCATGCGCGTGGCCGGTGGTCAGGAAATCGGCATGGCGACCGACATCACGGTGTCTTCGGATATGGCGATCTACGGTCAGGCCGGACCCAAGCACGGCTCGGCGCCGGTTGGCGGTTCGACCGACTTCCTGCCCTGGTTCCTGTCGATGGAAGATGCAATGTACAACTGCATTTCCTGCGAAACATGGAGCGCCTACAAGATGAAGTCCAAGGGCCTCATCACCAAGGCTGTGCCAGTGCTGAAAAAGGATGGTCAGTGGGTTCGCAATCCTCTGGTGCGCACTGACACTTATGTGGACGATGGCGAAATCGTGTACGGCGAGGCCGTGGCCGGAGACCAGATCGCTGCAGCAAAGGCCTTGATCGGCGAATGCACCACCGATTTCGAATTGCTGGATGCAGAGGTGAATCGCCTGGTGTGGAAGTTCTCGAATCTTTTCCCGAACTGCCTGATCAATTCCATCGACGGCATTCGCGGCAAGAAGAAGTTCTTCTGGGATCAGATGAAGCTGCCGAATCGCCATTGGCTCGCCGCCAACATGAATCACGAGGCATGGCTGGGATTCAATGCCTTCGATGCGAAGAAAACCACAGGCAAGGATGTGATTGACTTCGTCAAGTTCCGTCAGCTGGTGGCCGAAGGCGCATTGTTCGACGACAAGTTCGCCGAGCAAGTGCTGGCCAAGCCGAAGGGCTGAAAACCCGATTAGCCACAGAGCGCTCTGCGTGCCTGGGATTCCGCTTCGCGGGCAGGCAACAGAGTTCACAGAGGAGACCGACTTGGTTGCTTTGAATTTCTCTGTGTTCTCTGTGACCTCTGTGGCTGCATTGATTTTTTCATTTTTGAGGCCAGAAAATGCAACTGAAAGATAAAGTCGCCTTTGTTACCGGCGCTGGGCAGGGCATTGGCGCCTCGGTGGCGCAGGCTTATGCTCGCGAAGGTGCCAAGATTGCTGTGATCGACATGAACGGTGAGGCGGCAGAAAAGCTCGCGGCCGAAATAGTCGGCGCTGGTGGTACGGCAATCGGCATCGCTTGCGATGTCGCTGATCGCGCCCAGGTCGAAGCAGCGGCGGCGAAGGTCAATGCCGCCTGGGGTCGTATCGATATTCTGGTGAACAACGCCGGCATTACCCGCACCGCGATGCTCAACAAGATGAGCATCGAGCAGTGGAACCAGGTGATCGGCGTGCATCTGACCGGCGCTTTCAATTGCCTGCAGGCAGTGGTCGGCGGCATGATCGAGCGCAAATACGGACGAATCATTTACGTGACGTCTGCCGCAGGTGTTCTGGGTACCATCGGTCAGATAAACTACAGTGCGGCGAAAGCCGGCATTCTGGGCATGACCAAGAGTACGGCGAAGGAACTGGCGCGGTATAACATCACGGCCAATGCCATCGCACCCGGTGCAGCGACGCCGATGACCGAAGTGATTCGTACCGACGAAAAATTCAAGGACAAGTATCTTGATCGTATTCCATTGGGCCGCTGGGCCGAGCCCGACGAAATCGCACCCGTATTTCTGTTTTTCGCCTCGGACGCGTCGGCCTACGTCACTGGACAAATACTCGCTGCCGATGGCGGCATGACAATTCACTGAAGGGAACACACACGATGGCTAGCCAAGCACGATTCAATTGGGAAGATCCACTACTGATGGATCAGCAACTGAGTGAAGATGAGCGAATGGTGCGTGATACCGCCGCTTCGTATTCACAGGACAAACTGGCGCCGCGCGTGCTCGAAGCCTTCCGCAACGAACAGACCGACCCGAAAATCTTTCGCGAAATGGGCGAGCTGGGCTTGCTCGGTACGACAATTCCCGAGGAATACGGCGGCGCAGGCATGAACTATGTCTGTTATGGACTGGCGGCACGTGAGGTCGAACGTGTCGATTCCGGCTATCGCTCGATGATGAGTGTGCAAAGTTCCCTGGTGATGGTGCCCATTTACGAATTCGGCAACGAGGCGACGCGCCAGAAATATCTGCCCAAGCTGGCTACTGGCGAACTAATCGGCTGCTTCGGACTGACCGAGCCCAATCACGGTTCGGACCCCGGCAGCATGGTCACGCGCGCTCGCGCCGTCGACGGCGGCTACAGCATCTCGGGGTCCAAGATGTGGATTACCAACAGCCCGATTGCCGACGTGTTTGTGGTGTGGGCCAAGGACGACGGTGGCCAGATCAGGGGCTTCGTTCTCGAGAAAGGCTGGAAGGGTCTTTCCGCGCCGGCCATTCACGGCAAGGTGGGTCTGCGCGCGTCGATCACCGGCGAGATTGTCATGGATGAAGTTTTCTGCCCCGAGGAAAACGCGTTCCCCGATGTGCGCGGTCTCAAGGGACCGTTCACCTGTCTCAATTCGGCGCGGTTCGGTATTGCCTGGGGCGCGCTTGGCGCGGCCGAGTACTGCTGGCACACCGCGCTTCAATACACTCTGGATCGCAAACAGTTCGGTCGCCCACTGGCGGCAAATCAATTGGTACAACTGAAGCTTGCCAACATGCAAACCGAGATCACCATGGCTTTGCAGGGGTGTCTGCGGCTTGGTCGGATGAAGGATGAAGGGACGGCCTCGGTCGAGATCACCTCTATCATGAAGCGTAATTCCTGCGGCAAGTCGCTCGAAATTGCGCGTGTGGCGCGCGACATGCTCGGTGGCAACGGCATTTCCGACGAGTTTGGCGTGATCCGCCATGTAGTGAATCTGGAAGTGGTCAATACGTACGAGGGAACGCACGATATTCATGCGCTGATTCTGGGACGCGCAATGACCGGAATCCAGGCGTTCAGTTAAGCGAGGAGCGCGACGCCTGCTTCTTGAATATACGCACAAGGGAGTTTCTGAACACATACCCGCCATGAGCGGAGGAGGAAAACCGTCATGCCTGAATTGAGTTCTGCAGATCACAGCACATCACCGCCGCGAGTCAGTATTCCACGTCAGTACAACGCCGCCTACGATCTGATTCACAGGAACCTGAAAGCCGGACGAGAGAAGAAGATCGCCTACATCGACGATCAGGGCAGTTATTCATTCGGTGATTTTGCCGAGCGCGTCAATCGCTTTGGCAACGTACTGACCGGGTTGGGTCTGGAGGCGGAGAATCGGGTGATGCTGTGCCTGCTCGACACCATCGACTTTCCGACTGCATTTCTCGGCAGTATTCAGGCGGGGATCGTTCCTATCGCGGCCAATACCCTGCTGACCACCGCCGACTATGACTTCATGCTCGGCGATTCCCGGGCCAAGGCTCTGGTGGTGTCGGAGGTGCTCTGGCCCCAGTTTGCACCCATCGTGGCCAAGCACAAGACCTTGCGCCACATCCTCATTTCCGGCAGCGACGGCAAAGGCCACCAGTGCCTGAGCGACCTGATGAAAGCGGCCAGCCCAGAGTTTGAGCCCGCGCCGACGACCAGCGATGATTTTTGTTTCTGGCTGTATTCGTCCGGGTCGACCGGGACACCCAAAGGAACGGTGCATCTTCATTCGCATCTGATTCAGACAGCGGAACTCTATGGCAAGGGGGTGCTGGGTATCCAAGAGGATGACCTGGTATTTTCCGCCGCGAAACTGTTTTTCGCCTACGGTCTGGGCAACGGATTGTCCTTCCCGCTTTCGGTAGGCGCCACCACCATACTCATGGCCGAACGGCCGACGCCTCAATCGGTTTTCCAGCGCTTGCGCCAGCATCAGCCGACCATCTTTTACGGTGTGCCGACGCTGTATGGCGCACTGCTGGCCAGTCCGGACATGCTCAAGCGTGAAGAAGCATCGCGGTTGCGCGTGTGTACTTCGGCCGGTGAAGCGCTGCCCGCCGATATCGGTCGACGCTGGACCGAGATTCTGGAAGTCGAGATTCTCGATGGCATTGGCTCCACCGAAATGCTGCATATCTTTCTTTCCAACCGCAGCGGCGAGGTACATTACGGCACCACCGGCAAGGCAGTGCCGGGCTACGGAATTCGCCTGATTGGCGAGGACGGCAACCCCGTTGCACCGGGTGAGATCGGTGAGTTGCAGATCAGCGGCCCCAGTGCCGCCGTCATGTACTGGAACAACCGGGAGAAATCGCGCCACACCTTCATGGGCGAATGGACGCGCAGCGGCGACAAATACATCGAGTTGGAAGACGGTTACTACCAGTATTGCGGTCGGTCCGACGACATGCTCAAGGTGTCCGGCATCTATGTATCTCCGTTCGAGGTTGAAGGGGCACTGATGACCCACGAATCGGTCCTCGAGGCGGCGGTCGTGTCGCACGCCGATTCCGACGAATTGATCAAGCCAAAAGCCTATGTCGTTCTCAAGGATGGCATCAAGCCGTCCGATGCGCTCGCTGAAGAACTCAAGAAGCATGTCAAGGACCAACTGGCGCCCTACAAGTATCCGCGCTGGCTGGAATTCGTCGCCGAGTTGCCGAAGACGGCCACCGGCAAGATTCAGCGTTTCAAGTTGCGTTGAGGGTTGGGGGAGGCCAGGTCAGACACATGTTTAGGTGAATGGCTTGACGTGCCTCCCGGTAAGTGTTGTCATTGGGCTTCAACAATCGCAATGTCGCCGAAAGCCTTTGCGTCCCGTGAAAAATAAAGATTGAGGAGAACATATATGGAAAAAAATGAAAAGGCAGGTTACGACCGCCGCGGATTTCTCAAGGGCAGCACCGCATTTGCTGGCGTAGCTGCAGCCGGCACATTGCTGCCGGGTGGTTTGGCTCTGGCTCAGTCGGGCAAGGTAAAGGTCGGCCTGATGCTGCCATCGACCGGAACATTCGCCGGACTCGGCGCCGCCATCACCAACGGGTTCAAGCTGGCGATCGACGAACATGGCGGCAAGCTGGGCGGGCGCGAGATCGAATACTTCGTCGTTGACGACGAGTCCAATCCGGCCAAAGCTCCGGAAAACGCCAACAAGCTGGTGCAGCGCGACAAGGTCGATATCGTCATTGGCACGGTGCACTCGGGTGTCGTGATGGGTATGGCCAAGGTACTGAAAGAGTCGGGCACCTTGTGGATCAATCCGAATGGTGGTGCCGGCGCCATGACTGGCGCACTGTGCGCACCCAACTTCTTCCGCTCGTCGTTTTCCAACTGGCAGACCACGCATGCCCTGGGCAGGGTGCTCAAGTCGAAGGGTCACAAGAATGCCGTCTTCATCACCTGGAAGTACGCCGCCGGCCAGGAAATGATGCAAGGCTTCAAGGAAGGTTTCGAGAACGAAGGTGGCAAGCTGACCAAGGAACTCTATGTGCCGTTCCCGCAGGTTGAGTTTCAGGCATTGCTGACCGAAATCGCCAGCATCAAGCCCGATGCGGTCGTCGCTTTCTTTGCCGGCGGCGGTGCTGCAAAGTTTCTCAAGGACTATCAGGCAGCCGGCCTGAAGGGCAAGATTCCGCTCTACGGCGCGGGCTTTCTCACCGATGGCGTACTCGATGCGGTGGGCGATGCGGCCGAGGGTGTGGAGACTACACTGCACTATGCCGATGGTCTAGATACCAAGAAAGACAATGCGTTCCGTCTTGCTTACGCCAAAGCCTACAAGCTGCAGCCGGATGTTTACGCGGTGCAGGGCTATGACGCTGGCCAGTTGTTTGCTGCCGGCATGAAGGCAGTCAAGGGTGATATTGGCAACCGATCGGGCATGATCAAGGCGATGGAATCCGCCAGGATCGATAGTCCGCGCGGCCAATGGACCTTGTCCAAGGCGCATAACCCGGTGCAGGACATGTATCTGCGCAAGGTGGTCGGCAAAGAGAACAAGGTCCAGGGCGTCGCCTGGAAAGGTCTTGCCGACCCGGCGCGCGGTTGCAAGGCCTGAGTCTATCCACGTAAAAAAGGCGGCAGTTCGCTGTCGCCTTTTTTATGTTCAGGCCGAGGCGGGGCGGTGCCCCCGGCAAGATGTACCTGACATGAGTGCTCAACGCTGATCGCCGTCTCACCAACGCCGACTTTTTGAAAGTTTCAACCCATGGATCCCGCATTCTTTTTTATCCAGTTACTCAACGGCCTTCAATACGGCCTGTTGTTGTTCCTGGTCGCCAGCGGGCTGACGCTGATATTCGGCATCATGGGCATCATCAATCTGGCGCATGGCAGTTTCTACATGGTCGGTGCCTACCTGGCGTGGTCGCTGTCCAGCCTGACCGGAAGCCTGGCGGCGGCTATAGCGATTGCCGTACCGCTGACGGTAATCATTGGCATGGCGCTGGAGCGTCTGTTGTTCCGCCATCTCTATCAGCGCGATCACCTCTATCAAGTACTGATGACCTACGGTCTGATTCTGGTTTTTGAGGAATTACGCAGCATCATCTGGGGTGATGATGTGCACGGCGTCGCCGTGCCGGAACTGCTCAACTATTCGATTCCGCTGACAGATAATCTTTCCTATCCGATCTATCGCCTGGCCATTTCAGGAGTCTGCCTGTTGCTCGCTGCGGGACTGTATTACCTGATTCAGAAAACACGGCTGGGAATGATGATTCGCGCAGGCGCAAGCAACCGCGACATGGTGCAGTCGCTGGGCATTGACATCAAGCTGATCTACACCCTGGTTTTCGCGCTCGGCATAGCTCTGGCCGCCTTCGCCGGCTTGATCAATTCACCACTGTCGTCGGTTTTCCCGAACATGGGCAGCGGCGTGCTGATCATCTGCTTTGTGGTGGTCGTCATCGGCGGCATTGGTTCGGTCAAGGGCGCAATGGCCGCTTCGCTCATAATCGGACTGGCGGAGACCTTCGGTCAGGTGCTGGTTCCCGAAGTGGCCGGCATCATTGTGTATGTGTTGATGGCCGTCGTGCTGGTATGGCGGCCACAAGGACTGTTCGGGCGTGCATGAGATGACAGCCTCCGGTATTACGCGCTTTCTGCCGCTCCTGATATTTGCTCTGCTGGCACTGTTTCCGCTGCTCGAAAACGTCTACTACATTCAATTGCTGACCAAGATATTGATCATGGCGATATTTGCCATGAGTCTTGATTTGCTGGTCGGTTACACCGGTCTGGTGAGTTTTGGTCACGCGGCCTATTTTGGTCTGGCAGGTTATGCGCTGGCGTTAATGGGGCCGCAGTATGAGGCAGTCAGCCTTTGGTGGTCCCTGCCTGCGGCGGTCGGGATTTGCGCCGCGTTCGCACTCATTACCGGCATGCTGGTACTGCGCACACGCGGCATCTACTTCATCATGGTCACTCTGGCCTTTGCGCAGATGCTGTACTTCGTCTTTCATGACACGGATCTGGGTGGTGGTTCGGACGGCATTTACATTTATGCCAAACCGGTGATGAATCTGGGCGATTTCAAGCTGCTCGACCTGGAATTGCGCAACCACTTCTACTGGCTGGTCCTGGTTCTGGTGACGGCGGTTTACCTGTTCCTGCGTCGAGTGCTCGGATCCAACATCGGCCGGGCCCTGCTGGGCATCAAGGTCAATGAACATCGTATGCGCGCGCTGGGGTTTCCGGTGTTTCGTTATCAGTTGGCCAGTTTCACGCTGTCCGGAGCGCTGGCAGGTCTGGCGGGATATCTGGCCGCCGTCCAGTTTGGCTTTGTGAACCCCGAAATTCTGTCCTGGCATCAGTCCGGTGCGGTACTCATGATGGTGATTCTGGGCGGCATGGGCACGCTTTACGGGCCGATGATCGGGGCGTTTGCCTTTGTTGTGCTGCGTGAGGTGCTATCCAATCAGGCCTGGTTTGGCGCCGCGGCCGAGCGTTGGCAGCTTGCCCTGGGTGTGTTCATCATGCTGGTGGCCCTTTTCCTGCCACAAGGCCTGGCCGGACTGGCGCAGAAATTCGACAAAAAGCCTGTGGTCGAGGCCGACGATGACTGAGGAACTGAAATCCACAAGCGGCGGAGCCAAAACTTCTGCCGATAAAACTCCGATCCTGCGCACTGCGGCGTTGAGCAAATCATTTGGGGGACTGGTCGCGGTGAGCGATGTCTCGCTGGATCTGTATCTCGGCGAAATCCATGTCGTGATCGGCCCCAACGGCGCCGGCAAGACTACCTTGACCAATTTGCTGTCGGGAGATCTGCCGCCGTCATCGGGCGAGATCCTGCTCGATGGAAGCAATATCGCCGGCAGTTCGTCCGACCGGATTTCCCGTCTTGGCGTTGGCCGCAGCTACCAGAAGACGAATATTTTTTTACCCTTTACCGTGTTCGAGAATTGCCGGCTTGCCGCGCAATCGCGCAGTCCGCATGCCGTGCACATTTTCCGGCAGGCTGCGGGCTACACGGATATCAACCGGCGGGCGGAAGAGGCGATGGCGGCGGCAGGTCTCGACCATCGCGCCGCACGCATTGCGGCGACGCTTTCACACGGTGAGCAGCGTCAGCTCGAAATCGCCATGTGCCTGGCGACGCAGCCGCGAGTGCTGCTGCTCGACGAACCACTGGCCGGCATGGGGCCGCACGAATCGCAGCGCATGGTCGAGCTGATCCAGAGTCTTAGCGCAGGTCACGCGATCATGCTCATCGAGCACGACATGGACGCGGTGTTCGCTCTGGCACATCGGCTCACCGTGATGGTCAACGGCGAGGTCCTCGAATCCGGCACCCCGGAAGAGGTCCGCTCCAGTCCGGCCGTACAGCTGGCTTATCTCGGCGGGG
>JAIPCS010000105.1 GCA_021738105.1 Sulfuritalea sp.
ATCACCGCGCCTTCAACATAATGTCCGCCGGCGCCGGCGATCAGTTCCGCCGCCCTGATCTTGGTGCCGGGCGAGGCCGAGTTCAAATCGAGGAAAAAGCCGCCCGCGCGAAAAGTCGGCGCTGACGACACGGCAACGGCCAGCGTCTGATCCGCCGTAACGGCGGAAATCACCAGATCGGCGGCTTTCGCCAGGAAGGCATGGCTGGTCATGGGGCGCACGCCATACTGCGCCGCATGAGCCAGCAGCGGCCCATCGTCGTCTGTGCCGAACTTGATGTCGTAGGCGAGGACGTTTTCAACGCCCAGAGCACGCAGATCCTCGGCCAGAATGCGCCCCACCTCGCCGTAGCCGACGAGGCCGATGGACCACTGCAGGGAATTGGCAGAAATTGTCATCAGTCGATGTACCTGAGGCCGGCCTTGGCCAACGGCTCGCGCAGCGAATACATGTCGAGACCCAGTTCGCCGGCGGCGAATTTCGCGCGCTTGGCAGTTTCATTATTCTCGCGGGCCTCGGCGGCGTCGGCCACCTGCTGTGCCAGCGCGGCGGGAATCACCACCACGCCATCGTCGTCGGCCACCACCACATCACCCGGATTGACCGTGGCACCGGCGCAAACCACCGGTACATTGACCGAGCCGAGCGTGGCGCGGGTGCAGCCCTTGGCATGAATGGCGCGACTGAAGACCGGGAAGCCCATCGCCGTGAGGTCTTTCACGTCGCGCACACCGCCGTCGATGATCAATCCCCGCGCGCCGTGCGCCTTGTAGGACGTGGCCAGCAGGTCGCCAAAGAAGCCGTCGGTGCTGTCAGCGGTGCAGGCGGCCACGGCGATGTCGCCGGGCTGCAATTGTTCCGCCGCGACATGCAGCATCCAGTTGTCGCCGGGTTGCATCAGGATGGTCACCGCCGTGCCGCAGGCGTAGGCGCCGGTATAGATCGGCCGCATGTAGGGCTTCATCAGACCGACGCGGCCCATGGCTTCGTGAAGGGTGGCGACACCGAAGCGCGACAGTTTTTCGACGGCGGCTTTGTCGGCACGCACGATGTTGCGCTTGACGACGCCCAGATTGTTCATGCTCATGGTTATTTTCCTTTGGCTTTCAGTGCCGCATCCAGGCGCGGATAGACGCGACGGGCATTGCCTTCATAGACCTTGTAGCGATCCTCCGCGCCGAGATTCAGCGTCGCTTCGATATAACGTTTGGTGTCGTCGAAGTTGTGGCCGGTTTCGGGATCGATGCCTTTCACCGCGCCGATCATTTCCGAGGCGAAGAGGATGTTGTCTACAGGAATCACCTTGGTCAGCAGATCGATGCCCGGCTGGTGATAGACGCAGGTGTCGAAAAAGACATTGTTCAGAAGATGATCTTTGAGCAAAGGCTTGTTCAGTGCCTGCGCCAGACCACGGTAGCGTCCCCAGTGGTAGGGCGCGGCACCGCCGCCGTGCGGAATGACGAAGCGCAGTGTCGGGAAATCCTTGAACAGATCGCCCTCGATCAATTGCATGAAGGCCGTGGTGTCGGCATTGATGTAATGCGCGCCGGTGGTATGGAAGCAGGCATTGCACGAGGTGGACACATGGATCATGGCCGGGATGTCGTACTCGACCATCTTCTCGTAGATCGGATACCAGTGACGGTCAGTCAACGGCGGCGAGGTCCAGTGACCACCGGAGGGATCGGGGTTGAGATTGATGCCGACGAAGCCGTATTCCTTGATGCACTTTTCCAGCTCGGGGATGCAGCTCGCGGGATCGACGCCCGGCGATTGCGGCAACATCGCGGCGCCGATGAAGTTGTCGGGAAAAAGTTGCGCGACGCGATGGCACAGCTCGTTGCAGATTGCCGCCCAGGTCGAGCTGACCTCGAAGTCGCCAATGTGATGCGCCATGAAGCTGGCGCGCGGCGAAAAAATGGTGAGGTCGGAACCGCGCTCCTTCATCTTCTTCAGCTGGTTGGTCTCGATGGTCTCGCGCAACTGGTCGTCGCTGATCGAAAGCTCGGAGGCTCTGGGCATCACGGCGGGATCCTTGATGCCCGCGATCTGCAGATTGCGCCAGTCTTCCAGCGCCTTGGGCGCCGTGGTGTAGTGGCCGTGGATGTCGATAATCATGTGACAACTCCTGCAAAAAATTGGGTCATGCCGGCTCCATGCCCTGGCGCCGTTTGGCGTCATCGGCGGCCGGCGATTGCATGAAAGCGAGCAGCGCACGCGCGGCATCGGGCTGGCCCGATGCCGCACACACACCGCCGGTAAACGTGCTGACGATTTCGCAGCCCGGCGGCAGAGTGCCTAGTACATCGACGCCCGGCAGATGCATCAGTTCGCTCCACTGCTGGAAGCCGAGCTCGACTTCGCCGCTGGCCACCAACTGGCCGACCGGAACGCCGGGCGGTGCCTGCACGATGCGGCTGCGAACAGTGTCGGCAATGCCCCAGCGTGCGAACAGTTCCAATAGCGCCGCACCGCTGGGCCCGGTCGAGTGGCCGAGCGTTGCGGCCGACAGCACGGCTCGCTTCAGCGCCTCTTCACTCGCAATGTCCGGATGCGCTGCGCCGGCACGAACCGCGATCGCCACCGGCGAGCGCACCAGATCGGTTTTGCTGTCGGCCAGCACGCGTCCGCTGGCGATCAGCTTGGCTATCGCATCAACGGCGAGCACCACCACGTCGAAGGCCTCACCGGCCTGTACCCGTTTGGCCGCATCGACGCCGCCCACCGATTCGAACTCGACAGGCGTCTCCATATCCCGCCGATAGGCGGCCGCCAGATCGGCCAGCACCTGGCGTGTGGCCATCGACGAGATGCCCGTCAAGCGGATCGTCATGGCCGATCGCGGTCTGCAAAAGAGGAAAACATCGGAAATTGCATGGGTGCAGCCGTACCCCGTTTATCGATGGGGACATTGTGGCCACACAAGCGCCGCATGCCTAGCGGCTGCGCGCACTACTAGCTATCACATTTTGTTATATCGGCTACCCGGAACGTGTGATCGATAGTCGGCTGCGCAGCACACAATGCTACTGGTATCTGACTCAGGAAATCCGTTGAGGTGCACTCCCACCATACAGGGGCCATTGCAGCCGTGTCAGAGCGGGTGGAATGACAGGCGGAATCCGGCCATCAGCCGCCGCTCAGAATATTTCTCCATTGCGGCCGTTCAACCAGAGCCGTTCTCCAGACCGGCCGTTCAATCGAGCCTACTAGTTCTTTCCTGCTGAACTTCGGCTATGCAGCGGTTGCTGCCGGTGGGCCTGACTGAGCATCAGGCAAGTGTCGGCCAAGACTTGCCGTTCGCGACCCGAGAAATTCACGTCGTCCAGTTGCCGGTGTCGGCAGCATTGCCGCCGTTCGGTTTCAATGCGCCAAGCGTGATCGAAGGAATTTGGCGGCCAGGAATGCGCTCTATCGCGCCCGGACAATCGCAGAACTCTTGTCTTTCTTTCTACCGGTCGCCACCGCCAGCGCCGACTTTTGCTTTTGATTGGTACTTTTACGGGTAGCCAATAGTAGCTCAGCGCCGCTGACGACTATCCCCACCCACCGATTCCACGCCAATATGAGTATGAAACATATATTAATAAACAGTAACATGCCATTTGTCGCAGATTTAGTGTTCTTATTGTTAGTTTTGCTGCGGCGATTGTAGTTGACAACTAGCGCACTTGTCGATTTAATGCTCCGTAAGATGACAAGAAGGAGTGCTGATATGAAACATGGAGCGGAAGCGCAAAAGGTGTCGGTGAAAATCTGGCGTGACCTGATCCCGAAGCTTGACAAGAAAATCGAAGCCGCATGCCTGCGGCGAGATGCGTATCTCTCGAAAGTGATCGGGGCGGAGGTGCAACGGCTTGACTCCGACGTGTCCGTGCCAAATTCGGAGCAGGCATTCGCATTCATATCCAAGCGACTTGATCGATTGGATCGCAAGCTTGTCAGCTTCACGCTGGATGCAACAGTGGCCGAGCACTTGAACAAGGTTTGCGCAGACAAGCGCATCGTGCGTGACGCATTTTTCAATCGCCTGATTTTTTTACTTGTTGCTCCTTCAAATGTTGTGGACCGAATATTGGGCGTTGGCTGGGATGGCGAACTCAGGGAAGCCGAACTAGCCATTGGCATTCATCGGGGAGCGATCTACCCTTTCGATGATTCAGTGATAGATGCACTTGTCGATCCGCTGTGGCCGATTCATCAGCACTTCAAATTGCAGCGTGACGGTACGTTGTCGGCGAACATTGAGACAGGTCTGGAAGATGATGCCGTAGCCAAAGGCGCATCGCCCAGCGCGGTGTCGCGAAACCGTTTTTATACTTGTGTGCTCAACGACAAATACATCAAAAACGTCGATTTGTCGGGGCTCAATACCTACCTTGCGGACATCGATGTTCCAGGTACGTCCGCGCAGAGGGAGTTCGACGGCGACTGGGAAGTTTCGCCACTTTCATGACGGGAGACGATCATGCTTACCAAACATGCAACAGTTCGTGCGCAGCAACGCGGCATTCCTCCGTTCATTGGCACTTTGCTGGATGACTATGGCCATGAGCAATACGATGGCCATGGCGGAGTAATAAGGCATTTCGACAAGAAGGCCGTTCGGAACATGGAACGTGTCATGGGGCGGGAACCGGTACGCAAGCTGATTCCTGAATGGCGCAATGCGTATAAGGTTGTCAGCACGGCTGATGGCCACACAATAACGATGGGAATTCGGACAACTCGGATATGGAGAAAATGATGAGTAATGCGCGTGACAACAACGAGCTTCTGATGGAATACGGCCAACTCATTCAGCTTATTCCGATGATTTCGGACAAGCAGTATGGCCTGGCTCTTCGGACGCTCTCGAAAAGGTGCATCGAAGTCGGTGAAGAGCTAAATCGTGCAACTGACCCAAATTACCGCACCCTCACACAGATTCTTGTGGAAAAGAAGGCCCAACTTCTTCCTCCGAAGAACGAGCATTGACCATGCCGATTACTCCCGAAGCCAGAGCGCGGCTTGTCAGCCTCTACTCGTTTCTGAAGGCCGTCTCGCTTAGGAGTAATCCACCTATCCAGAATGTCGACCAGCAGGAAAAATGCTGGCGGCTTGGCGAGTTTCCTGCGCATGCGAGCCTCTTTATGGGTCTTGCCGAGGGGCGTGAATCATGGCTTGAACTCACGAAGCCCGAAACCCACTTGTGTCCCGAACCACCGGCCGTGTTGAAACCCTGGCTGCACGATGGCTGGGATGCTCTCGGCACAGAACACGTCAGGTACAAGAATGAAGTTGTTCGGTATGACATCCAAGGAAACGCGGTTGCCACAGCGTTTGACCAGCATGAGGCGTGGCGAACATGGGTGGCGGATCGTGCCCTATGGCGCCGGGCAGAACTGCCCGCGCGTAAGTGCCTTGACCTATGGAATGACTTTTTTGCGGTCAACACGAGGCTCAAAAGGGAGGGCGAGTCCCTTGAGTTGGTGCTGGGCAACGCCATTTTCAGTTGCAAGGATTTGCACCATCCCATCTTGCTCAAGCGTTGCCAGGTCAACTACACCCCGCAGACGCAAACCTTTTCGTTCTCGGATACGGACACGCCGACCGAACTGTACGCCGGCTTGTTTGCTGGCAACGAGTTTGTCGGTCTCCCTATCAAGGAGTGGAACGATCAGCTCGGTCAGAGCGATCCGCATCCGCTGGGTGACATCACGAATTGGCTGAAAACCTTCCGAGGTGCATTTCCGACAGCGGAATTACTTGAAGCAGAACCGCCCGGCAAGCATGAACAGCCGAGAATCGGCCCGGCGCCGATTCTGTTCCTGCGCAAACGTGGTGCCGGGCTGACGCAATTCATTGATGATGTGCTTCAAGCACTACCGAATGCCGAGATGGTTCCAGAACATTTGCTGCGGATCGTCGGATGCTATTCGGATGAACCCGAGGCGACCGAGGGAGTGACTTTTTCCGACGCCGACAATGCATACGCGGGAGAGGCCGACGATGTCTTGCTATCCAAGGAGGCCAATGCCGCCCAACTTGCCATCCTCAGGCGCCTAAAACACAGCGACGGAGTACTAGTGCAAGGCCCGCCGGGCACAGGCAAGACCCACACCATTGCCAATCTGCTTGGCAGCTTGATGGCAGAAGGAAAAAGTGTGCTGGTCACCAGCCATACCAGCAAGGCGCTCAAGGTATTGCGGCACCACGTATCCGAGCCTTTGCGCGCGTTATGCGTGCCGGTGCTGGATAGCGACAAGACAAGCCAGAAGGATCTTCAGCACGCCATGCGTGTCCTGCATGATGGCCTGAGCCAGCATCCTGATGAATTGGCGCAACGCGCAGACAGCGCGCGAGCAAGGCGAACCGCCATCCTGAATGAAATTCACGCGCTGCGACGTGAGCTTGAAACCGCGGTGAATGGTGAGTATCAACCGTTGCTGCTCGCTGGCGATCAATACGATCCCGTCGTGGCCGCCAAAGAAGTAGAGCGTGGCGTCGGTGTCCACGACTGGATACCCGGCCCGGTTACGGCGGAAGTTCCCGCGCCCTTGAGCCAGGTAGACCTTGCCGCCTTGTACGCCAGTCATCAATCGATTCCCGCCGCGCTGGAACATGATTTGGCGCAAGTTCTGCCGTCGTTGGAGTCGGTGCCCTCAGTCAACGAGTTTGCCGCTGGCGTGGCCGAGCTACATCGACATCAAAATGCCCGCGACTACAAAGAGGGCTGCGATTTGTGGTCCGGCATCGAGTCGGCCACCGCACCACTGGAGAAGGTGATTGATGAATTGATCAAGGCGACGGGCACGATTCCCCGCGGCGAAGCGGACTCATGGCGATTGGCGATTGTCGAGACGGTTTGCCAGGGGCAGGATGGCGCATCGAATGTCTGGGAACTGCTATGCCAGACCATCGAGGGCGTGGAGCAGTACGTTCGTGAGACAGCCGCATTGCTCTTTGAGCACGACCCCGCAATCCCCGATAGGGTCGACATCGATACCTACTCAATTACGGTGGAGGAAATCATTGCGTACCTGTCGGACCGGAAATCAATTTCGGCCCTGACGTTGCTACTGAAGCCCGCATGGAAACGGCTGATCGCTTCCTCGCGAGTCGCGGGAAAACCGCCGACGCACAAGATACATTTCGAGGCTTTGCTTGCCAGATCGTATTTGCTGCACCACCGAAGCCGTCTGCTTGGGCGCTGGAACCAGATGGTACAAAATCATGGTGTGCCGGCAATGCCTGCCAATGGGCTTGCACCGGAAGCATTTGCGGGTCAGCTTGTACCGGCAATTCGCGCCTACCTGGGCTGGCATCGCCGGTATTGGACTGAAGTACGCCAATCGTTGGTGGCACAAGGCTTGAAGTTGGCCGATCTCAATCAGAAGCTTCCTATCTTTAATCATGCCTATCCACAAGCCGCCCGGTTGCACCACATGGTCACTGTGGTCTTGCCGCCGATTGTTGCCGCAGAGCAAAAGCGTCGGCGGGTTGCCGGCCTGGAGCAGGAGCTTGAGTCGATCAGGCAAGGTCTGTCGGCCTACACGAAAGTTGACGTCGCGCGGGCGCTACAAGTCGCCATCAATGAGCGCTCCGTGGCGGCGTATCGGCAGGCACGCGAGGCACTCGAAGTACTTCATCTTCTGCAACCGAAATTCGCGCAGCGTCAGCAATGGCTGGCAAAGATTCGCGCGGTAGCGCCCGGCTGGGCAACAGCCTATGAGCAACGCATTTCGCCCCATGGTTCGACCGAGGTGACAGGCAAAATTGTTGTTGCGTGGCGATGGCGGCAGTTTTCGCAGGAACTGGATCGACGCGCGGCATTGTCGGTAACTGACTTGCAGTCGAGGATAGAGCGACTGTCCGTCGAGTCCAAGCTGATTACCACCGAGGTCATCAAGAACGAAGCCTGGAGTGGAGTTATCCGCCGTGTCGGCAGGAATCCGGCGGCCAGGGCCGCACTTGTCGCGTGGGTAATGCTTATGAACCAGATCGGTACTGGCCACGGTGTGCATGCTGCTGCGCGGAAGAGGCAAGCACGGTTTGAGATGGAGAAGGCCAGACCGTGCGTTCCCGTCTGGATCATGCCGTTTTCTCGCCTTGTCGATAACTTCAGTCCAATCAAGAATCCCTTCGATGTGATCATCGTTGACGAGGCCAGTCAGGAAAATTCGCTTGGACTTGCTCCATTCTTTATGGCCAAGAAAGTCATCGTTGTCGGTGACGATGAACAGGTCACTCCGCTCGATGTCGGCGGCGCAGCGGCTCCGATTCAGGATTTGATTCAGCAATGGCTTGGAGACCTGCCGGCCCCAGCTCTTTTTGATCTGAAGTCGTCCATTTATGACCGGGCGAAAATTGCATTCGGCCAGATCATTCAGCTAACCGAGCACTTCCGCTGCGTGCCGGAGATCATCCAGTTCAGCAACGATCTTTCCTACAACGGGCAGATCAAACCATTGCGCGATTCCACATCCACCGGGTTAAAACCCGCTCTCGTTCCGCATCGGGTAAATGGGATCAGAAAGGGCATGTCCAACGAGATTGAAGCAAGAGAAATCGTCTCGCTGATCGCTGCGATGGAGGAACTGCCTGAGTACGCAGGCAAGACCATTGGCGTCATTACCTTGCTAGGCGGGGAAAAAGATCAAGTGAAGACAATCGATTGGTTGATACAGGAAAAAATTGCTCCGGTAACGCTTGAACACCGGCGAATCTTGTGCGGGACACCAGCGCAGTTTCAGGGCGACGAGCGGGACATCATCTTTCATTCGATCATTGATAGCAATGAAGGTGACGGCCCGCTGATCATGAAGGGCGACGGACATGGCGACTTGAACAAGAAGCGCTACAACGTGGCGGCAAGTCGCGCAAAAGATCAGCTTTGGGTTGTCCACTCTCTGGATCATCAAACCGCTTTGAAGCCAGGCGATTTGCGTCGTCGCCTGATTGAGCACGCGCTGGACCCCGGTCATCTAATGAAGAAGCTGGAGAATGAGGCCGCAAAGACCGAGTCCCCGTTCGAGAAGGAGGTACTGGAGCGACTCGTCAGACTGGGGTACAGGGTTCATCCGCAGTGGAAAGTGGGTGCCTACCGTATCGATCTAGTGGTGGAAGGCGACAGCGGCGCCAAGTTGGCCGTCGAATGCGATGGTGATCGCTGGCACTACGACAAGGTTGCCGAAGACCTTGCGCGTCAAACCCTGCTTGAGCGGCTCGGCTGGAAGTTTGTTCGGATTCGCGGCTCGGTCTTCTACCGTAATCGCGACGAAGCAATGCAGCCCGTTTTCGCCAGACTTTCCGATCTGGGGATACCGCCTGTCGCACAAGAGGTAACGGATCAACCTGCGGTCGATGTTGAAGGGCTGCGAGACACGGTGATTCGGCGTGCGGCGGAGTTGCGTCGCGAATGGGGTTGGCTATAAATGGAAACCGTAGAGCGCTTTCGCGGTGCCCTGCTCGGTCTTGCCTGCGGCGATGCGGTAGGTACGACCGTCGAATTCAAAGCACGCGGCAGCTTTGCGCCGGTGAGCGACATGGTCGGCGGAGGGCCGTTTCGCCTCAAGCCGGGTGAGTGGACCGACGACACCTCGATGGCGCTCTGCCTAGCGACGAGCATGGTCGAATGCGGCCGATTCGATGCGGCGGATCAGATGCAGCGCTACTGCCGTTGGATGGAGAGTGGTTACCTGGCCAGCAACGGGAGGTGTTTTGACATTGGCCGCACCGTATCCCAGGCGCTGCATGCGTTCAGAAAGACCAGCGAACCATATAGTGGGTCCACCGATCCGAATTCCGCCGGCAATGGGTGTCTCATGCGACTCGCGCCGGTGCCGATGTTTTTCTTTCCCGACCGCGAGGCGGCAATTGCAATGTCCGGCGAAAGTTCGCGTACAACCCACGGCGCGCAGGAGTGCATCGAAGCCAGTCGACTGTTCGGCGCGATGCTGGTCGCTGCCTTTTCGGGTTGCAGCAAGGATGAAATCCTGTTCTGTCATGGGGTCGGGATCGTTGGCTCGGAAAGATTGCGGCTGGTAGCGGCAGGAAGTTCCCGCCACTCAACTGAAGCGGATATTCAAGGATCGGGCTACGTCGTCGAAAGTCTGGAAGCATCGCTGTGGTGTTTTCTGAACGCCGATAGTTTTCACGCCGCCGTGCTGCTCCCGACCAATCTTGGTCGCGACGCCGATACCACGGCGGCGATTTGTGGCCAGCTTGCGGGAGCGTTCTACGGTGAATCCGGCATTCCGCACGAATGGCGCGAGCGACTGGTCATGGCCGGCGAAATCCGGGCGTTGGCAGAGATACTTTACCGGCGAATTCCTGATTGACCGCTTATCGCTCTGATCCGGTCAGTTGCCATGCCTTTATCCTATGGCAGCTCAGGGCACCGACCTGCCCGTGGCTAAGGAAATCTCACCGGCAGCTCCCAGTCTTAAGCACTCATTCTGCTTACGCAGTTCTTAGTGTGTTGCATCGACCGGTTGAATCCAAGGACTGATTGCGGTCATTGGCTATTCGTGGGACGTTGGCACGGAATATTCCAATCAGCTAACGAATGCTGCGAATGGCGAGTGGCTCCTTAGCGAAGTGCACCGGCCAGCGACTGCGACTGCGACTGCGGCACTATAGAGGAAGTTGCGCCACAGTTTGGGTACGGTGATCGCCCATCGCCGCACCGGTAGCGTCGAAAAGATCCAATCGACCAGAAACGCCGCCTAGCCTTGTACTACCTTCGGGGCGTCGGCCATGCGCCGGGTGTTGCATGAAGGGCAAACGCCACGACAATTGCAGGAGTAGGCGGTCAGGAAATCGTGCTGGCACTCGTCGCAGTAGGCTCGGGATCACCATAAGGTCTTTGCCAACGATTACGACAAACGCCACGTCGCACAGCACCGGTGCTTCAGTCGTAGCAGGAAGCTCCTCCGACTGCTCCGACTCCCTCGGTTGGCCGGTTTCACAGCCGACACCTGACGCTGGCCCTCACGGCTGATGTCAATAGCGATAATCGTTCGCAAATGCGTGATGACCCGGTCCGCAACCCGTCGACCAGACTGTTGATATAAATCAACAAGCCCCTGGTAAATCTGGAATATACGTAAATTGAATATATGTGGTCTTGTGGGAGAGTTCCTAAAGTAGAAAAAGAGTACAAACTATTACGGAGACCAAAACAATGAGAGTCAAATTTGTGGCTGGAGTAATGTGTTTTGTTGGAGTCTTGGGGATGTCGTTATCAGGAACATCTCCTGTGGAGGCGAGTCCTGTGGAGAGGTTGGCTACACAGTCAATTAGTTCGCATTTATTGGACCGTCGCTACGATCAGGTGGCTTTTCTGACAGCGCACAATGCGTTTGCCAACGAAGAAGAGGGATGGAAGTATCATCAACAATCCAAGAGTATTCTGAATCAACTGCGTTACGGAGTACGGGGATTTATGCTGGATGTGCACTATGCGGAACGGCCTGAGTCGGCGACCAATGCTGATCTGTATGGTAAGAGCACAGGAAGAGATTGCCCATCGGGTTACTGGTCCTGTATGGGGAGTTGCTATAAAGGTTGCAGCGACTCCTTTGGCTCTGGCTGGGAGAAAGCGACCAGCCGTTGTGACTGCAAAAAAGACGTCAGAGGGACGGATCCCCATAAAA
>JAIPCS010000106.1 GCA_021738105.1 Sulfuritalea sp.
ACCATCGGTTTTCTCTGTGAACTCTGTGTCCTCTGTGGCTAATGGTTTTGAGCCTGGTCGCTAGAACAGCTTGCGATGTCGCACGCGTCCTGGTGCGTGACTGAGCGCGACCGAAAAGGCCAGGACAAACCAGAACAGTGGCAAACGCCCCTCATCCCAGGTGATCAGCAACACAACCAGCCCCATTTTCAACAGCGTACCCAATCCTTTGGCCTGTCTGAAGTACTCCGGATTTGCCCAGGCATCGAGAGCAACAATGCCTAGACCGGAGACAAGCATCATCGCGCCCCAGTTCGCCGCCCCGATACCGCCGGCCAAGACTACCGAGGAAATGCCCGCGAGACCGGCAATATGGAATATACGCAGAACGTTGATCAACAGGCTGCGGCCCCGAAAGTCGCGATGACCATCGTCCTTAAGCAAAGCGAGCTCGAATACGAAAGTCGGCGCCGACGACACGGCGCTCGAGAATGTTCAGGCGCTTCGATCCGGACAGCTCGGTGAGTTCCGCCAGGCCGAACATCCCGCGTGCGCTATCCCCGATAAGAATCGGCGCCTGATAGATTAGCAACTCGTCGACACAAGCTTCTCGCAGCAACGAGCCGTTGAGCTTCGTGCCGGCTTCGGCGAGTACTTCGTTGATACCACGTCGTCCCAGCTCTTGCAGCAAGTCGGCAAGCGCCACCTTGCCCTGAGCGTTGGGCAGAATCACGATTCCGGCACCGCGCGCTCGCAATGCAGCGGCGCGATCGGCGTCGTCATGCGCCGCAGCGATCAGTACATTGCCACCTTCAAGCACCGCTGCATCCAGTGGCGTTTCGAGTCGGCTGTCGATGACGATTCGCAAGGGCTGACGCAGGGTTGCCACTTCACGCACTGTCAGCCGAGGATTATCGTCCTTGACGGTACCTATGCCGGTAAGGACTGCACACGATCGGGCACGCCAGCCGTGGGCATCGCGTCGGGCATCGGGCCCGGTGATCCACTGCGAAACGCCATTGTTGAGCGCTGTCTTGCCATCAAGACTGGTGGCGACCTTCAGTCGCAACCAGGGCCGACCTCGCGTCATGCGCGAGATGAAACCGATATTGAGTTCCGTCGCCTCGGCTTCGAGCAGACCGCAAGCGACTTCTACACCGGCGGCGGAAAGCCTTGCCAGCCCCTGCCCGGCCACTTGAGGATTCGGATCGAGCATTGCCGCCACAACACGAGCAACGCCCGCCTTGATCAACGCATCGGCGCACGGAGGTGTGCGTCCGAAATGGCTGCAGGGCTCCAGACTGACGTAGGCTGTCGCCTGACTTGCCGTGTCGCCAGCGCCGACTTTTTGCAGGGCATTGATTTCGGCGTGCGGCAAACCGGCCCGCTCATGCCAACCCTCGCCGATGATGCGGCCATCCTTGACGATCACACATCCGACCCGAGGATTCGGATGGGTACTGTTGAGGCCCCGCCGTGCAAGCTGAAGAGCGCGGGCCATGAAACTGTGGTCGGCGGACGAAAAGTTCATACGCCTCGAACCATCAGGTTTTTAACCGGGGCTGCCGCGGCTTCTTGATCTCGCGGATTGCATCAGAGAATTCATCGACATCTTCAAAATTGCGGTAGACCGAGGCGAAGCGGATGTAGGCGACCTTGTCGAGCTTCTTCAGTTCGCGCATGACCAGTTCGCCGATCCGATCGGACGCCACTTCGCGCAACGCCAATTGCACCAGTTTTTCTTCGATGCGGTCCAGCGCCAGTTCGATGCTTTCGGTCGAGACCGGTCGCTTTCTCATCGCCAGCATGATGCTGGCCTTCAGCTTGTCGCGGTCAAATTCCGTGCGGCTACCATTTTTCTTCACCACTTGGGGCAACTGCAATTCAACCCGCTCGTATGTGGTGAAACGTTTGTCGCAGGACATGCAGCGGCGGCGACGGCGAACAGTGTCGCCATCTTCGTTCTCCCGGGTATCGACCACCTGGGTGTTCTCGTCACTGCAATACGGACATTTCATCAAGAGAACCTGATGTTAAGCGCGTGAGAAACTAGTCACATGGCAGCGCCATGCTCACCGCGTCGCGATGCTGAAATTCATTTCCCAAAGACATTGACACAGTCATCCATACACCGGAAATTTTTTGCACATCGCGGCAACATCACCACGCACCCGGGCCAGCACCGCCTCATCGGTCGGTGCATCCAGTACGTCGGCGATCAGTCCGGCCACCTGCTCGGCTTCGATCTCGGTAAACCCCCGCGTGGTCATGGCCGGCGTGCCCAAACGAATGCCAGAAGTCACAAACGGCTTTTGCGGATCATTCGGAATGGAGTTCTTGTTGACCGTAATGTGCGCACGTCCTAGAGCCGCCTCGGCATCTTTGCCAGTGATGTTCTTGGCTTGCAGATCAACCAGAAAGACATGGGATTCGGTGCGCCCGGAGACGATACGCAAACCGCGTCTCTTCAATACCTTGGCCATCACCTGGGCGTTTTCGATGACCTGTTCCTGATAATTGCGAAATTCGGACGTCATGGCTTCTTTTAGAGCGACCGCCTTGGCCGCAATCACATGCTCCAGAGGACCGCCCTGCAACCCGGGAAAAATCGCCGAATTGATCACTTTCTCGTGTTCAGCCTTCATCAGAATCAGACCACCCCGCGGTCCGCGCAGGGTCTTGTGCGTAGTCGAGGTGACCACGTCGGCGTGAGGTACCGGATTCGGGTAAAAACCGGCAGCGACCAGACCGGCGTAGTGAGCCATGTCCACCATGAATATGGCGCCAACCGCCTTTGCAACCTTGGCGAAACGTTCGAAATTGATTTTCAGCGAATACGCCGATGCACCGGCAATGATCAACTTCGGCTTGTGCTCGTGTGCCAACCGTTCCATTTCATCGTAATCAATTTCTTCATTGGCATCGAGACCGTAGGGCACAACCTTGAACCATTTACCGGACATATTCACCGGCGATCCGTGGGTCAGGTGGCCGCCCATCGCCAGGTTCATGCCAAGCATGGTGTCGCCTGGCTTGAGAAAAGCCATGAAAACGGCCTGGTTGGCCTGAGAGCCTGAATTGGGCTGTACGTTCGCCGCATCGGCACCGAACAGCTTCTTGGCGCGATCAATCGCCAACTGCTCAGAAACGTCGACATATTCGCACCCGCCGTAATAGCGCTTGCCTGGATACCCTTCGGCGTACTTGTTGGTGAGCTGGGAGCCTTGTGCTTCCATCACAGGCCAGGAGACATAGTTTTCGGAAGCGATCAGCTCGATGTGATCTTCCTGGCGACGGTTCTCGTTCTGAATCGCGGCCCACAACTCGGGGTCACTTGCGGCGATGGTGTTCTGCTTTGAAAACATGATGGGTCCGTTTTGAAGTAGCGGCAAAGACAATATTTCAGAGAAGGCTGGAGCGCAAATCGCGTTTTGCCAAACCTAAAACATGGCGAAATCCGTAGGTGGATGAGAACTCCGGATTCTAGCACCCGGGCCCCAAAGACTCACCAGGTGCCCTAGTCAAGTACCTCGTCGAGCGCTCGGTTCAAATGCCCGCAATCGGCCCAGGAAATCAGTCGCCATCCCTTGTCGTCACGCTCCACCCAGTTCAGCGCCGCATTCGGCAAAATGAAGTCGCGCGGCAGGTTCAGTGCCCGTCCGGTAGCGGCGCGGTTGACTACATCGAGCACGCCGCCGTGCGTGAAAATCAACACATTTTGACCGGCGTGACGAGTGGTCAGTCCGTCCATCGCGGCCAGTATTCGAACCGAGAAATCGACCAGGGACTCGCCGCTTTCATACGCGTAGTCCGGTGTTCGTGCTTTGTGATGGCGGTGCGCTTCGGGGTATCTCTCGCATGCCTCGACAGAAGTGATGCCCTGAAACACCCCAAAATGGCGCTCCCGAAAAGTCGGCTCTGGTGTTACGGCAATATCCATGCCGAGCGTGGCGATTGTTGCGGTATGCCACGCTCTCTTCAGATCACTGCTGTAGGCCGCTGCAAAACGATGGGCCGACAAGCCCGCCTGCAAAGCCCTCGCTTGAGCTTCGCCGGTCGCATTGAGATCAATGTCGATATGTCCCTGAATTCGCTTCTCACCGTTCCAGTCGGTCTCGCCGTGTCGAATCAGGCACAAGCGGGTGGGCAGGATTTCTGTCATCGGACTCATTCTACCGTCACGCTCCGGAACCCGTTTCCCGCATCGCCTTTTGTGCAAGGATGGGAATTACTTGCGTATTTCGAGACGGCGCTGAGCGCTTTCGCGACGGCTTTCCCGTTTCAGGGATTCGGCCAGTGTTTCACGAACATAACTGACGTGCTTTGCCGCGACGCGACTGGCAGCTACCTGGTCGCCCTGCATGATCGACTCGAAAATGGCTTGATGCTGCCTGCGCAGAAGTTCACGTGCCTGCCACAGTTGTGTGAGCTCGGCCAGATTGAGTTTCAGGCTGTCGCGTAGCAGGCGCAACAAACTCGCCGTCAAGTGGCCGATGATCGCGTTATGCGCTGCCTCGGCCACCGCCTGGTGAAATGCCAGGTCGGCATCGGCCAAAGCGTCCAGCGTGCTCCCCTGGTAGGCTTGGTCGAGCGCTTCAAAACGCTGTTTCAGGCGCGCCTTGTCCTCTGCTGTTGCACGCTCGGCGGCACAGGACGCCGCCTTTGCTTCAAGCAACTCGCGAAATTCCAGCAAATCCTCTCGAACCGAGGAATGCTTCTGCAACAAGGTTTCCCACGGATCCAGAAATCCTGCTTCCAATCGATCGGTAACGTAAGTGCCGCCACCTTGCCGGCTTCTCAACAAGCCCCTAGACACGAGTTTCTGGATTCCTTCTCTCAGGGATGCCCGAGACACGCCCAACTGCGCCGACAATTCACGTTCCGCCGGCAGGCGGTCGCCGGTTTTCCAGGAGCCTTCCAGGATGCGCTGCTCCAGCTTGGCGGCAATCGAATCCGAAAGTTTTGGCGCGTTGATGTGTTGTTCCATGAGGCTTCCGGCGAATTGTCATTTTTGGTCTGACCAGTTTTCATAATAGCAGCCAGGTTTTCTGACTTGCAACAAAATTCTTGACATGAACGGATTAGGTCACTAAATTATCGGCCTTATTGGTCCGACCACTATACCAGTAATCAGTTTACGAACGCTCGTCGAGGAGGTTCACAGTGTCCGTTGTGCTCAACGAAGTACGCAGCTACCCGGCCAAGCCATGTGATGTCTATCTGTTCGGTACCTGCGTACTCGACCTGTTCGACCCTCACGCCGGTATCTCGGCGGCCGGCCTGCTCGAAGCCAGCGGCATACGCGTTCATTACCCACAGGATCAGACGTGTTGTGGCCAGCCTGCTTACACCTCCGGCTTTCCCGATGAGGCCCGTCAGGTGGCGGCCAAACAATTGCCGCTGTTTGCGGAAAACTGGCCGATCGTGGTGCCGTCCGGTTCGTGTGCCGGAATGATGCGGCACCACTGGCCGCGTCTGTTCGCCGACGATCCGACACAGGGACCGCTGGCGACTTCGATCGCGACGCGGGTTTTCGAATTGACCGAATTCCTGTTGCACGTGGTCAAGCCAACCTGGTCACCGACGGTTGCCGCCGAACGTGTGGTACTGCACACGTCCTGCAGCGCACGCCGCGAAATGGGTACTCATCTCAGTGCGCGCGCTCTGCTTGCGCAACTCCCGAATGTCAACGTGAGCATGCAGGATCATGAGGCGGAATGTTGTGGATTCGGTGGCGCCTTTTCCATGAAACATCCGGAAATATCAGCAGCAATCGCCGCCGACAAGGTTGACGCACTTGAGGCCACTGGCGCCACTACGATGATCTCGGCTGATGGCGGCTGCCTGCTCAATCTCAATGGCACGCTGGAAAAGCGTGGCTCCGCATTGCGCGGACAACACATCGCGAGTTTTCTGCTACGCCAAGTGAAAGCGGCCGCGTGAATCCGTCAAGCATCGCACGCACACGCATTCTTGACCGTCTTCGTGCCGCGCCGGGACAGATCGTTCCGACACCGCAATTGACACCACTGCAAACGATGGTCAATGCGCAAGCACTGTTGGACCAGTTTCGGCGCGGCATCGAGGCATTCCATGCCGAAGTCATCGACACCCGTCAGCGTGGTTGGCAGGTGGTGCTGGCAGATATCTGCGAGACCAAGCGAATTCGCACGTTGATGTTGCCTCCTGTCGATCTGGCTGAATTGAGGTCCTGGCCGGGTGGGCCGGAGTTGTCGCGCTTTGATCGACCGATCGAGGCGCTGAAACCCGAATTGTTCGACAGCATAGACGCCGGCCTGACAATTGCCGATGGTGCCATCGCCGATACCGGAACACTGATTCACGCTAACCCGCAGAGAATACCCCGCACGCTGTCTCTGGTGCCACCAATCCACATCTGCCTGCTCGATGTGCGTCATCTTTATCCGAACCTGCAGGCTGCGATCACCACAGCGCGATGGGCGGAGGCTATGCCGTCGAACCTGATTTTCATCACCGGACCGTCAAAGACCGCCGACATTCAGCAAACCATGGCCTATGGCGCACACGGGCCGCGCGAACTGGTCGTACTGTTGGCGGAGGAGCTGTGAGCGAGACGGCGCCGATCCACTTTCATGCGAATGTTCGCCGCGTGGTGGCGAACCCGATGCTGCGTGCCAGTTTCCGCGGCGCCATGGATTTCCTGATGGCCAAGCGTGCGGCACAGTTTCCCGATGCCGAAGCCTTCGAAGCCTTGCGCGTGCAAGGCGAACAGATTCGCCAACATGCACTCTCGCGACTGCCGGAGTTGCTGGAACAGTTGGAAACCAATCTGACACGCAACGGTATCCATGTGCATTGGGCCCAAACGCCTGAGGAGGCCTGCCGACTGATCATTGATCTCGCGACCCGGGCCGGGGGACACCTTGTAGTCAAGGGAAAATCGATGGTCAGCGAGGAAATCGAGTTGAATCACGCACTCGAGACTGCGGGCATCAGTGCGCTGGAATCGGACATGGGTGAATACATCGTCCAGCTTGCCGGTGAAAAGCCCTCACACATCATCATGCCTGCGATCCACAAAACCAAGGAAGAAATCGCCCACCTGTTCGCCGATAAGGTACCGGGCGTCGATTACACCGATTCAGTTGACGAGTTGATCCAGATCGGCCGCCGTGTATTGCGCAACAAGTTCCGCGATACGCGAGTCGGATTGTCCGGCGTAAATATCGCCGTGGCAGAAACCGGTACGCTGTGCCTCGTAGAAAACGAAGGCAACGGCCGCATGTGTACCACCGTTCCCGACATGCATATCGCCGTCACCGGCATTGAAAAAGTCGTAGCGAAGTTGGAACACGTGCCACCGCTGATGACGCTGTTGACACGATCCGCCACTGGCCAGGCCATCACCACTTACTTCAACTGGATTTCCAGCCCGCGCCGGGAAGGTGAGATGGACGGACCGAAGGAGGTACATCTGGTCCTGCTCGATAACGGCCGCAGCGATGCCTATTCGGATGACCGCTTGCGCGCTACCTTGCAATGCATCCGCTGCGGCGCCTGCATGAACCACTGCCCGGTGTATGCCCGCATCGGCGGACACGCTTACGGCACCACCTATCCCGGTCCGATTGGCAAGATCGTCTCGCCGCACATGCTAGGACTGGACGCGACCGCCGATCTGGTAACTGCCTCCAGTCTGTGTGGTGCCTGCGGCGACGTCTGCCCGGTCAAGATTCCTATCCCTGATGTGCTGCTACAGTTGCGCCAGCAAAGTCAGGGCCGCTCGACAGCTCCACGAATGAAAGGAGCCGGAAGCGGACGCAAAGCAATGCAATCGATCGCCTACAGCGTGTTTGCCAAACTCTATTCGCGACCTGCGCTATATCGCCTGTTCAGTTTTGTTGCAACGCGACTGAGGACGTTCGCGCCGACTCGACAAGGAGCGTGGACCCATTCCCGCGCCGCGTTGCGTCCCGCGCGGCGCAGCTTGCACGAGCATATGAAATCACGCTCTGGAAATCGGAGCGGATGACGGCTATGCGAAAGATACGGCGTAGACATGGACACCGAAGCGATCTCCACAAAGTGGCGACGGCAATTGAATCATTTAGATCCGAAATATCGGGATACGCCAAGGACTTTTGGTTAAACTGCCGGAAAGTCGCCATACAGAGCGTCCGTCGAATTTTGCAGAACGTGCAAAAGAGGAGTGAGAACCTATGCAAGGCTTGTTGAAACTGACCCGCTTGGTCGACGGGTTTTCCACGTTGATCGGTCGCGGGTTGATCTGGTTGATTCTGGCCTCGGTTCTGATCAGCGCGGGCAATGCCATCGTGCGCAAGACATTCGATATAGGGTCCAATGCCCTGCTCGAAATTCAGTGGTACTTGTATGCGATAGTATTCATGCTCGGCTCGGGCTTTGCGTTTCTGAAGAACGCCCATGTTCGAATTGATTTCATCTCGAATCACTTCTCGGCTCGGACACGCAATCTGATCGATATTTTCGGCATCGTTTTGTTTCTGTTCCCGCTCTGCTACATGCTCATTACCCTTTCATGGCCGACATTTCACAATGCATGGGTGTCCGGGGAGATGTCGCAGAACGCAGGAGGACTGATTCGCTGGCCGGTCTATCTGCTGATACCGGTCGGCTTCTTCGTGTTGTTTCTGCAGGGTTTGTCGGAACTGATAAAGCGGGCCGCCTTCATCACAGGGAGCGGTCCAGATTCAATAAGCCATGTTGAATCCCTGGAACACGACACGATCAATCTCGAAATCAACGAACACGCAGCACACGTCGACGAGGAAATACGCTGATGGAATTCATCGTCAACAACTTTATACCGCTGATGTTTGGCGGGCTGCTGTTCTTTCTGTTGACCGGTTTTCCGGTCGCGTTTGCTTTGGCAGCAGCCGGGCTCTTCTTTGGCTTCCTCGGTATTGAAGGCGGGTTATTCCCGGCAGTGCTGTTTCAGGCCCTGCCCTTGCGGGTATTCGGCATCATGCAGAATGAAACCCTGCTGGCAATTCCTTTTTTTACATTCATGGGAATCATCCTCGAACGTAGCGGAATGGCAGAGGATCTGCTTGAAACCATCGGCCAGGTCTTCGGACCGGTACGCGGGGGCCTTGCGCTTGCGGTCGTCTTCGTCGGCGCGCTGCTCGCCGCGACGACCGGAGTCGTAGCTGCCGCCGTCATGTCGATGGGCCTGATCTCCCTACCCATCATGTTGCGCTATGGCTACCACCCAACGCTGGCCAGCGGTGTCATTACGGCATCCGGAACTCTGGCGCAGGCCATTCCGCCATCGCTGGTTCTGATTGTAATGGCCGACCAACTCGGACGATCCGTCGGCGACATGTACGCCGGTGCTCTGGTTCCTGGCCTCATACTGATCGGGCTTTACTGTCTTGCCGTCATCGTAGTGTCCATTGTCAAACCGTCGTGGGCGCCGGCCCTTCCCATGGAAGCCAGAATCTACAAGGAGCCCAACGGTTCTTCCGGTCACTTTTCGCTATTGGCCCTGATGATTCTTGTCGGTGCGGCCGGTATTGCCTGGAGCCAAGTACACGATGGAATGATGCGCGAATGGACAGGCCGCGACATGGCTGCACCAGCAGATGAGGTCGTTATTCTGTCAATGACGGTCTCGTCGTTTCTTGCGGTCATTCTGGCGACGCTCAACCGGGTGCTCAAGCTGGGCTTGCTCTCCAAGCTATGCGAACGGGTGACCTTCGTATTGATTCCGCCGCTCATCCTTATATTTCTGGTGCTTGGAACAATATTCCTTGGGCTCGCAACCCCGACCGAAGGCGGCGCCATGGGCGCTTTGGGAGCCATGATCATGGCCCTGGTAAAGCGCGCCCTGACATACTCGCTCCTGAAGCAGGCTCTTGAGAACACCACCAAGCTGTCAATTTTCGTCATGTTCATCCTTATCGGCTCAACGGTGTTTTCATTCACGTTCAATGCCGCTGACGGACATATTTTCGTCGAGCATCTGTTCGACAAGATTCCCGGCGGTGCCCTGGGCTTCCTGATCGTCGTTACCGTGCTGGTGTTCGTACTTGGCATGTTCATCGATTTCTTCGAGATCGCCTTCATTGTCGTTCCGCTGCTTGCTCCGGTGGCGGCAAAAATGCTCCCGGCACTATTGCCGCCGGGTAGCGATGCGCTGATCTGGTTCGGTGTCATCATCGCGATCAATCTGCAAACCTCTTTCCTGACACCGCCTTTTGGTTTTGCGCTGTTCTATTTGCGCAGCGTTGCCGCCAAGAACGACTATATCGACGATATCACCGGCAAATCGATTGCGAGTATCAAGACCACGCAGATATACAAAGGAGCAATTGGCTTCATCGGCATACAGCTGATCGTGATCGCTTTGGTAATCATTTATCCCAATCTCGTGCTTGGCAGTCTGGACAAGGCCCAGGTCGTCGATACCGAAGACGTAAATCTTCGTGAGCTCATGACGCCCATACAGGGGGGCGGTCGCGGCTACGGAACTGAACAACGCCTTGACGGACTCCCGGTACCATCGGCGGATACGATCGAGCCTCCAGCCACGGAAGAACCATCCGAGCAAAAAACTACTGACAAGGACGATGAAGACGCCGACATGCGGGCCTTGCAACAGTTGATGAAGGGAAACTAGGAACCCGAAACAAATGACCCGAATACGGGCAAGCATGAATGAATAAAGCGGGTAGCAGCAAGTGTGGCAACAGGTGTACCATGCAACGATCGACTCAAGTGCATTGCTAATGTGCGTCAGCGGTCGTTTTTAAAACATCAATAGAGGAGCACATAAATGGAACGTCGCAAATTTTTGCAAAACGCGGGTATTGCGGGCATTCTGGCTGCGGGAGTAGCACCGGCCGTGCATGCCCAACAGGCCGCCATTCGCTGGCGTCTGGCATCGAGTTTCCCGAAGGCACTGGATACCATCTTCGGTGCCGCCGAGACCTTCTCGGAGAAGGTCAAGGAAATGTCGGGCGGCAAGTTCGAGATTTCAGTCCACGCCGGTGGTGAGTTGATGCCTGCTTTCGGCGTACTTGACGGCGTCCAGCAAGGCACTGTCGAGTGCTGCCACACGGCGCCGTACTACTTCTTCGGCAAGGATCCCACCTTTGCAATGGACTGCGCCATTCCGTTCGGTTTGAACAGCCGCCAGATGACAGCGTGGATGTATCAGGGTAACGGCATGAAGCTGTTCCGTGAGTTCTACAGCAACTTCAATATTACGAACTTCCCGATGGGTAATACAGGCGCCCAGATGGGTGGCTGGTATCGTAAACCGATCAAGAGCATGGCTGACATCAAGGGCCTGAAAATGCGCATCGGCGGCTTTGGCGGTGTGATCCTCAAGGGCATTGGTGGCGTACCGCAGAACATTCCCGGCGGCGAGGTCTATCAGTCGCTCGAGAAAGGCACGATTGACGCGGCTGAGTGGGTCGGCCCCTATGATGACCAGAAACTTGGCTTCTACAAGGTGGCCAAGCACTACGCCTATCCGGCATGGTGGGAAGGTGGCCCGC
>JAIPCS010000107.1 GCA_021738105.1 Sulfuritalea sp.
GGCGTTCCAGCATTTCAGCGATGGTTTGCAGGATCAGGAGCTTTTTCTCTCCGGCTTTTGCGGCGCGCGCTTCGTTCATGATGGATTCAACCTGGTTTTATTTGGATTTGATCAAGGTCCCGACACCTTCATCGGTCAGGATTTCCAGCAGCAAGGCATGTTCAACACGGCCGTCGATGATGTGCACACTTTTCACCCCGCTTCTGGCCGCATCCAATGCAGAACTGATCTTGGGCAGCATACCGCCGGAGAGCGTGCCGTCAGCCACCATTTGGTCGATCTCTTTGGGCGTCACGCCGGTCAGCAGATTGCCGGCTTTGTCCAGCACGCCAGGCGTATTGGTGAGCAGTACCAGTTTTTCCGCTTTCAGAACTTCCGCAATTTTGCCGGCCACCACGTCCGCGTTGATGTTGTAGGTTTCACCTTCACTACCGACACCGATCGGCGCGATCACGGGAATGAAGGCACCGCTGTCGAGCAAGGCGATCAGGCTGGGATCGATCGATACAATATCGCCAACCTGGCCGATGTCAATCAGGTCGCCCGGAGTTTCGATGTTCTCCATCATCAACTTCTTGGCGCGGATGAAATTGCCGTCCTTGCCAGTCAGGCCTACGGCCTTGCCGCCGTGCTGATTGATCAGATTGACAATTTCCTTGTTCACTTGTCCGCCGAGAACCATTTCGACCAGATCCATGGTCTCGCTGTCGGTCACGCGCATGCCCTGTACGAACACCCCCTTCTTGCCGACTCGAGCGAGCAGGCTTTCGATCTGCGGGCCGCCACCATGTACCACCACCGGGTTCATGCCGACCAGTTTGAGCAGCACCACATCTCGCGCAAAGCACTGTTTCAGGTTCTCGTCGGTCATCGCATTGCCGCCGTACTTGACGACAATGGTGCGTCCATGAAAGCGCTTGATGTAGGGCAACGCCTCGGCCAGAATTCCGGCTTTGACAATGGGGTCGGTCTTTTCGGTCATGGCTGTTGGCGAGTGCAAGTGATAACTTCGCCCATTCTAATGGGGACGAAAGAAAACAGGGCGATCCGCCGCGAATCGACCGATCACCCTGTGGTTGCAATCACCCAACCCGGCCAAACCCGAAGAATCCGGCCCTCAGCCCGGACTCTCCTGACTTCACTGCGCTGCAAACTTAAAGCTAAAGACCCTATTGGATGGTGATCTTGCGTGCCTGCGTTGCAGCTTTTTTCGGCAGTGTGAGTTCCAGCACGCCATCGGCGTACTTCGCACTCACCTGCGCTTCATCTATCTCTTGTGCCAACTGGAAGCTGCGTGACACCTTGCCGAAATAGCGCTCGGTGCGCAGCACCCGCTCACCTTCCTTGACATCCTTCTCTTCACGCCGTTCGGCGCTGATCGAAACCACGGCGCCTTCGATGGCGACATGAATGTCATCTTTCTTCACGCCGGGTATTTCTGCGTGCACCAGATAGGCTTTTTCTTGTTCCTTGACATCGATTTTTACGGCTGGAGCGTCGGCGTCCGATCCAAAATCGACGGGTCGCACAAAGAAACCACGGAAAAAATCATCAAGCGGATCACGACGGATCAAGTTGCTCATTTCTTTCTCCTTTCGAGTGTTGGGTCAAAATCTATGTGAGGCTTTGCTCACTACATAGGCGCCCAAAAGAGAATTTCAAGAGCTTTGATATAGCCGTTTGCCCATGACAGGGCGCCCCTAAATTTCCATGCAGACCGGGAGGCTTTCGATCAAACCAGGCCTCCGGTTGCGGCAATGTCCTGCCAGCCCCGTGTAACCCGTTATGTAAAACGTTTCGGTAATTCGAGTATGGCGTCCCGATTACTCCAGGAGAAGCAGGCTGCCGCCGCTTCCCGCCATGGCAACCAGCGGTAGGCCAAGTGTTCATCGGGAGCAACCGTCACCGCCACTCTATCGGGAAGGCGCAGACTGAATACGTGTTCGATGTTCTCCTTTACGCCCGGTTCGTAGCGGTCGCGCCACTCGGCAAAAATCTCGAAGCGGTTGGTCTGGTTCCAGTCCAGTAGCTCCCTCGCGTCAGCCTCAATCCCTGTCTCTTCCAGAACTTCGCGCCGGGCGGTTTCAATCAGGGGCTCGTCGCCTTCCTGGCTGCCCGTCACCGATTGCCAGAATCCAGGGTGACGCGAGCGTTCCAGCAAAAGTACGTCCAGCGCCACCGTGTGGATGACCACCAGCACCGAAACGGGCTTCTTGTAGGGCATCAATCCGGCTGAGCGATGGTCGGCAACCAGGCAATGCCGTCGGCCTGCATGTCGACAAGGCACCAAAACGGCACGTCATCCTCGCGCCAGGTATTCGCCGCTTCTTGAAAGGTCTGCATCAGGGTCACAAAATCGCTCTCGGCACGACCATGAATCCCGTCGCAATGCTCAAGAATGATCACGTAACCTGTAGCCGGTAACCAGCCCATGTCGAGCAGGCAGTCGGTCAGCGCGTCCCAATTGTGGCCAAACCATTCCGGAAAGCGCAGCGCGCGCGCGATTGCAGCGAGCATTTGCTCCTTGTTGCGCGCGCTTGCAAGATCGACCCGCAACACCAGACAAGCGGCCGCCGCCGCACCAGTTAACAATGAATTGATGGTGCCGTGCGGCAAGTGATACACACCGGCGCGGCTAGCTTCACCAAACAGGGCTTCGTATTGGGCAGCACTCATCGCTGGATTCGGCGAAAGCTTCGGTAGTGATCGGCCGTGTAGTAGAACACGGCGGGGGGTTTGTCGCCGGTGACGATGCGCCGGGCGCCGCGACCGGAGCGACCGGGCGTCGTCACGGTGTATTCGCGGTAGTAGCCGCTTGGCTTGCCAGGCAGACGGTGCTCACGATTCTGGAATACGATGCCGTCGCGTCGATAAGGGAATGGGCCGCCTGCATCAATCAAGGCCAAAGTTGCTCTGGCCTCGCGCGGCAGTTGTTGCTCATTGATGGGTGTCGTCGAGTTGTTCCATGCCAGCGCTGCACTCGCGAACGCGGCGCAGATCAGCAGGCAACACAGGCGACGCATGCTCAGGGCTTGCCGACCTCGACCTGCGTTTCCACTTTCTGCCGCAAGCGAATGTGCAACTCGCGCAACTGCTTTTCATCGACATCCGAGGGCGCGTCGGTGAGCAGGCACTGGGCACGTTGAGTCTTGGGGAAGGCGATCACGTCGCGAATCGATTCGGCGCCTGCCATCATGGTGACAATGCGATCCAGCCCAAAAGCCAAACCGCCGTGGGGCGGCGCGCCGTACTTCAGGGCATCGAGCAGAAAGCCAAACTTGGCCTGCTGTTCTTCGGGACCGATGCCAAGCGCCTGGAACACTTTTTCCTGAACTTCGGCACGATGGATACGCACCGAGCCACCGCCCATTTCCCAGCCGTTCAAGGCCAGATCGTAGGCTTTGGCCATGCATTTACCGGGATCAGTCGCCATTAAAGCTTCATGACCGTCCTTGGGACTGGTAAAGGGATGGTGGCAGGAAGTCCAACGCTTGTTTTCCTCGTCGAATTCGAACATCGGGAAGTCAACCACCCACAGTGGCTGCCAGGCTGAGCCATCGAGATAGCCCTTCTCGTGACCGATCTTGCTGCGCAAGGCTCCCAGAGCATCATTGACGACTCGGGTCTTGTCGGCGCCAAAGAAAATCAGGTCTCCGGATTGCGCGCCGGTGCGCTCGACAATGGTTTTCAACGCGGCAGCGTGGAGATTCTTGACGATAGGCGACTGCAGGCCCTCTTCGTTCAATTTCGATGCGTCATTGACCTTGATGTAGGCCAGCCCCTTGGCGCCGTATATCTTTACGAACTCGGTATATCCATCTATCTCACCCCGACTGAGTGCCTTGTCGCCACTGCCGCCCCCCGGAATGCGCAGGGCCGCAACACGTCCACCGCTGTTAGCCGGGCCGCTGAACACTTTGAAGGCCACATCGACGACCGCATCGGTGACGTCGGTAAGTTCAAGCGTGATGCGCAAATCGGGCTTGTCGGAACCGTAGCGGCTCATGGCCTCGGCATGACTGATGCGCGGAAACGGGTCGGGCAGATCGACGTCCAGCGCCTGCTTGAAGACGCTGCGTATCAGCGCTTCCATGATGGCGGTGATCTGGTTTTCGTCGAGAAAGGATGTTTCGATATCGACCTGGGTAAATTCGGGTTGGCGATCGGCGCGCAGATCTTCGTCACGGAAGCACTTGGTGATCTGGTAATAGCGATCGTATCCGGCCACCATCAAAAGCTGCTTGAACAATTGCGGTGATTGCGGCAGAGCAAAGAATTGGCCTGGATGCACCCGCGACGGCACCAGGTAGTCGCGTGCGCCTTCCGGTGTGGACTTGGTCAGCATGGGCGTTTCGATATCGATGAAACCCTGCTCGTCAAGGAAGCGGCGGAATGCCATCGCCACCTTGTAGCGCAGCATCAGATTCCGCTGCATCTGCGGACGGCGCAGATCAATCACGCGGTGCGTCAGGCGCACATTCTCGGAAAGATTCTCCTCATCGAGCTGGAACGGCGGCGTCACTGCAGCGTTGAGAACTTCAAGCTCGTGACAAAGTATTTCAATCTCACCCGAGGCCAGGTTGGCATTCTCGGTTCCGGCGGGTCGCCGACGCACTTTGCCGGTCACCTTCAGCACGTACTCGTTGCGCACGTCCTCAGCGACCTTGAACATTTCGGGACGATCTGGATCGCAGACGACCTGCGCCAGACCTTCTCGGTCGCGAAGATCAATGAAAATCACGCCGCCGTGATCTCGCCGACGATGATTCCAGCCACAAAGCGTGACAATTTGATCGATATGGGAGGCGTTGACTTCGCCGCAGTAGTGGGTACGCATAGGATTTCCGGACGATTGTGGTGGCCCCGCAGGACCTTATTGATTCTGAGCGCGGCCCTTGGGGTTGCGCATGGGAGGAGCGACAACGCCCATCGAGACAATGTACTTCAATGCTTCGTCGACATTCATGTCGAGTTCGATGACATCCGTTCTCTTCACGAAAAAGAAAAACCCGTTCACCGGACTGGGAGTTGTCGGGATAAAAACGCCGACATATTCCTCCGGCAGCATATCGGCAACATCGCGAGCCGGGTGACCGGTCTGAAACGCCACTGACCAGGCTTCTGGATGTGGATAGCGAACCAGCAGGACTTTACGGAACGCAACACCGCTCCCGGAAAACAAGGTATCACTGACTTGTTTGACGCTGTAGTAGATCGACTTCACCACCGGAATTCGAGCGAGCACGCCTTCCCAGAAGCGCACCATTTTTTGCCCGACAATGTTGGCCGCGACCAAACCGGTAAGAAAAACGATCAGCAGGGTGAGCAATGCGCCGATCCCCGGGATGTACACTCCAAGCAGTTGTTCCGGGCGTATGGCTTGCGGCAACAGCAACAGGGACTGATCCATGGAGCGGACGATCAGCGACAACACCCATGCTGTTATAGCAAGCGGGACCCAAATCAGCAGCCCGGTAATAAAGTACTTTTTTATGGCAGACACCATCCAGGTTCGTCAGCTATTCGCGGCGCAGCTACCTGTGCCACCTTGACAGGGCGGAGGGTTGTCGCTCTTGGCTTCCGCAGGCTTGCTGCCACCCTTGAAATCGGTCGCGTACCAACCGCTGCCTTTGAGCTGAAAGCCGGGAGCGGTCAATTGCTTGGTGAAATTCTCCATCTTGCACTCTGGGCAAGTAGTCAACTGCGGATCGCTGACCTTCCGCATGACATCTTTCTCAAAGCCGCAATCGGTGCAGCGATAAGCATAGATTGGCATGACATTCTCCGATATTCGGGCAAAGAGCGAGATTATAGCTGAAGCCCTTGCCACACCGGATATTGCGGTGTCTCAACCGGCCTGACCTGAGTGCTAAAGGTTCATGCCCAGATAGGCATATGTCAAGGGTTTGCCCCAGACCAGAGAGATGATGCCTGCCGCAGCCAGATAAGGCCCAAACGGAATCGGTACATTGCGACCACGCTTTGTCAGCACCATAAGGGAGAGACCGACCACGGCACCGACAAAGGATGAAAGCAAAATGGCCACGGGCAGCATCTGCCAGCCCAGCCAGGCTCCCAGTGCTGCCAACAACTTGAAGTCACCGTAGCCCATGCCTTCCTTGCCGGTGGTGAGCTTAAATCCCCAATAGACGGCCCAAAGCGAAAGATACCCCGCCATGGCACCGATCACCGCGCTTTTCAAATCGGTGTAAACGTGAAAGACATTGAGTGCCAACCCCAGCCAAAGCAAGGGCAAGGTAATGTCATCAGGCAGCAACTGGGTATCGAAATCGATTCCGGTCAAGGCAACCAAGGCGGCAACGAAGACGAGGGAACCGAGGCCCGCCGCCGAAAATCCAAACTTCCAGGCGACAAAGGCGAACAGAAATCCGGTTGACGCTTCAATCAACGGATAACGGAATGAAATCGGTTTGGCGCAGCCCTTGCACCGCCCGCGCTGCAGTACCCAGCTGATGATGGGGATGTTCTCCAGGGCCGTAATCGAATGGCCGCACTGCGGGCAGCGCGATCGTGGACGAGCCAGTGTGAGTGCATCGAATATCGGTGTTGCTTCGCCCCGCAACTCCGCGCACTGCACCGCCCAGTCGCGCTCCATCATAACCGGCAGGCGATGAATGACCACATTCAAAAAACTGCCGACCATCAGACCGAGTATGCCCGCGACCAATGCAAATACGGCCGGATCGGCCAACTGCGCAATCATCTTCGACGTCGCAACGCCGGCTTAACCGACAACTGATCCAAGTTTGAAAATCGGCAGATACATGGCCACCACCAGGCCCCCGATGAGACCCCCGAGGAACACCATGATGATGGGCTCCATCAGACTCGAGAGCGTTTCTACCGCTTCGTCCACCTCGGCCTCGAAAAAGTCGGCGGTTTTCCCCAGCATGGAATCCAGTTGACCAGACTCTTCACCAATGGCGACCATCTGCGTCACCATCGGTGGAAAGACGCCAGAATTTTCCATGGAAACGGTCAGACTGGAACCCGTCGAAACTTCGGCCTGAATCTTTTGGGTCGCCAAAGTGTAGACATAGTTGCCTGCCGCGCCGCCAACGGAATCTAGCGCGTCGACCAGCGGCACACCTGCGGCGAACATTGTTGACAGGGTTCGGGTCCAGCGAGCAATTGACGACTTACGCAGCAGATCTCCAAAAACGGGAAGCTTCAGGAAGTATTTGTCAGCCGCAATCTGAACCGTTCTGGAGCGTTTGAAAGCTTGCAGAATTCCATAAATGACGGCGTAAATTCCACCAAAAATAAGGTACCAGTTTTCTACGAAATAGTCTGAAATGGCGATAACGATCAGAGTCGGCGCGGGTAGCTCGCCACCGAAGCTGGCAAAAACGCCTTTGAACGCCGGCACCACAAAAATCATGATCACAGCCGTAATAACAAAGGCAACGATCAAAATCGAGATTGGATAAAATAATGCGCCCTTGATCTTGGACTTGATGGCCTGGATTTTCTCCTTGTAGGTCGCCAACCGATCCAGAAGGGTGTCGAGAATACCGGCTTGCTCGCCGGCCTCAACCAAATTGCAGAACAAGGCATCAAAGTACATGGGGTACTTGCGAAACGCCGAGGCCAAAGTTGCCCCTGTCTCGACGTCGGATTTGATGTCAAACAACAGCTTGGCCAGACCCGGATTATTAGTCCCCTTGCCGACAATGTCGAAGGACTGCAGCAGGGGCACGCCGGATTTCACCATGGTGGCGAGCTGACGCGAGAATAGCGTGATGTCTTTGTCCGACACCTTGCCGCCCGCACTGGCCTTCTGTTTCTTCAGTTTGGAAATGGTGATGCCTTGCCGACGCAGTGCAGCGTTGGCGGCAGCCACACTGGCAGCCTTCATTTCGCCGCGAACGACTTTCCCTGCCTTGTTCTTGCCTTCCCAGGCAAAACTCAACTCCTTTGGGCCGTTTTTTTTCTCTGCCTTGCCTGCTGTGGCCATTGGCTTCTCCCGCTTGATTTTCCGGCATTCTACGCCCCGTCACTCGGGGATACTGCCCTGACGGGCACCAAGCACCTTCCCCTTGGGGGGATGCCCTCAACATGCCAAGAGTATCACTCTCCGGTGGGTCGGTGAAGACGTACCATTTTGATCTTTCGGTCCTGTGTTTGAACGATCTCCATCGCCACATCGCCGACCTTGAGGCCGACCCCCACTTCGGGTATGTCCTGTAGAAGCTCTATTACCAAGCCATTCAGAGTGCGCGGACCATCGAGTGGAAAGCCGAGACCCAGCATCCGGTTGAGCACGCGCAAGCTGGCGGCACCATCGACCAGCACCATGCCATCCTCGCTCCATGAGAGCTTGCGACTGACATCCGACTGGCGCGTGGTGAATTTCCCGACCAGCTCTTCGATAATGTCTTCCAGAGTCAGCAGACCTTCGATTTCTCCGTATTCATCAACCACCAGGCCCATGCGCTGCCGGTTTTCGCGAAAAAATTGCAATTGGGTGTAGATCGGTGTTGCGGCAGGAATGAAATAGGGTTCGGACATGCGCTCGCGCAAAGCCGAGTGATCGATTTCACCGCCAAAGGCCTGAGCCAGTAGCTGACGTTGATGGAGTACGCCAATGATATTGGCCGGATCGTTCTCGAAAACCACTACCCGTGTATGAAAGCTCGTCGCCAGTTGCGCCTTGATGCTCTCGATGGGTTCGGCAATATCAATCGCCTCAATCTCGCCTCTGGGCACCATGATGTCGGCCACAGTCAACTGCTCCAACTCAAAAAGATTGAGCAGGATCGACCGGTGTTGTTTAGGAATGAAGCGGCCCGACTCAAGCACGACGGCGCGTAGCTCCTCGGGCGAAAGCTGTGATGATTCGTAGCCTTCTTTGGGTTGCAAATGCAGCAGTCGAAGCAACGGCTGAATTATCAGATTAACGAGCCAAATCACCGGGTAAGCGATGCGCAGCAACGGCGTCAGCACATAGGCAATACGTACCGCAAGCCAGTCCGGATAGGTTGCACCGGCAACTTTTGGCGTGATTTCGGAAAATATCAGCAAGCAGAACGTAACAAAAACCGCGCCGGCCTCAAGTGCCCATTTTTGCTGCCCAAATACCTGCAGCGCTATGTGGCCCGTCAGCATGGCGGCGATCGAATTGATCAGAGTATTTCCGAGCAGGATCACGCCCAGCAACTGATCCGTTTTATTCAGCAGGGTTACGGCAAGGCGGGCGCCACGATGACCCTCCTGCGCCATATGGCGCAGACGAATCCGGTTGGAAGCCATCATGGCTGTTTCGGCCATGGAAAAAAATCCCGAACAGACCAACAACAGCGCAAGCGCTGCAAACTGCGCCGGAAGTGAAATTTCTTTCATCAGCGGCCGAGAATTACCTCAAGCACAAAACGACTCCCTACGTAGGCCAGCAACAAAGCCACAAAGCCGGCCAGAGTCCAGCGTAACGCCACCCGCCCGCGCCAGCCACGCAGATGACGGCCGACCAGCAATGCCGCAAAAATCAACCAGGAGAGAATGGCGAAAAGCGTTTTGTGATTGAAGGTCAGAGCCTTGCCAAACAGGGTTTCGGAGAAGAACACGCCCGATATCAACGTCAAGGTTAACAACAGGAACGCTACATGAATCAACCGGAACAACAGGGCTTCCATGGTCAACAAGGGCGGCAAACCGGCGAGCAGGGGTGAAATATGCCCGCGATGCAGACTCTTTTCCGCCGCTGCCATCAATAAGGCATGCAGGGCGGCCAGGGTAAACAGGCTGTATGCCAGCATCGCCATCAAAAAATGCAAGCGGAAAGCCATCGAGCCGGCACTGGTCAACACGTGGGCCTCGGAAAATATCACCGGCAAAATTACCGACACGGCGGCGGCCGGCAAGCCGATCACTTGCAAACCGTCCATCCGGGCGTAAAAACTTTCTATCCAGTACAGCGCTATGGCCAGCCAGAGCATCACCGACAAGGCAATGGCGAAGCTGAAACGCATGCTGCCGCCATCGAACACCTCCATGCGCAAACTGACAGCATGGGCAATCAGTGCAATCAGCAGGATGCCACGCTCGCCTATATTGAGCCCCCCCGCAGGCTGGTCAAGCGCCGGCCCGCGCCAGCGAGTGCGCCAAAGGTGAGCCGCCAGGCCGCCGTAAAGGGCCGCGGCCAGCAGATGCATTAAGATTGCGAGCATGGCTGAAGTCTACACCAAGCCCTCTTTCTCAATTTGATTCTGTTACCCACAATCCATGCTCGATAATCTCACTCAGCGTCTCGGCCGCGTCGTAAAAACCATGCGCGGTCAGGCCCGCCTGACCGACGACAATATTTCAGACATGCTGCGTGAAGTGCGCATGGCGCTGCTGGAAGTCGAAGTCGCCATTCCCGTAGTCAAGGACTTCATCGCCAAGGTCAAGGAAAAAGCCCTGGGCCAGGAGGTCATCGGTTCGCTGTCGCCCGGCCAGGCGCTGGTCGGCGTCGTGCATCGCGAACTCATCAACCTGATGGGCGGCGCCAGCGTCGGCCTCAATCTCGCCACGCAACCGCCGGCTGTGATTCTGATGTCCGGCCTGCAGGGCGCAGGCAAAACCACGACCACCGCCAAACTGGGTAAATGGCTCAAGGAGAGGCAAAAGAAAAAAGTGCTCACTGTCAGCTGCGACGTCTATCGTCCCGCCGCCATCGAGCAGCTTAAAGCCGTGTCCGCCCAGGCCGGGATCGATTTCTTTCCCTCCACCGGCGAACAAAAGCCCGCCGACATCGCGGCTGCCGCGCTTGACCATGCCAAACGCCATTTCTACGATGTGATCTTCGTCGATACCGCCGGCCGCCTGGCGATTGACGAGGCGATGATGGCCGAGATCAAGGATCTTCACGCTCTGCTCAAGCCCATCGAAACCCTGTTCGTGGTCGATGCCATGCTCGGTCAGGATGCGGTGAATACCGCCAAGGCCTTCAGCGAAGCCCTGCCGCTGACAGGCGTCATCCTGACCAAACTCGACGGCGATTCACGGGGCGGCGCGGCGCTGTCGGTACGCCACGTCACCGGCAAGCCGATCAAGTTCGCCGGCGTCGGCGAGAAGTTGACCGGTCTCGAGGAATTCCATCCCGAGCGCATGGCCTCGCGCATCCTCGGCATGGGCGACATCCTTGGTCTGGTCGAGGAAGCCCAGCGCGGTGTCGATCAGGACAAGGCGCAGGAGTTCGTCAAAAAGATGAAATCGGGCAAGGGCTTCGACCTGCACGACTTCAAGGAACAGATCGGCCAGATGAAGAAAATGGGTGGACTCGGGGCGATGCTGGACAAACTCCCCGCCCAGTTCGGCGCTATGGCGCAACAGGCCGGCGGCGCCATGGAAGACAAGTCCGTGCGGCGCCTTGAAGGCATCATCAATTCAATGACGCCGCAGGAACGCAGCAAACCCGAAATCATCAAAGCCAACCGCAAACGCCG
>JAIPCS010000108.1 GCA_021738105.1 Sulfuritalea sp.
CCGCCAGCGTCAAACGCGTGGCGCTGGAACTTGGCGGCAAGTCGGCAGCCATCATCCTCGACGACGCCGACTTCGCGCAGGCGGTCAAGGGTGTGATCGGCAACTGCTATCTCAACTCCGGCCAGACCTGCACCGCGCACACGCGCATGCTGGTGCCCGAGTCGCGTTACGCCGAGGCGGCGCAGCTCGCCGCCGAAGCGGCCAAGGCCTACCTGCCCGGCGACCCGATGGTGGCCGAAACAACGCTGGGGCCGCTGGCCTCGAAGATGCAGCAGGATCGCGTGCGCGACTACATCCGCAAAGGCATCGCCGAAGGCGCCGAACTGCTGACCGGTGGCGCCGATCTACCGGCAGGCGTGAATCCCGCCGGCTACTATGTCGCGCCTACGGTACTGGGCCGGGTCACGCCGGACAGCACCGTCGCCCAGGAAGAAATCTTCGGCCCGGTACTGTCGATCATCACCTACACCGACGAAGACGATGCCGTGCGCATTGCCAACGACTCCATCTACGGTCTGGCCGGCGGCGTCTGGTCGGCCACAGACGAGCACGCAGAAAACGTCGCCCGTCGCCTGCGCACCGGGCAGGTCGAGATCAACGGCGGCCCGTTCAATCTGTACGCGCCTTTCGGCGGCTACAAGCAGTCGGGCAACGGTCGCGAACTCGGCAAGTACGGCCTGGAAGATTTTCTCGAGTACAAGGCCATGCAGTCCCGCCCTGAACCGAAGCAATAAACGACGCGGACCCGGCGGCAGACGCACAGCCGCCGGTTATTTACAGGCGCTTCCCGACCTTTCCGTGTCGGCTCGCTTATCCGGCTGAGTTCGGCCGCGTGACTTCCCATGTCGCAACCGGACCGGGAACTATCCGGAACAGCGGATGCGGCTCGGGTACCGATACACGCTTGAATTTTTCGAGTCGGGAAGGATCACGCACCCGGAGTTTTGCCACAAGGTGCGCCCACTCATAGTCCAGTTGCCCGCGCGTCGCCACCATGGGAAGCGAATCTGCTTCAGCGACAATTTTTGTGGCATCGAAGCGGTAGCCCCGCGCCGTTGCCTCCGCCTGAACGCTCTGCAAATACGTCGCTATTGCGGCCATGGGTGAGGCTGTTTCGCGAAAACGCTGCAACTGGGGATGGTGGGTATAGCCGCGCGTCAGTCCACCGAGCACCGCCTGCGCCAGCAGCGCTTCGCGCCAGAGCGCCACCAGGCCGCGAGCGTCCAGATAGCCAGGATGCAGTGTCCACAAACGCACCGGTCAATGCCTCCTGTCGACCAGTTCCCGCAACGGCAGCGGCAAGAGCCCGCGCAAGCGCACGGATATCGCCTCCTCGTGACGTTGCCAGATGACGCCGAGATAGATCAGCCCCAGGCCGATGAGCGTGAGCACAAACGGAAACATCAGGCTGTCCTTGAACACTTCATAGGCGAGGTGACCAAGATAGCCGGCCGCGCCCAAACCGCCGAAGACGGCAAATACCCGGCGCGCAAGCGTTGCGCCCACGGTGATCATCAGCAGGTTGATGCAGAGGTAGATGAACTTGTTCAGCTCGCTGTCCGAATGCATCATGGACAAACCGCCCCAGAACGCCATCACGCCAAACACGTAAAGCCAGAATGCATAGTCTTTGTCGTCTCGTGTACGGACATCGACCCAGAAAGCCAGAAGCACGATGAGCAATCCGAACCAGAGCGACACGAGCTTTCGCAATTCCCACGCCTGATCGGCATCGCCGAAGAGAAACGGCGTCAAATCCATACTCATGTACCACAGCGTCAACGCCACCGGCATGACCAGGAAGGGCAGACGGTAGCGCTGGAGCATGACGGCACCGAAGGCAAGCGTCGCGAGTTCCATGAACATCCAGCGCCAGTCGATGTGCGTGTGATACGCGCGGTAGGCCAGCCCGTCCGCCCACCAGCCCATCCCTTCCTGAATTCCATACACCGCCAATGGCGTCAGCGCCACCACGAATGTGGCGGTAATGCCGGCCGGAATAGGGAGATGCAGCCGATCCAGAAAGTAGCCGGTGAGCCACAGGCCGGCGCCGGCATAGGCCATGGCAATGAAGAAAAGCCCCCAGCCGCCAAAGCTTTCCCAACCCAGAGTCATGAACAAGCTCATGGCGCCAATGGCAATCAGGCCACCGAGGTAGTACAGGATGTGCGTGAAGCGGAAGCCGGGCGTGTTGGCACCGCGCTCAGAAAGAAACGCCCAGAGCTGCTCTGCCTGAGCGTCGCTCAACAGACCGCGATTAACGGCTGCTTTGAGGTTGGTTCGATTTAAGTCCATGAATAACGCCTGACATTATCGGCGCCTCGCCACGTCTTTGTTGATGGATGGTTTAGCCTCTGCTCACTCATAGTGAGTCCACATACGCAAGACGCGAACCGTTTTCTCTTTGACAAAGACCTCGTACACAATCCGATGCTGAATGTTGATGCGACGAGAAAATGCGCCCGCCAGATCACCAACCAATTTCTCGAAGGGTGGCGGATTCTGAAACGGGTCGGCGGCAAGAACCGTCAGCATTTCTTGCGCCTTTAGTTTTAGACCGCTTGCAGCGAGCTTCTTTGCATCCTTCATTGCTTGCTTGGCATAGACAATTTCCCAACTCACCACTTAAGCGCCTTCGAACTCTTTGCGAGGGGCTCGGCCATACCTGCTTTGATGGACTCTCGCATGCCGGGCACCGCGAGCAGGTACAAGGTTTCCTGAATGGCACTCCAATCCTCCGCGGAGAGCAGCACCGCACTGCTGCGTTTTCCGGAAATGATGATTGGCTCGTGTGACTCCGCTGTCTGGTCTATGAGCCGATACAGATTGGCGCGAGCCTCGCTGGCGGTAAGAGTGTTCATTTCGTGCTCCCTCAAAGTAGCGAGAATGGTACGCTAATGCGTACGCTAGTCAAGCGACTATGCCAGCGCTTCATAAAACCAAGCATTTGAGGTCGAAGGCGCTAGACGCGTATCACACAGCTCCTCGACCCCGTGGTTACCTCTCACCACGCCCCAGGAACCAAATGAAGTGCGCTGGAGCCGGAGGGCGAAAATAGCCAAACCGTGGCACAACAATTGAGTATGACAGTGGCCCAGAAGCTCACCTGAAACGACTGCTTCTTTGACTTGTGCCGGAATAGCCGCTGAGCGAAAAGTGCGCCGGGCCAACGTAAAATTGAGGGGCTGCGCGCTTTTGCGCACTCCCGCTCGAATGCAGGGTTAGGCCTTGGATGTATCTTCATAAGCCTCAGCCGTGTCCCATTGACCCTTCCACACGAAGATCATTTTAAGAATCTTGGGCTCTATACCATCGCCGGAAACTTGAACTGTAAGTCGATACGTTTCCGTCTTTGATGTGAACAACTGCCTGTACCGGTGCGGGAACGGATTGATCTGCGGCGTGAAGGTCTTGACCGATTTGCTCGTTGCAATTACATCGATGTACTGTGAAACCCCATTGGGTAGGTCGAGGGGCGCGCGCTCCCTCCCAGACTCTTGGCACGACCACGCGAGCTGAATACTGTCAGCGTAGAGCGTGTTGACGAAACACGAATCCGTCGCCTTCGTTTCAACCTTTACAAGATACGCTCGGCAAGCCCGTGCGAGTCGTGGCTTATCGTTCGTGACTTTAACGCGGAAGTACACGGCCTCAGATCCATCAGTTGTGGGCGTTCGCGTTACACAGTCCTCGGAGCTGGAGAAACTCAATCGAAGGACGGGGCGGAACAGGCGCTGGCGTGCAGGCTCGGCGAACACGGCTGAGATAAAGCCGAGGACAAATGTGGCAACTGGCGTTATCGACGAAAGCCAGGGCATAGATGCGGCGGCAGTTGTGAACTCACACATGGCGATGTTTACCTTGGCCTAACTTTGTATTAGCCGACAAAAATGTCGGGCTAACTGGCCAATGTCCGATATCACCTGCCGAATGTCGATATAAAACCCAGGAATGTCCACTATCACCCCCCTTTTGTCGGGCTAATTTTTATCCGGAACACACAGGCGCGCCTTATTGCCAAAAATTCCCGCATAGGTTCTGCGGCAGATTGGCTGGAATGGCGATGGAATATTACCTGACAACGGGAGGTTTTCAAACCGCGCCCACGCCTGTTTGTCGTGAGCTTGACGAATGAGTGCCCTGGCCAGTACGGACGCCGTATCACCAGCGCCGACTTTACAGGTGGCCGGCGATGCGTTCATTCCGCGCCGGTGAAAAGTCGGCGATGACAATACGGCAGCCTATTCGATTTCTACCCGATTGCGGCCATTGGCCTTGGCCCTGTACAGCGCCTTGTCGGCACGCGCAACCAGCGTGCTGCTCGTATCGTTGCTTTTGTAGAAGGAGACGCCGATGGAAATGGTGACCTTCTCCCGACGCTCAGCGAGCATCAGTTCGCTGGTTTCGACACGCTCCCGGAGTCTCTGCGCCGCTGCGATCGCCCCGTCTCCGCCCAGATCGGGTAGCAGCACCAGAAACTCTTCACCACCGAAACGCCCGATCACATCGGCTTCCCGCAGCACCGTTGTCATGGATTGCACGATGGAGCGCAGTGCGTCATCGCCGCTGGCGTGGCCATGGGAATCGTTGATGTCTTTGAAGTGATCGATATCGATCATCAAAACCGTGAGCGGTCGCCCATACCGCTGACAGCGGGCGATCTCGATCTCAAGATCGTTCAGCACGCCGCGGCGATTGATAATTCCGGTCAGTTCATCCGTGATTGCCGACCGGCTCAGGGCCTGATTTGCTTTGAGTTCATTTCCCAAAGCAACACGCAGTTCTTCCGAAAGTCGCTCTACGGCCAGGTGATTGGCAACAGCTTTGCGGATGCGGCGATTGTTGATCGCTGCCACGGCAGCAAGCAAGATCATGTAGACAATCACACATGCCAGCATGGTGCCTCCCAGCTCGCCACGACCAAACGAAGCAATGAACGCGACCACGGTAAAACCAACAGACAGCATGTACGCCAGAAAAATTCGCAGGTATACGGTTAACGACGAAATCACAAACGACATGGCCGCTGCGAGGATCATCAACCGAACATAGTAGAGAGCGTCTATCGATTCTGAATCGAATACAAAGATGGCGCTTCCCCAGCCAAAACCTGTCAAGGCGCAGCACACGGCCTCGAAGTTCACCAGACGAATTGCATCTTTTCCAGCCGCGATCGCCCACAGTGCATAGCGGGCGAACAGGATACGAAAAATGAACACCATGACCATGGCGATCACCCAGGGGAGATATTGTCGCCAAGGGTACGTCGAAAGGTGTGGAAACACCATGATACCAGCGCCGAGAATGCCGACTCCAGCCGACATGGTGATGCGCTTGAACGCCTGGGTCGCGAGCGCTGCTTCGGTAATTCCTGCAGGTGTTGATGCAATCAAAAGGATGCACCCATTGTCGGAGGAAAAGCGTTACCGATAGATAAAGCTAATCAATAGTCGCTGCGGAAATCCTATGCCCTTTTGCTGACGACAACAATGCTTACTAAAGTTATATGATTTTTAGCGCACAGGTGCGCGCGCCCGGCGACACCCGAAACCGCCGCAAACCTGCTCAGCGCCAATCAGACTGCTAGTCAGATTGACCATGATGCATGTGGCCAACATCCATTTTGGATCATCGCACCTGAACATCCGGCCCAACAAATCGGCGCTGATGAAGCAACTGAAAAGGCAACTGCGCAGCAAGAAGGGACAGGACAAAACCCTGTCCGCTTCGCTGCGGATGCGCTACAAGGCGGTCGAGCAAAAGACGCTCAGCTTTGCAGATCAGGGATTCCGCTTCGCGGGCAGATCTCCTCGCCGTAGCGGATGGCAATACGGTGGCTCAGTGAAATTTGCGGATCAATTCCGACAGTTTCGCCAGCCCCGCTTCGGCCTGCGCCTCGCTAGCGTGACTGAAGTTGAGCCGCAGCTGGCCGCAGGCGCCCGCCTCCGCCGGAAGGAAAGGCTCGCCGGGCATGAAGGCGACGCCCTGCTCGATCGCCAGTGGCAGCAATAGCCGGGTATCGATGCGGTGCTTGAGCGTGAGCCAGAAAAACAGCCCGCCGGGCGGCGTCTGCCAGACGGCAAGATCGCCAAAGTGACGACGCAAGGCGGCGTCGAAGGCGTCGCGCCGCTGGCGGTAACGCGTTGCCAGCGCATCCAGATTCGCAGCTCGCGCGGGATCCTTGAGCTGCTGCAGGACCAGCCACTGGCTGATACGGTTGCTGTGCAGATCGGCCGCCTGTTTGAGGCGGGTGAGGAAGGGCAGCAATTCCTTTGACGCCACCAGATAACCCAGGCGCAGGCCCGGTGCCAGGCTCTTGGAAAACGATCCCTGATAAATCCACGGGGCCTGTTGCAGTCGGGCGCAAACCGGCGTGCGCTCGCAAGGGTCGTAGACCAGATCGCGGTAAGGGTCGTCCTCGAACAGGGGAATTCGTGCGGCGTCGCAGGCCAGGGCCAAGGCGGTGCGCTGGCCTGCATCCAGACACCGGCCGCTGGGATTCTGGAAGGTCGGAATGGCGTAAGCGAAGGCCGGCCTCTCCGACAAAAAGGACGCGGCATCCAGAGTCTGCGGATCGTAGGCGACGAAGCGCGCCCCGAAAAAGCGGAACACCTGCAAGGCCGCCAGATAGGTCGGCGACTCGACTGCCACTGCGGTCCCCGGATCGATGAACAGCTTGGCGACGAGATCGATGCCCTGTTGCGAGCCGGACAGGATCAGCACCTGCCCGGGTTCACAGTGCAAGCCGATGTCGTGCAGATCGTCGGTAATTCGCTGACGCAGTTCCCATTCACCTTCACTGGGACCGTACTGCAACTGCGGCTGCGGCATTCCTTCCAGACTGAAGTGAGGAAAACTGTCGGCCGCCGGCAAACCACCGGCAAACGAGATCATGCCCGGACGATCGACCACGGCCAGGATCTCGCGTATCGGCGAGGCATGCAAATCCAGCGTCCGCGTCGAAAAGCGGGGACTGCCTGGCGCAGATGAAGTACTCATGGCGAATCGTCCATTAATGTCAATACACTTGACCTATAGACAGCCTAGCAGTCATCGCTCTATCATGTCAACATGCTTGACCTACCCAGGAACGAACCGAAGTCTGACGCCGACGCCGCACTTTCATCCGCGTCGCAGGAATCCCGCCTGCGCCTTGCTGTCGAGCAGCTCTATTTCGGGTATCGCGCCTTTACCGCCTCGCCCGACCGCATCCTTGATCAGCGCGGCCTGGGGCGGGTGCATCACCGCATCCTGTATTTCGTCGGGCGCAATGCACAGATATCGGTCAACGCCCTGCTCGGCGTACTCAAGGTCAGCAAGCAGGCGCTGAATGCGCCCTTGCGGCAACTCATCGAAATGCGGCTGGTGGCCATGGAAACTGCGGCGCACGACAAACGCGTGCGCCAACTAAAACTTACCGCAACGGGCGCGAAACTCGAAGCGAAGCTGACCGGCGCCCAGATGAAGCTGCTCCAGACTGTGTTCGATGAAGCAGGAAGTGACGCCGAAGCGGGCTGGCATCAGGTGATGCGCAGCCTTTGCGAGAAAGACTGATCAGGCGGTTGCGCGCTGCAGGGCCTGGTCGATATCCCACAGAATGTCGTCCAGAGTCTCCAGCCCGACCGAGAGGCGAATCAGGTCGGGACCGACACCGGAGGCAATTTGCTGTTCCTCCGACATCTGCCGATGCGTGGTCGAGGCCGGATGGATGACCAGCGTCTTGGCGTCGCCGATATTCGCCAGATGCGACAGGAACTGAACGGCGTCGATGAATTTCGCCCCCGCCGCCGCCCCGCCCTTGATACCGAAGGTGAGCACCGCCCCGGCGCCTTTGGGCAGATATTTCTGCGCCAGCGCGTGGTAACGGTTGTCGGCAAGACCGGGGTAATTGACCCAGTCCACGCAGGCGTGATCCTGCAGAAATTTCGCCACACCCAGCGCATTGCTGCAGTGGCGCTCCATGCGCAACGGCAGGGTCTCGACGCCCTGCAGCAGCAAAAAGGCATTCATCGGCGACAAGGCCGGGCCAAAGGTGCGCAGACCTTCCATGCGGCACTTCATGGTGAAACCGAAATCGCCGAAGGTCTCGTAAAAACGCACCCCGTGATAGCCGGGCGAAGCCTCGGTCATGGTGGCGAACTTGCCATTGCCCCAGGGAAATTTTCCGGATTCGACAATGATGCCGCCCATGGTGGTGCCGTGGCCGCCGAGAAACTTGGTGGCCGAGTGGAGAACGATCGCCGCACCGTGGTCGAAGGGCCGGCACAGGTAAGGCGAGGCGAAGGTGTTGTCGACAAACAGCGGCAGGCCCGCCTGTTCGCCAATACGTGCCACCGCTTCCAGATCGATGACATTGAGCGACGGGTTGCCCAGCGTCTCGACGTACAGCAACTTGGTTTTGGGCGTAATGGCGCGGGCGAAGTTTTCGGGTTCGTCCGGGTCGACAAAAACGGTGGTGATGCCGAGCTTGCGGAAGTTCACATCAAGCTGCGTATGCGTGCCGCCATACAACGTGCGTGCCGCGACGATTTCATCGCCGGCCTCGACGATGTTGAGCAGCGCGATCATCTGCGCCGCCATGCCCGTGGCGACGGCCAAGCCGGCGCGACCGTTCTCCAGCGTGGCCACGCGCTCTTCGAGCACCGCCACCGTGGGGTTGGACAGTCGCGAATAAACGTTGCCAAAGGTTTGCAGGTTGAACAGACTCGCCGCGTGATCGGGCGAGTCGAAGACGTACGAGGTGGTTTGATAAATCGGCACGGCCCGGCTGCCGGTGGCGGCATCGGGGATTTGTCCGGCGTGGAGGCAAAGGGTATCGAAACCAAATTCGCGATCAGCCATGATGCGTGTCCTAGTGAGGTATCCAGTTCGGCCGCCGTGAGGAAATCACGTGCGTGTTCACGCCAAACCAGTTGAGCCCGCCAAACAGGCGGGCATATTCGATCTTGACGCAGCGATCCATGATCACCGTCAGCCCGGCCGCCTCGGCGATCTGGCGCGCCTCATCATTGACGACGCCAATCTGCAACCACAAGGCCTTGGCGCCAATCGCAACGGCATCGTTGGCAATGGGCACGCAGTCGGCCGGCTTGCGAAAGACGTCGACCATATCCACCGGCACCGGAATCGAGTGCAGATCGGGATAACAGGTCTGTCCAAGTATTTCGCTGTACTTCGGGTTCACCGGTATCACCGTGTAGCCATGTTCCAGAAGGTACTTGGCAACAAAATTGGAAGGGCGGAACCAGTCGGCAGAAAGACCGACAATCGCTACGGTTCGGCAATCGCGCAGCACACGGCGCAGGGTGGGAATATCGCTCATGAAATGTTTGTTGGTTAAGTAGAGGCGTCGAAAGGAGTTTGTGGAACTTCAATAGATCGCAGGCACACCGAAAACCGCGCCAACTGCGGCAGTCTACCGCAGGCTGTCGTGCCGGGTATCAACAATGGGGCGCCTTCCAGATTCTGCTCAAGATCGACTGTCGGCGATACCGCGTTTCAAGCCTTGCCTGTATCAAAAACGCACCCGACAGACTTGATGCTGGCCCTTCTATAGTTAAACGCACCGCATAGGGCTCTTGCCTGACAGGAAGACGATTCCTATCAGTTTGACGTTTCGCCGCCTCAAACACGAATTGACAATATTTAATACACACAATAGTTATAGGTGTATTCTGCTCGTTAGTTGCGGACCTTTGAAACAGGCATCGTTTCCTTTTTTGCAGTGTTTGGATTCCACTTCAAGAAGTCTTCCGGCGACTCACCAACCAACAGTTGCCTGGCAGTGCGCAGGGCCTGGATACCGGATTCATCTTGAATCGCTTAATCGGGTATTTGATCCTTAGCTGAAGGAGGCTGATTGTGACCCTTGCTACCCTTCTTGATCGCAAGCTTTGCCTCATTGGTCTTGTCGCCACCGCCTTCCTGATGCTGACCTCAACTGCACAGGCAGCATGCGCCGTTTTCGATGCGCCCTGCAAGGCCCGGGAAGCCAAAGCTGCCGCCGAAAAAGCCGCTGCCGCGGCTGCGAAAAAAGCGAAACCCGCCAAGACCGCCGCAACCAAAACCACGGTCAAGGCAGTAACTGCCGCCAAGACCCCGGCTGTCAACGCCGCGAATGTGGTCAAGGACAAAGGCGCCGATGTGGCCAAATCGCTGGGTTTCGGCCCGACTCAAGGCCCGTGCGGAAAGGCCGGATTGCGTGCATGCATGGTTTGGGAACATATCCCGACCTGCGACCTGGGTCTGATTCAGAACTTTTCCGGTGACGGCAAATGCATCAAGCCGACCGACGCCGTGAGGCAGCAGATATGCAAGGACACGGTCAGAAATATCAACAAGGGCATGAAGCTCGGGTTCATGGACCAGGCAATGGATCTGGTTAAAAAGGAGGCGGGAAAGCTGCAGCCATCCATGAAGAACATCGGCAAGAACAGCCCGATATACCGGGAGGCCGAGGAGTTCGTCAGCGAAAACATGGACGATACGATACCCGAGGTCCGACGCATGTATACCGCGGCTCAAAAGTCCGATGTGCTCGTCAAACTGTTCCGCAACGCTGACCTGATTTGCGGCGGAGATATCAAAGCAATCAATCGATATCTGGAACGTGCCGGCTTGAAACCTCAGCTACCGGACCACAAGGCGAGTGGGAAAGGACGAAGCAATCCGCCTCTGCTATGTCCGGGCAAGGGAGAAGAGTTCTGGGAATACCGGGTATTTCTCAAGCCGGCCATATTTCTGCTGGCACAAGGCACCGTGGGATTTTCATACACCACCAACTGGGATTATGCGGGCGCCGTTACGTTCTTTCTTGGCGGAGGTAGCGGCGTGGTTGGTGCCGCGAGCTTCGCTCCCATAGAGGGTGTAGGCATCACTTATCACGCCTATGCGAATCCGGCTGATGTTCTGAGCAATCGCCCCGGTATCGCCTACGCATTCAGTCTTCCCGGCGTGGGTCTGGAACTGCCGACGGCGAAATGGGGAGACTTCACGCCATCCGGTCTGGGAGTCAGCGCAATTCTCGGACTGCAAGTACTCACAGGAACAATCAACGCGACTTACACCTGGAACCTGTACCAATGGAAAGATGCCAACTAAGGACAGTCGCTGTTTGGCATTGACATTTCGCGGAGGCCACATGTACCGAAAAGCAGCTCATTCACCACAGTCCGGGATCCTGCCAACCGGCATGTCGCGGCGGAGTTTTATCGAAATGACCGGCGCACTGGCTGCGACCTCCCTGCTTCCGTCATGGGCGCATGCAAGGAACATTGAAAACGCGTACGCCACTGAGTCGGCGTTCAGAAAAGTGGAAACATGGACCGACGATTGCGGCCTGCGCCACGACCGGATCAGCCCGTACTGGCAAAAGCAGTGCGAGTTGCTGCCCTGCTTTCAGGGCG
>JAIPCS010000109.1 GCA_021738105.1 Sulfuritalea sp.
CTGATCGAAATTCCTTGAAGGAATTTCCGCAACGCATTGTTGCCGGAACCACTAGTCCAAAAACTTGATACATCTTCTGAACGCCGACTTTGATGTCTGTATCAACAGACTTGCATCGAATGACGGTGCGGTGATATGTTTCCGTCCGTGTTGGCGTTCAACTGTTATTACTTTAGTGGGAAATATCTCTGAGTCTGGATAGTGGAGGATGTTTCGGTAAGCGAGTCTGTTCAGGTTTAAGTAGTTAAAAATATAAGAGAAATAGGAGGAGACAGAATGGCAGCATCAGGCACCATATGGGTGAAAACAGCCAAAGGCAAAGAGGAGGTCGAAAGCAAGGCACATGGTCTGGCGTTCAAGGCGAGACACGTGTTGATCATGATCGATGGCAAGCGTGACCTGGAAGCACTGCAAAGCATTTTGCCGCCAGCCACGGTTCCCGGGATACTTGACGATTTGTTGAACAACGGGTTCATCGAGGTTTCCGACGCTGTCGCCGCCCCCGTCGTTGAGACCGCGGCGGTAGAGGTCAATCCGGAAGAGGATCCGTTTCAGCTGGGACAAACCTTCATGATAAACATGGCGGGGAGAATTCTCGGTATCGCTGGAGAACCCATCTCGGTAAAAGTAAGGGCTGCGGGCAATGTCACCGACTTGAAGGAGTTGTATCCGGAGTGGCGATCAGCCATCAGGCAGGCACCGGATGGGTTGGCGCGTTTGAAGGAGCTGGAAAAAAAGCTGTTCAAAGTTCTCGGTGATTAAATTGCCGGCAGCCTGCTCCGGGTTGCCGCCACCGAGCAGGGCAACGCGTTGATATCCGGCGGGATGTGCCGTGATCGTGCTCCGATGACGGGTTGAACTCGAAAATCGGGTTCGCCTTGTTGTCTCAGGGTATCGACGGGCCGATTGGCAAGGGATAGGTCGCCGTGAGCGACGGTCGGTGCCGGATTCAAAAATTCTGGAGGCTGGTTCGCTTCGGGTCTACCAGCCAAATGTCGCGCGCGATGGCACCAGTGAGATAGGGCGTGACTCTCGCAAAAAGTCGGCGTTGGCGATACGGCGATTGAGCCGGTGAATTGCGAAAATGTGCAGGCAGTCCACGACATTCAAGGAACTCCCAAGGACTTCCGATGGCTATGACACGTGCCGCATTCTTTTTGCTTCTGTTGCTCGGTGCTTGCGCTCTGCCGCTGCAATCGCCAGCGTAGCGTGCATGCCTTGACCGTATGAAAAGTCATGCTGCGAGTCTTGAGCACGCTTTTGCTGTACTGGGATTTCGCTCCGAGGTGCATCCGCATCTGGATGAAGAACTGGCCGATGGACGCGGCTTTGCAAAATCCGTGTCGACCTTGGGAGACGCTTCCGCAGGCGGGAATATCCGCTTGCGGCCCTCGTGGATATGTGTTGCCCCGGTCCTGGCGCGGGCCGTTGTGGCGCATGAGATGGCGCACGTGGCTTTGCAGCATAGAGGCGTGTCGAGCGAAGGCGTTGTTGTGGCATGGGCAGAACCAACCCGACAAGAGACCGAGGCAAATGAGTTGGCATACGCGGTGTTGGTGCGCAGCGGGGTGGATACGCGGGCCGCACGTCTGGTTGCGTGCTGGTTGGAAAAATGCGACGACGCGGGTTTTACTCGTTAAGCTTCACATCGGTCAGGGTGCCTACTGCACATCCGGCATGCGCAACACCAGTCCATCAAGATGGGGTCCCGGCTTGATCTGACACGCGAGTCGGCTGTTACTTTCTCGCTTGGCGGCGGTTCCTTGGAGCATGCTGACCTCATCGGCAGCGGGTGGAGGCAATAGATGCGAGCTTTCCAGATAGACATGGCAGGTCGCGCAGGAGCAGAAGCCGCCGCAGGCTCCTTCGATGCCGGGTATGCCATTGAAGGTGGCAACCTGCATCAGGTTTTCTTCCTGGTCGACATCCACTGTGCGATGGCTGCCATCTTTAAGAATGAAGGTGATGGTGGTCATGAGTTGAATTCGGATTTTTTCGGGTTGAGGCAAATCGTTGCAGGGGAAAAGTATCAGTGGGGTCTCCGGCCTGTATCCGGGAGATCGTCGCGCATGATGAGAAAAACCTTTCCTTCGGCATGTTCGGTATCCAGCCAGATTAACTGCAGATCGGGGAAGGCTGCTTCGACAAGCCCCCGATTGTGACCCACTTCGACGGCGATCATGCCGCCGGGATTGAGATGGTCGCGCGCCTCAGCCAGAATGCGCCTTACCACGTCAAGCCCATCCTCTCCGGCGGCCAGCGCGAGGATAGGTTCATGGCTGTATTCGGGAGGTAGCGCTTTCATCGCCTCGGTTGTCACATAGGGCGGGTTGCAGATAATGAGATCGTAAAGTTTTCCCGATACTGCAGAAAACAGGTCCGATTCGATTGCCCGCACGCGATTGGCGAGCGCATAGTCGTCGATATTGCGCTGAGCCACGACAAGAGCATCCGGTGAAATGTCGATCGCATCCACACTGGCGTTTGGAAAGGCATGGGCCATAACAACCGCCAGGCAACCCGAACCGGTGCACAAATCGAGCGTTGCCCCGACTTGCTGCGTATCTTCAATCCAGGGTGCAAATCCATTTTCGAGCAATTCGGCAAAATAGGAACGCGGAACGATGACACGCTGATCGACATAAAAGCGGAAAGAACCCAGCCACGCCTCTTGCACCAGATAGGCGGTCGGTATGCGATGTACAACACGCTGCTGAAGCTTGTCCAGCAGCGAGATGCGTTCGCTCTTGGTCAATTTTGCATCAAGCCATGGGTCCAGCGTGTCGCGCGGCAATTGCAAGCTTGCAAGAATGAGCCACACGGCCTCATCCAGAGCGTTTTCGGTGCCGTGTCCGTAAAACAGTTTCGCCTCATTGAAACGGCTTACCGCCCAGCGCAGCCAGTCGCGCACGGTGGCCAGTTCTTCGGTCGCACTGCTAATCAATTTGTCATCAGCCTGGTAAAGGTTTTTTCATAAATGCGAGCCAGAAGATCAAGGTCGGAAACGGCAATGCTTTCGTTGATCTTGTGAATGCTGGAATTTACCGGACCAAATTCCACCAGCTGCGCACAGATATCGGTGATGAAGCGGCCGTCGGAGGTGCCGCCGGTTGTCGACAGTTCGGTCGTGATGCCAAGTTCGTCCGCCACGGCTTTGCTCAAGGCCGTACACAACTCTCCTTGTGGTGTCAGGAATGGTTTCGCGCCGCAGGTCCACTGGACGTCGTATTCAAGCCGATGCCGATCGAGCAGGGCGTGCACTCGTGCTTGCAGGTCCTCCACCGTACTGGCGGTCGAAAAGCGGAAATTGAATTGGATTTCGAAGTGGCCCGGTGTCACATTGCCGGCACCGGTTCCGGCGTGTGCGTTGGAAATCTGGAAACTGGTGGGTGGAAAATACTCATTGCCGGCATCCCAGCTGGTCGACGCCAGTTCGGCCAGCGCGGGTGCTGCCAGATGTACGGGATTTTTGACCAGATGGGGATAGGCAACGTGGCCCTGCACTCCCTTGATGACGAGATTGGCCGACAGTGATCCGCGACGTCCGTTCTTCATGGTGTCGCCGAGGCGATTTACGCAGGTGGGTTCTCCAACGATGCAGTAATCGATGGTCTCCTTGCGCGACTTGAGTTTTTCGACCACGCGTACCGTTCCATTGATCGCATCGCCTTCTTCGTCCGAAGTAAGCAGCAGCGCCAGCGAGTTGTTCGTGAAAAAGTCGGCGTTGGTGGCACGGCTATCCAGCAAGCGTTCCAGGGCGACAACACAGGCTGCGATCGAACTTTTCATGTCCGCGGTACCGCGGCCGTATAGATATCCGTCACGAACTGTTGGCTCAAAAGGCGGCGACGTCCATTTTTCCAGCGGACCGGTCGGTACCACATCGGTGTGACCGGCAAAGCAGATCAGCCGGCCCTGTGTGCCGCGTCGTGCCCAGAGATTCGAAACGCCACCGACATCGATGCGCTCGATGACGAAGCCCAGGGGGGTCAGCCATGAGCCGATCAAGTCGAGACAACCGGCATCGTCGGGGGTTACTGATGGGCGTTCAATCAAGGCCCGAACTTTATCGAGTACCGGCATCAAGCGTCGGCATCCATGTTCAGCTTGAAGTCGCTGAAGGACCCCGGGGCTGCCGACTTGGTGTAATCGGGCGCGGCGTTCTTGTCCGGCTCGGCGGCTGGGGCGGCAGCGGCCGCCGCCGGATCGGCAGCGTTGTTGATGACCTGTTGCAGATTGTTCGCCGAGTCGGCGTTGTTCAGCGCCTCTTCCAGAGTGATCGTTCCCTTCTTGTAAAGTGTGAACAGGCATTGCTCGAAAGTCTGGCTGCCCGGCACCATGCTCTTTTCCATCGCATCCTTGATCTCGTTGAGGTCGCCTTTGTCAATCAGCTCGGCGATATAACGAGAGTTGAGCAGCACTTCAACGGCGGGTGCGCGCCCTCCATCCGGCTTCTTGACCAGGCGCTGAGAGATCACGCATTTAAGGGTGACGGCAAGGTCGGCAAGCAGGGCGGGCCGATTTTCCAGCGGATAGAAGCTGATGATCCGGCTCATGGCGTGATAGCTGTTGTTGGCGTGCAGCGTCGCCATACAAAGGTGCCCGGACTGGGCGTAGGCGATGGCCTGGCTCATGGTGTCCTTGTCGCGCACTTCGCCAATAAAAATGACGTCGGGTGCCTGACGCAAGGCGTTCTTCAGCGCAATCTGGAAAGCCTTGGTGTCGGACCCGACTTCACGTTGATTGACGATGGATTTCTTGTTCTGGAAAATGAACTCGACCGGATCTTCCAGTGTCAGGATGTGGCCCGACTTGCGCGCATTGCGGTAGTCGATCATCGATGTCAGGGTGGTCGACTTACCCGAGCCCGTAGCGCCCACCATCAGGATCAGGCCGCGCTTTTCCATGATGACTTCCTTCAGCACATCGGGCAGATCGAGGGTATCGAAATCCGGAATGTCGCTCGGGATATAGCGCACCACCAGGGCAGGCGAGCCCTTCTGGCGGAAACAGGAGAGCCGGAAATTGCCGACTCCGGGCATGTTGTAGGCGCCATTGAACTCCAGTTCCTCCAGGAATTCTGCCAACTGCTTTTCGTTGAGGATTTCCTTGAACAGATTCATGATGGTCTCGGCGTCCATCAGCGTCTGGTTCACCGGCACCGAATTGCCGTTGAGTTTGATGTGGATCGGTGCGCCAACGGAGACAAAAAGGTCTGAAGCTTTTTTTTCCGACATCAACTGAAACAGTCTTTGCATCGTACCCATGGTCTGCTCTCCCGTACTGTTGCTTTGTGCGTTTAGTCGCGCAGTAATTCATTGATGCCTGTCTTGGCCCGGGTTTGTGCGTCGACCCGTTTGACGATGACGGCGCAATACAGGCTGTATTTCCCGTCGGCCGAGGGCAGGTTGCCGCTGACCACCACTGAGCCTTCCGGGATGCGCCCGTAGCTCACTTCACCCGTGGCGCGGTCGTAGATTTTGGTGCTTTGTCCGATATACACACCCATTGAGATGACACAGTTGTCTTCAACGATGACACCTTCGACCACTTCAGAGCGGGCGCCGATGAAACAATTGTCGCCGATGATGGTCGGGTTGGCCTGCAAGGGCTCGAGCACGCCGCCAATGCCGACGCCACCGGACAGATGCACATTCTTGCCGATCTGTGCGCAGGATCCAACCGTGGCCCAGGCATCGACCATGGTGCCTTCATCCACATAGGCGCCGATATTTACAAAGCTGGGCATCAGCACCACGTTCTTGCCGATGAAGCAGCCGCGCCGTGCAACGGCCGGCGGCACCACGCGGAAGCCGCCTTGCTGGAAATTGAATGTGTCGTAGTGGGCGAACTTGGTCGGCACCTTGTCGAAGTAGCGCATCGGACCACCCTCCATCAGCACATTCTCTTCAAGGCGGAAAGAGAGCAGTACCGCCTTCTTGATCCACTGATGGGTGACCCACTCGCCGTCGATTTTTTCCGCGACGCGCAGCGCTCCACTGTCGAGCTCTCCCAGCACATGGGCAACCGCATCGCCGATACGTGCCGGTGCTTCGCCGGGACTCAGGCTGGCGCGGTCTTCCCACGCCTGTTCGATGATTTGCTGAAGTTCATTCATGGTGGTTTCTTTCACAGAGATAGACAAAAATCGTTGATTCGGTGGGCGGCATCAAGACATTCTTCATGTGCGGCGACCAGTGCAATGCGGATGAAATTGGTGCCGGGGTTGACGCCGCCGGACTCACGCGCGAGATAACTTCCCGGCAGGACGACAACGTTCTTCTTGCGCAGCAGCTCGCGCGCAAACTCGGTGTCCGGAACCGGGGTTTTGGCCCAAAGATAGAATCCGGCGTCCGGAATGCGACAGTCGAGATGGCGCGCAACAAGCGGTGTGACTTCATGAAATTTTTCGGCATACATGCGTCGATTGTCCCTGACATGGGCCTCATCGTTCCAGGCCGCGATGCTGGCGGATTGCACGGCCGGGTTCATGGCACTGCCATGATACGTGCGGTAGAGCAGAAACTGCTTCAACAACGCGGCATCGCCGGCAACGAACCCTGAACGTAGTCCGGGTACGTTGGATCTTTTGGACAGGCTGGAAAAACACACCAGCCTTTTGTAGTCCTTGCGACCCAGTTGCGCTGCGGCACTCAGTCCGCCCAGTGGCGGCGAGGTTTCGTCGAAATAGATCTCCGAATAGCATTCATCGGAAGCGATAACAAAGTCATGACGGTCAGAGAGTTCGAACAGCGCTTTCCAGGCTTCCAGGTTCATGACCTTGCCGGTCGGATTGGCCGGCGAGCAGACATACACCAGTTGAACGTCGCTCCAGGTGGACTCCGGCAGCGCAGCCCAGTCCATTTCGAAGCCGTGCTCCGGAACGGTATTCAGATACACCGGCTCGGCTCCGGCCAGCAGGGCAGCGCCTTCATAGATCTGGTAGAACGGATTCGGGCAGACTACTTTGGCGCGGCCTCCACTGCGGTCTATTACCGTTTGTGCGAAGGAAAACAGTGCCTCGCGTGATCCGTTAACCGGGATGATCTGTGTCCTTGCATCGGGTGTGTCGACGCCATAGCGGCGTGCAACCCATTCTGCAATGGCTTCACGCAGGGTCTCCGTGCCTTGCGTAGTCGGGTAGTTGGCCAGTCCGGCCAGATTGTCTGCTAGGGCTTGCTGGATGAAAGGCGGCGTCGCGTGCCGCGGTTCGCCGATCGACAATTTGATCTCGCCAAAATCCGGCGCTGGCGATACGCCGGCGAACAACTGTCGCAGCTTTTCGAAGGGGTAGGGCTGCAGGCGGGAGAGATCTGAGTTCACGTCTGTATCAAGGTCATAGGCAAGTCTCGCATTATACGAGACGCACCTGAGCATCAATGCCAGGGGATTTCCGGTAAATTGATGGTCTTGCTTCTTGAGAGGAGACTCCAATGGGACAGATGATCGAATTCAAGCGCCCCGATGCCAGCACCTGCCGCGGCTACCTTGCCAGCGCAGGAAAAGATCGCCCCGGGGTGGTGGTAATCCAGGAATGGTGGGGGCTGAATGACCAGATTTGCGGCATTGCCGATCGTTTCGCTCGGGCCGGCTATAACGCACTGGCCCCGGATCTCTATCAAGGGCGCGTAACCCAGGAGCCGGACGAAGCCAGTCACCTGATGGATGGTCTGGATTTTCCCGGAGCCACCCATCAGGATATTCGTGGTGCTGTCGACTATCTGATGACTCTGGGGAGCGAAAAAGTGGCGGCAATGGGGTTTTGCATGGGCGGGGCACTCAGTATCGCGGCCGCCGTCCATGTGCCGGGCCTTTCCGCTGCCGTATGCCTGTACGGCATTCCACCACAGGAATTTGCCGATCCGGCGAATATCCGTATTCCGTTTCAGGGTCATTTCGCCAGCAGGGATGACTGGTGTACTCCTGCGGCGGTCGACGCCCTGGAAGCCGCCATGAACAAGAATGGCAATGTTCCAGAACTGTATCGCTACGATGCGGATCACGCTTTTTTCAACGAGCGACGTAGCGATGTTTACGACGCGGACTGTGCCAATCAGGCGTGGGAGCGCATGCAGGTATTTTTGGCAAAGCAGCTTTCCTGATCGATGCTTACGGAATTGACCCCCGCCGACTGGGCAAATATCAGCCTCACCGAGGCGCTGCTTTCTCGAGATGGCCCTCCGTTGTTTATGGCCGCCAAGCTGGGTTGTGTCGCTGCAGTGCGGGTCATGACCGAGGCCGGTAGTCATCTCGAAGTGCTCGGTCCCCGGCGGGAGCGTCCGCTGCATGCCGCCGCTGCCGGTGGTCATGCCAGTATCGCGGCGACTCTGATCAGCGCCGGCTGTGAAATCGACGCACAGGATGAAGACGGCAACACCCCTCTGATCACCGCAATCCTGAATGGGCAGTCCGAGCCGGTGGAATTATTGCTCGCCGTCGGGGCCAACATCGACATCGCTCGTCTCGACGGCCTGACGGCAGTTGATGTGGCGCTGTTGCCGGGGACGCCGAAGGGCTTGCAGGAACTCATCCTGCTGGGACAGGAAGATATCTCTTGAGTGTTGCTTGTCAAGGGTAGAGGTTTGCACCCGCTGAACATACCGGCAATGCTGAAAGGTGCTGAATGAAGTTGTACATCGCAGGGCCGGATGTGTTTCGTCCGGATGCCGCCGAATGGGCCGAGACTGTCCGCAGTTTGTGCGGCAGCAAGGGTCACGAAGCCCTCATCCCGCTCGATGGATCGCAGACCCGCGCTGACGATATTTACCGCAACAATCTCAGCCTGATCGGCGAGGCCGATGCCGTGCTGGCCAATCTCAATCCGTTTCGCGGAGCCGAGCCGGATTCAGGAACCTGTGTGGAAATCGGATATGCCCTGGCATTGGGCAAACCGGTGATCGGCTACGCCGATGCGCTCGCTCCGATGCGCGATCGATTGAGAGCACACGGCCCCGGAACGGACGGGCGCTATCGTGACGAGCAGGGCTGGATCGTCGAAGATTTCGGACTGAGCCTGAATTTGATGTTGTCGGTGCCGCTGCCGCTGAAGCAGGGTGGAATTGAAGTCGCGCTGGACGCAGTGCACGAGTTGAAGGCACAAGGAGCGTGAAATCGATTGGCATTATCGGCGTCGGCAATATGGGCCTGCCGATGCTTAAAGCCCTGCGCCGGGCGGGTTTTCAGGTCACGGCTCGCGATCTGCGCGGCGAAGCGGAAGCGGCGGCGCGTGAGGCAGGCGCCCAAATTGCTGCCAGTGCGCGCGAACTTGCTGCGGTCAGCGACATGATCCTGGTCGTAGTGGTCGACGCCGGCCAGATTGAAGACGCGCTGTTTCGCGAGATCGATCCGGCGGCACTGGGCTGGCGACCGGGAACCATTGTCGCTGTGTGCAGCACCATCAGCCCGGAGGACGCGGAAAGGCTGGCCGAACGCATCGTGAAGAAGGGTGCTGATGTCCTCGACGCTCCGATTTCCGGTGGGCCGGTGCGTGCCGAGGCAGGGCAACTATCGCTGATGCTGGCCGGATCGGACGCCGTCATCGCACGAGCGGAACCGGTGCTGTCGGCGCTGGGTGACCGGCGCTTTTGTGTGTCAGATCGACCCGGCGATGGTGCACGAATGAAACTGGTCAACAACCTGCTGGCCGGTATCAATCTCGCGGCGGGTGCTGAAGTGCTGGCGATGGGGGAACGTCTGGGCCTTGATCCGCACATCATGCTCGCCGTGCTGGGCGCCAGCTCGGGGCAAAGCTGGATTGTCGATGAACGCATGCCGCGCGGCTTTGCCGGTGATTTCTCGGCGCGCGCCCATGCCCGCATTTTGCTCAAGGACGTGACGCTGGCAGTCGCCATGGCTCGCGAGGCCGGGTGTGAAGCGGCACTGGGCGAGCCGGCGCTGAACTATTTCAGGGAGACGGTGGAGCGGGGCTGGGGCGCCGATGACGACGCGGTGCTGCTCAGAACGGCGCGGCAAAGAATTACCGAAACTCTCGAGCGGATCAAATCAGGCGGCGAGTCGGACTGAACCTGCCGTGCGTCGGAGCGGCCTTACCGGGTCGGCGGAACCAACCGAAACTCGGGGGCGACCCGTGTGTTCTCGCCATCGACAATAAACCAGAGTTCCGCTTCCTGCAGTGTGCATTGCAACTGCATGCCACGCGCTGCCAGTGATGACAGCGCGCGGGACTCATCAGCCGACACATTGATGATGGTGAGATTATCCTGCCGTTGCAGGGCTGCCTTGTTTTGCTGCCACCACATGTCCGCGACACGCCCGCCGTAGGTCAGGACCGCGACCTGGCTTGCGCGCCCGCAGGCGCGCCGGATGCGACGCTCATCGGGCAATCCGACATCGATCCAGAGTTCAATGGCACCAGTCAGATCCTTGCGCCACAGGTCGGGTTCATCCTCGGATGACAAACCCTTGCCGAAGACCAGTGCGGGGTCGGCATGCATGGCGAACGCCAATACTCGCACCATCATGCGTTCGTCGGTTTCCGACGGGTGACGGGCAACTGTCAGCGCATGATTCTGATAATAGTTGCGGTCCAGATCGGCGATCTGGAGCTCGACTTTGAAAATGGTGGATTTGAGTGCCATGGCCGTGAAGAGAAGTTCGCGGCACCGGGATGAACCGCAAAATGGAATCAGCAGCCATGCACCAGCCTGACCGGACAGCGGGGCCAGGCGCAGTGCATTGGCTGGACGCGGACGCTGAAAGCGCCGCAGGGTTCGGTGTTATTTCTTGACCGGTGTGGGAATCGACGACTTTCCCTGGGCACCGCCAAACGGTGCAGCCGGCCCGGTGGGCTTGGTCTTGTCCTTCTTGGGTTTCTTCTGTTCCTTGTTACCGCGCAATTGTCCTTTGGCCATTTTGATTCTCCTGAAAGTGTTCTGTGGGGTCGCACCGAGTCAGACGTGTAGCCAGGTTGCGCTGCAAAACCGATTCGCCGAAATTGTTTTGGATTACCGCTGCAATTTCAACAGTAAGTTGGTAATGCTACACCCTAACCAAATCCAGTGCAGCGCAGCAATCTTCAAATATTTTGTTTCGGATTTGACATCGCGTGTGCAGAGGCATACAGTGAATTTGCGTTCGACTTGAAGGCATTTTCAGGAGGAACTTAGCGCTGAACATAAAACATTCGCGACATAGTGTATTACCACTTGATCAAGAGTCTTCGAGACTCGAGCCCTGATGGGCAGCGCCGATTTGAGTTTCAGCTTGCGGGCGCATTACAAGTTCAGATAAAGAGTTACGCAAAAAGCCCGCTTGAGCG
>JAIPCS010000110.1 GCA_021738105.1 Sulfuritalea sp.
CACCTCCAAGGATGATGACCTGCCGCCGCGTCTGAAGACCGAACCGGCCAAAACCGGTCCGGCCAAGGGCTTGGTGAATGGCATCGACAAGATGCGGCCGGAGTACTACAAGGCTCGTGGCTGGAGCGCGGAAGGCGTGCCGTCCAAGGAAACGCTGGCCCGGCTCGGCCTTTAGTCCCGTTAAACCCTGCGCCAAGGCAGCCGGTGGTTTCGGCTTCCTTGGCGTTTTTGTCTGAGGAACTGATATGAAACACGTCATCATTGGTAACGGCCCGACCGGGTTGGTGGCTGCGGAAACCTTGCGTCGGCTACAGCCGGATGCCGAAATTGCCCTCATCGGCGACGAATCGGAACCACCCTACTCGCGCATGGCGATTCCCTATTTCCTTCAGGGTCACATTCCCGAGAGCGGCACTCACCTGCGAAAAGCCCATGATCATTACGCGACACAGCGCATTCATCTGATCGAAGGCCGCGTCGTCAAGCTTGACCCGGCGAGCAAACAGATCGAATTTGCAAGTGGTGAGCGTTTGCCCTATGACCGCTTGTTGATAGCCACGGGTTCGCGGCCGGTGACGCCACCGGTACCTGGAATTGATTTGCCCAATGTGCATACCTGCTGGACCATCGAGGATGCTCGGGCCATTGCCGGCAAGGCCAAAGCCGGTAGCCGGGTATTGCAGTTGGGTGCCGGCTTTATCGGTTGCATCATCATGGAGGCTCTTGCCGCGCGTGGCGTCGAGCTGACCGTGGTGGAGATGGGCGATCGCATGGTGCCGCGTATGATGACACCCAAGGCTGGCGGCATGATCAAGGCCTGGGTCGAAAAGCAGGGCGTAACTGTCCATGTCAAAGAGGCAATTACCGCCATCACTCAGAAAGATGGCGTGTTGTCTGCCAAGCTCAGCAACGGTGGCGTGCTTGCTGCCGATCTGATTATCTGCGCAGCCGGTGTACGTCCCAACATTGAATTTCTGAAGGACAGCGGCATCAACATGGAACGGGGCATTCGGGTTGACAACATGATGCAGACCAGCGTCACAGACATTTTTGCTGCCGGCGATGTTACCGAAGCTATCGATTTTCATACCGGTAAACCCGAGCTCAACGCAATTCAGCCAAATGCGGTGGATCAGGCGCGTATCGCTGCGCATAACATGGCCGGTGGCAACGCGGTGAGCGGTGGCAGTCTGGCAATCAACGTGCTCGATACGCTGGGACTGATCTCGACTTCATTTGGCCAATGGCAAGGCATCGACAAGAAGGAGGGTGGTTCCGGAGTGGAAATGGTCGATGAAGCCAACTACCGGTATCTGTCGCTGCAATTCAAGGATGACGTCTTGATCGGGGCCACCAGTATCGGCTGGACAGATCATGTCGGTGCCCTGCGCGGACTCGTGCAGACTGAGGCGCCGCTGGGCGTCTGGAAGGATCGGCTTTTGGCTGATCCAACGTGTTTCATGGCGGCCTATCTGGCGAGTGCGCAGAAGGCGGCATGAGGATTACGTTCAAATTGTTTGCGACACTGCAGGATTACCTGCCGCCAGAAGCAAAAAAAACCAACGCACTGTCTCTCGAGATCGACAGCAAGACCACTGTAGCGGATCTGGTCAAACGCTTCAGCTTGCCGGAAAAACTGGTTCATCTGGTCCTGATCGACGGCAATTTTGTGCCGCCGGCCGAAAGATCAGATCGAACCTTGCAGGAGGGGGAAACGCTCGCCATCTGGCCGCCCGTAGCTGGCGGATGAAATTTCCGCTGGCCTACGATGCGACAACCTCGCGTCAGGATTTTGTTCGACTCTTGTCCCTGGCAACCGGGACAACCGAATATGAGGAAATCGATGGCAAGTTCTGCGGCAAAGGCTGGACAGTGCGTCTGACCAGAATTCCACCACTGGAAATCGGCATGGTTCGGCTTGAGCGTCATCGCGTTGAAATCGAGTTTGCCGGGATTGACGCTGACGCGCAGGACCGTTTCATGCAGCGCTTTACAAGCCATTACCAACGCGGCGGCGGCTGATCCCGGAGCGACATCAGGAAAAGTCGGCTTTGGCGAGACGGCAGAGCCTGTCGCGAAAGCTGATAAAATTCCGCCGCGGCGGGTCTCCCCGCATTGTGGGGTGGTGAATCTGGTCAGGTCCGGAAGGAAGCAGCCACAGCCGTTTTCCGCAAGTGCCGGGGGTCAGGCTCGCCGCCCCATTTTGGATTGATTGTTGTCCGGCAACCTCCGCTTACAATCGCCGCAGCTCTGTCACATCTGGCTTACAGGAGGCGATTCAAATGCATCCTGCCATGAGGCATTTACGACAGGAGCAGAATCCATGAAGCGAAATAGCGCAATCGTTGCGGCCTTTCTTGCCGCCAGTACGGTGTTCATCGGCAACAGCTACGCTCAGGGTCCGGGTTGCAACAACGACAGCAAGGCCGGTTTCAAGCGTAGTTCAATGCAGCAGGATGGCACCCGGGATCCAGGGGCCCGCGTCGAACAAAGGCTGACGCGATTCAAGAACGAGCTCAAGCTTACGCCTCAGCAGGAACCGCTATGGCAGGCTTTCGCGGAAAAGTCGAAGGCCGAGGCCGGCAAAGGAATGCAGGCCTTGCGCGAACGCGCACAGGACGGAAAAGCGCTGAGCGCCCCCGAGCGGATGGCGCAGAGGCAAGGCTTGATGCAAGCGCGCGTCACGGCAATGGGATCAATCAACGAGTCATTCACTCGTCTCTATTCGGCCCTCTCGCCAGAGCAGAAACAGGCTGCAGACAAGCATTTCAGTTCTGCCGGGAAGCGCGCACATGGTTCCGACCGTCGTGGTTCGCGTCGGGATGGACGATCGGCGCCTGACGAAGCACAGCAGCGCCGGAGCTAAGTGCCCTGACCGCATGTAACAGGGGCGACCGCGTCGTGTGTGTCCACCCCGATTGTGCCGGCGGGCCTGATAAAATCGCTGCATGAGTTATCAGGTCCTTGCCCGTAAATGGCGCCCGAAGTCCTTCGCGACCCTGGTCGGGCAGGAGCATGTCGTACGGGCGCTGACCCACGCGCTGGACCAGAATCGTCTGCACCACGCTTATTTGTTTACCGGCACCCGCGGCGTCGGCAAAACAACCCTGGCACGCATCATGGCCAAGGCTCTGAATTGCGAGGTCGGCATCAGCTCCACGCCCTGCGGCACCTGTTCGGCCTGCATGGCTATCGACAGTGGCCGCTTTGTTGATTACATCGAACTCGATGCCGCTTCGAACCGCGGCGTCGACGACATGACCCAGTTGCTTGAGCGCGCCACCTATGCACCGACCATCGGTCGATACAAGGTCTATGTCATCGACGAAGTCCATCAGCTTTCCGGGCATGCCTTCAACGCAATGCTGAAGACTCTGGAAGAGCCGCCGGAGCACGTCAAATTCATTCTTGCCACCACCGATCCGCAAAAAATTCCCGTCACGGTTCTGTCGCGGTGCCTTCAATTCAACCTGAAGCAGATGCCGCCAACACAGATTGTCGACCATCTGTCGCGCGTTCTTGAAGCGGAAGGCGTGGTATTCGAGAGTTCTGCGCTTCGCCATCTCGCCAAGGGCGCGGCCGGAAGCATGCGCGACGCGCTTTCGTTGCTGGATCAGGCGATCGCACACGGTGGCGGAAAAGTCGAAGAGGATGGCGTGCGTGCCATGCTGGGCACGGTTGGGGATGAGCATTTGTTTGCCTTGCTCGATGCTCTGGTGGCTCAGGATGTACACGCCATGGTGGAGGTTGCGAAGCTGATGGACGCTCGCAGTCTGTCGTTCGACGGTGGGTTGCAGGAAATGGCGACCTTGTTTCATCGCATTGCATTGACGCAACTTGCGCCGGAGGCATTGCTCGATGAGACCGAGCGCAGCCGTCTTTTGCCCTATGCAGATTCCTTTGATGCCGAGTATCTGCAACTGGCGTATCAGATCGCCATTCACGGTCGCGACGAACTGTCATTGGCCCCTGATGAATATGCTGGTTTCGTCATGAGTTTGCTGCGGCTGCATGCATTCCGACCGGAGTATGCAGGGGCAGCGCGGACGGCGAGCACGACGGTTGCATCGACGCCGACGAAGGCGAAGTCACACACAACGGCTGCAATCTCAGCCCCCTCCGCCGTATCACCTGCGCTACCTCCTGTGACTCCAGCTGCCGCCGTATCGCCAGCGCCGACTTTTGAGGTTCCTGCGGCCACTTCGCGCGTCGACGAAACGCCTGTTGACGAGGACTGGCATGCTTTGGTCGCAAAGTTGCCGCTGACCGGAATGGCCAAGCAGTTGGCGCAGCATTGTGAGTTGTCGGAGCGCTCCGCGGCGGCCATTCGCCTTCGTTTGTCGCCGGTACATAAGCATTTGCTCGGAAAGCCCCAGCAGGAAAAGCTGCAATCCGAGTTGCAAACATGGTTCGGCCAGTCGTTGCGGCTTGAGATTGACGTCGCGAAACTGGAGACGGAAACACCCGCCGAAAGAAGCCGCAACAAGCAACGTCAGCGACAGGAGCGAGCCATCGCCGCGATAGAACAAGACCCCTTCGTACGTGATGTAGTAGATCTGTTCGACGCGAACATCGATGAATCAACGATCAAACCCGTTTAAGGAGAGCACAGATAATGATGAAGGGTGGCATAGCCGGATTAATGAAACAGGCCCAGCAGATGCAGGCCAATATGGAAAAAGCCCAAGAGCAACTGGCGCAAATGGAAGTCGAAGGGCAGTCGGGTGCCGGCGCGGTGAAAGTGCTGATGACCTGCAAGCACGATGTCAAGCGTGTCACCATCGATCCGTCAGTAATGGACGACAAGGAAATGCTGGAAGACCTGATCGCCGCGGCCCTGAATGATGCCAACCGGCGCGTTGAGACTACCACTGCAGAAAAGATGAGCGGTTTTGCTTCCGGACTTAATCTGCCACCCGGGATGAAACTTCCGTTCTGATGGCATCCTCATCGAGTCTCGATGAGTTGATCGAGGCATTGCGTTGTCTTCCTGGTGTCGGTCCCAAGTCGGCACAACGCATGGCTTATCACCTTCTACAAAGAGATCGGCGTGGCGCTGAGCGTCTTGCTCGCGGTCTCGATTCCGCTTTGAAGTCACTGCATCACTGCATTCGATGCAATAACTTCACAGAAGCTGAAATTTGCGATCGCTGTCTCTCGCCGCGACGTGATGCTTCGCAACTGTGTATTGTGGAAATGCCGGTGGATGCGATCAGCATGGAACAGACGCACGCGTACAACGGTCTGTATTACGTGCTGATGGGCAGATTGAGTCCGCTTGATGGAGTCGGACCAAAGGAGTTGGCCTTCGAGCGCTTGTTTGCGCGCGCGATTGATGGTGTAGTCAAGGAAGTCATTCTGGCGACCAATTTCACCAACGAAGGCGAGGCCACTGCGCATTACCTCTCCGAACTGCTGCACGCGCGCGGATTGAAGGTAAGCCGTATCGCTCGCGGGTTGCCAGTGGGCGGTGAACTGGAGTTTTCCGACGCCGCCACCGTAGCGCAGGCGCTACGCGAACGCCGCGATTTCGTTTGAGGCGAGTTTGACCGCTGTCGCCCCACCTCTTGCCGGAGTAAAGGTTGTCGAGTTTGGCACCCTGATTGCAGGACCATTCTGCTCACGCATCCTTGCCGAATTCGGCGCCGAGGTGATCAAGATCGAGGCGCCGGGGGAGGGCGATCCCTTACGCAAGTGGCGCAAGCTGTATCCAACCGGGGATGGAGAAACCTCTTTATGGTGGTTTGTACAGTCACGCAATAAACAATCCGTGACCATTAATCTCAAACATCCTGAAGGGGTAGAGATTGCGCGGAATCTGGTTGCAGAAGCGGATATCGTGGTTGAAAATTTTCGGCCAGGGGTGATGGAAAAACTTGGGCTCGGTTGGGATGTGCTTTCCGAGATCAATGCGGGTCTTGTCATGGTGCGGCTGTCCGGATTTGGTCAGACCGGTCCAATGGCCGCTCAGCCGGGCTTCGGCGCGATAGGAGAATCCATGGGCGGCCTGCGCTACGTCACAGGTTTCGCTGATCGACCTCCGGTCAAAACTGGGATATCAATTGGCGATTCGATCGCAGCCTTGTGGGGAGCTGTGGGCGCACTAATGGCTTTGCGTCACCGTGAAGTCAAGGGTGGAAAGGGACAAGTGGTCGATGTCGCCTTGTACGAAGCTGTGTTTGCAATGATGGAAAGTCTTGTTCCCGAATTTGATGTATTCGGATTTGTCCGTGAACGTACGGGGAACATTATGCCGGGTATTACGCCATCCAATACCCATACTTCAAAGGATGGCAAGCATCTGATCATCGGTGCCAATGGGGACGCTATTTTCAGGCGTCTGATGCGGGCTATCGGACGCGGCGATCTGGCGGAGGATCCGCAACTTGCCAGCAACGCCGGTCGAGATGCCCGGGCTGACGAAATCTACGCGGTAATTGATGCATGGGTTGGAAACAATGACGCGGAATCCGTATTGCGCACCGCAACAGAAGCCAATGTTCCGGCCAGCCGAATTTTTTCCGCGACAGACATGTTTGAAGATCCGCAGTACCTTTTTCGTCAGATGCTGGAAACCGTGCAACTCCCTGATAAAAAAGACTTCCGTATTCCCGGTATTGTTCCAAAACTGTCTTTGACACCAGGAGAAACCCGCTGGATCGGTCCCAGTCTTGGGGAGCATACCGAGTCGGTGCTCTTTGGCCTGGGCTACTCCTCCGAGGATATGGTTCGATTGCGAAGTGAAGGCGTTATCTGATTGATAAACATCAATTAAATCTAATGCAAACGTCAGCGCCGATAAGTTGGGTCAGTTCGGGGCTTTAATCACGTCGCGAGATTCGCTACAATTGCGGTCTTTCCGATTTCGCATTACAGCATTCAGGGACTATCACCATGAGTTGTGACGATACAGTCGATTGCGGTCGACGGCGTTTGCTGGTTGCCACGGCAGCAGCAGGCGGGGTGGCTGGGGTTGCGGTAGCTGTGCCATTTGTGGCCAGCATGCTGCCGTCCGAGCGGGCCAAAGCGGCTGGCGCACCAGTCGAAGTGGATTTCAGCAAGCTCGAACCTGGTCAGATGATGACTGTCGAGTGGCGCGGCAAGCCTGTCTGGATCATCAATCGCACCAAGGAGCAATTGGAATCCTTGCCAAAGATCGATGATCAGCTTGCCGATCCAAAATCGGATAAAAACATGCAGCCAGACTACGCCAAGAACGAAACCCGTTCGATCAAGCCGGAGATTCTGGTTGCGGTAGGAATCTGTACGCACCTCGGTTGCTCTCCGACCGAGAAGTTCAAAACCGGGGCCGATTCCGGAATTGCCGCCGACTGGCCGGGCGGTTTCTTCTGTCCCTGTCATGGTTCAACTTTTGACCTCGCCGGTCGTGTTTACAAAGGCAAGCCGGCGCCGGACAACCTTGAAATCCCTCCCCACATGTATCTTGGCGACGCCAAGATCGTGATTGGCGAAGACAAGAAGGCCTGACGCGATGAGCACGATGAAAGCCATACTGCAGGGGACGCTTGATTGGGTCGATGAGCGCTTCCCGCTAACATCCAACTGGAAGGCTCACCTTTCCGAGTACTACGCACCGAAGAACTTCAATTTCTGGTATTTCTTTGGCTCGCTGGCGATGCTGGTTCTGGTAATCCAGATCGTCACCGGTATATTCCTGACCATGCACTTCAAGCCGGACGCGTCTTTGAACGCTTCCGGCGTGCCGGTGGCTTTTGCCAGCGTCGAGTACATCATGCGCGATGTGCCCTGGGGCTGGCTGATCCGCTACATGCACTCGACAGGCGCTTCGGCATTTTTCGTCGTTGTGTATATGCACATGTTCCGCGGCATGCTCTACGGTTCTTACCGCAAGCCACGCGAACTGATCTGGGTTTTCGGCATGATCATTTTCCTGTGCCTGATGGCAGAAGCCTTTTTTGGCTATCTGTTGCCGTGGGGTCAGATGTCTTACTGGGGTGCGCAGGTTATCGTGAATCTGTTCTCGGCGATTCCCTTTATAGGGCCGGATCTCTCGATCTGGTTGCGCGGTGACTATGTCGTTGGCGATGCAACCCTGAATCGTTTCTTCGCCTTCCATGTTGTTGCCGTACCCATGGTGTTGCTTGGCCTTGTCGCGGCGCATATCATCGCGCTGCACGAAGTCGGTTCGAACAATCCGGACGGCATCGAAATCAAGAAGAAGAAAGATGCAAATGGAATCCCGCTCGACGGCATTCCTTTCCATCCCTACTATTCGGTCAAGGATATCGTCGGTGTCGTGGTATTCCTGATGGTGTTCTCTATCATTGTCTTCTTTGCTCCGGAGTTCGGTGGTTATTTTCTCGAGTACAACAATTTCTTCCCGGCTGATCCGCTGGTGACTCCGCCACACATTGCACCCGTTTGGTACTTCACACCGTACTACTCGATTCTGCGAGCGGTGACATATCCGCTGTTCGGCATTGATGCGAAGTTTTGGGGTGTGGTTGCGATGGGTGCTTCGACACTGATCATCACTTTGCTGCCCTGGCTTGACCGCAGTCCGGTGAAGTCGATTCGCTACCGCGGTCCCCTGTACAAAGGCTTCCTCGCGGCGTTCGTGATTTCTTTCTTTATCCTTGGCTATCTTGGCATGCTTGGCCCGACACCAATTCGCACTCTCGTTGCTCAGGTTTGCTCGGTGATCTACTTTGCCTTCTTTCTCCTGATGCCGATTTACAGCAGCCTCGACAAGTGCCAGCCAGAGCCAGACAGGGTGACATCGAAATGAAGAAATTTCTTATTGCAATCCTGTTTGCACCATTGCTGGCATTTGGCGCAGGCCCTGAACTGCATCTTGACCGAGCACCGGACAAGGCGAACGACAAGGCTGCCTTGCAAAACGGGGCCAAGATTTTTGTCAATTACTGCCTGAACTGCCATTCCGCCTCTTATATGCGTTACAACCGCCTAACAGATATCGGTCTCAGCGACGCGCAGATCAAGGACAATCTACTGTTCACGGCCGAGAAGGTTGGCGAGCCGATGATGATTGCCATGAAACGTGCTGAAGCCAAAGTGTGGTTTGGCGCTGCGCCACCTGATTTGACGGTCATCGCGCGAGCTCGGGCGTCGGAGTTTGGCAGTGGCGCGGATTGGCTCTATACCTATCTGCGCACTTTCTATCGCGACGAGAGCCGGCCAAGTGGCTGGAACAACGTCGTGTTTGAGAATGTCGGTATGCCTCACGTACTCTGGGAATTGCAAGGTGATCAGGCCATGGGCGAGGATCATAAGCTCAAGCTGATCAAGCCTGGCAAGCTCAAGCCGCAGGAGTTTGATGCGCTGGTTGGAGATCTGGTTGCGTATCTGCAGTACATGGGCGAACCGGTTTCTGAGTTTCGCAAGCAACTTGGCGTGATGGTCCTGATTTTCCTGGCGGTAATCTTCGTCTTTACTTACGCGCTGAAACGCGAGTACTGGAAAGACATTCATTAACTCAATCCAATAAGTGAATGATAATTATGGGGCATCGAGAAATGAACGCGCCGCCTGTACGCAAAGTGGTGCGTGATGCTGATTATTCCTGGGGTACCAGTGCCATGATGAACTTGTATTCGGGCACAACGTGTCCGTTCAGTCATCGCTGCCGAATCGTTTTGTACGAGAAGCAGATGGACTTTCAGGTTATCGACGTTGATCTATTCAACAAACCTGAGGATATTGCCGTCATCAATCCATACAACCGGGTTCCGGTTCTGGTTGATCGCGATCTTGTGCTCTACGAATCGAACATCATCAATGAGTATATTGATGAGCGATTCCCGCATCCGCAGTTGATGCCGCCTGACCCGCAAACGCGGGCCAAGGCGAGACAGCTGTTGTTTACCATGGAGCATGAACTCTTCAGCTACATCGACGCACTTGAGAAAAATCTCAAGTCGGCTGATAAATCACGGGTGCACATGCGCGATCGTCTGACAGAACTGGCGCCGATGTTCAACAAGCAAAAATTCTTGCTTGGTGATGATTTCTCCATGCTCGACGTGGCGATTGCCCCTCTGCTTTGGCGCCTCGATCATTACGGGATCGAATTGCCAAAATCCGCTGCTCCGCTGATGAAATTTGCCGAACGCATCTTCTCGCGCCAGGGCTTTATCGATGCTTTGACGCCGACCGAAAAGATGATGCGCCGTTAGGCGCTTTCTCGGTTTCTCGACGTTGATTCATCTCGGCGCAAAGCCAATGCAGTCCATCAAGCCTTACCTGATCCGCGCTATTCATGAATGGTGCTCGGATCAGGGCTTTACCCCCTATCTGGCGGTTTCAGTCGATGCATCGACACGGGTACCCCATGAGTTTGTCAAAGATGGTGAAATTGTTCTGAACATAGGTCTGGAAGCGACGCAGAAATTGCTGTTGGGCAATGAAGACATCACTTTTCAGGCTCGCTTTGGCGGGCGCTCATTTCCTGTTACCGTGCCCATCGAACGTGTTGCGGCAATTTATGCAAGCGAAAATGGCGAAGGGATGGCTTTTGAAGTGACCGAGAAGCGGGTCTCCGACGCGACGAGTGAATCCACGCCGGAAAACGGCGCTCAAGAAAAGCCCGATACAGAGGATCCGGTCGATCGAAAAACTGAACGCGGTTCCCGGCCGATTCTTACCCGCGTTAAATAAGAGCCACGGCGTCCAACAAGGGGTCGTCTTACCGTTTTCAGTCGCCATCCTGCCGCCGAATGTGACGTCAGGGTGATTTCTAATTGATTCAAAATTCCTTGTGCAATTGGCAAAGCTCTTCGTTGGTGTCGTCCGGCATCCCTCATTTAAACATAGCGACATATGTAATGCCGCATTATTGACTTATACTGATGACAGTTCCCTGCCCCGGAGGTGTCATCATGAGAAAGCTGGAAATCGCCGATCCTGAAGTCATGCGAATCGCCATCCAACAAGAAATCGTCCGCTCCGACGAGTCGCGCTACGACCATCGACTGCATGGCCTGCTGCTGGTCGCTGGCGGCCAAAGCTGCCAGCAGGTTGCCGAACTGTTTGGTGAGGATCGTCGTACTGTGCAGCGCTGGGTCAAACGATTCGAGAGTCATGGATTGGAGGGAGTGCGCGAGGGTGAGCGCTCTGGCCGGCCGGCGACGTTGGATGCGAAACAGTGGGCGGCACTGGGGCGTGACTTGAGAC
>JAIPCS010000111.1 GCA_021738105.1 Sulfuritalea sp.
GTTCGGCGTAGTCGACCTGGTGAACGACTATGCCTCGGTGTTCAAGCCCGCGCTGTTGTGCACCGAAGCCGGCGGCACGCTGATCTGCACCAACAATGTCGCCGATGTACAACGCGACACCTGGCTCGATCTGATGCAACGCAGTGCGGCAAAAGCCGGCCGTCCGATACGCGAAATGGAATGGATTGCGCCTGAGGCCGACTTTCCGAGTTCCGATGGTCAGCCTCCGCTGAAAATTGCACTGCTGAGGGTCTGACTCGGCAAAGCAGTCTCCAATCACCCTCCGGACGCTGAAAACCCGACTGTCAGAGAATAAATACGGGCTATTTCGACCGGAATAGGGGATAATGCGCGGTTCGCTGGCCGCTCCAATTTCACCAGCTCGCCTTTTTCTATTTCCTGCCCTGCGCAGGCACGCCATGACCACCTCCCAAGATACCGTTGCCGCCGGGTTCGATACCCTCGGACTCGCAGAACCATTGCTCAAAGCCCTCGCTGACGTTGGCTACGAAATCCCTTCACCCATTCAGGCTGCCTGCATTCCGCCGCTACTGGCCGGGCACGACCTGCTCGGCGAGGCGCAGACCGGCACCGGCAAGACGGCGGCCTTCGCGCTGCCTCTGCTGCAAAAGATCGACCTCAAGCGGGCTGTGCCGCAAGCGCTGATCCTGACTCCGACACGCGAACTCGCCATTCAGGTGGCCGAGGCCTTGCAAAAATACGCTCACCACATGCCCGGCTTCCATGTACTGCCGATATACGGCGGACAAAGCATGGTGGTGCAATTGCGTGCGCTCTCGCGCGGCACGCACGTCATCGTCGGCACGCCCGGCCGCGTCATGGATCACCTGGAGCGCAAGAGCCTGGTGCTGAACAACCTGTCCATGCTGGTGCTCGACGAAGCCGACGAAATGCTGCGCATGGGCTTCATCGACGACGTCAAGTGGATTCTCGAGCACACGCCGTCCGAGCGCCAGACCGCCTTGTTCTCCGCCACCATGCCGGACGTGATCCGCCGCGTGGCGCGTGAACATCTTCGCGAGCCTCGCGAAATCAAGATTCGCTCGGCCACGTCAACCGTTGTCACCACCAGTCAATCCTATTGCCAGACACACACGGGACAGAAACTCGAAGCGCTGACACGCATTCTCGAAGTGGAAGACGATTTCGATGCTGCCATCATTTTCGTGCGGACCAAGACCGCCACCGTCGAACTCGCCGACAAGCTGGAGGCGCGCGGCTATTCGGTCGCGGCGCTCAACGGCGACCTGACCCAGGGGCTGCGCGAGCAAGTCATCGAGCGCCTCAAGGCCGGCACCATCGACATTGTGGTTGCCACTGACGTCGCGGCGCGCGGCCTTGATGTGGCACGGGTCAGCCATGTCATCAACTACGATGTGCCCTACGACACCGAGGCCTACGTGCATCGCATCGGCCGTACCGGTCGCGCCGGCCGCACCGGCCGCGCGATCCTGTTTCTTGCGCCGCGCGAGATGTACATGCTGAAGCTGATCGAGCGCGCTACCAAGCAGAAGATCACCGCACTCACCATGCCGACACCGGGCGAAGTCGCGAATCGCCGCGTGACCCAGTTCACGCAGCAAATCGTCGACATCATCAAATCTGAAAAGCTCGATTTTTTCTTCGACGTGGTGCGCCGCATCGAGGGCGAGCAGGGTATCGCCGCCCGGGAAATAGCTGCAGCCCTGGCCTGGCTGGCCACCCGCGAGCGTCCCCTGCAGATGCCCGGCGCCACTGACCACGCACCGCGCGACTCAGAATCCAGGACGGCAGCCGTCTCGCCAGCGCCGACTTTTAGCCGCGACAAAGAGCGCAAGCCCGACGTCAAGACACGCACCAAGCCGGAAGAAAACCACCCTGCCGCCGAAGCGCAGCGCGAGCGTCCGACCCGGGAAGGACGCAGCGACACGCCGGTCAAACAACGCAGCTTCGCGCCGGGCACGCTGGCTCGCTATCGCATCGAGATCGGCCGGAACCAGGGCGTGTTGCCCAAGGAAATCGTGGGTGCGATCGCCAACGAGGCGGGGATTGCCGGCAAGGATATCGGCCAGATCAATCTGTTTGAGGATTACAGTTCTGTGGAGCTGCCGGCCAATCTGCCGGCCGATCTGATGGACGTGTTGCGTCGCATCCGCGTGCGCCAGTTCGCCCTTAAGACTCGCGTCATGGAGCCGGGCGAGTTTGTCGATACCCGCCCGCCACGCCGCGCACCCGCCCCCCGCGACGGAAAGAAACCGGACTGGAAAAAGCCCGATGGCAAAAAACCTGAATGGAAAAAGCGGGAACGCTGAAACAGAAACACACCGAAACAGGAGGCACCCGCATGGCGGTATATGAGCTTGACGACCGGAAACCCAGCCTGGGACAGGAAGTCTGGATCGCACCCAACGCCACGGTAATCGGCGATGTCCGACTGGGTGACAATGCCAGTGTCTGGTGGAATTCCGTGCTGCGCGGCGACAGCGACACGATCACCGTGGGCGTCCACAGCAATATCCAGGACGGCTCGGTATTACATGTCGACGCGGGTGCACCGCTGACCATCGGCGCCAATGTCACCGTGGGTCATATGGTGATGCTGCACGGCTGCACAATCGGCGATGAATCGCTGATCGGTATCAAGTCGGTCATTCTGAACAGGGCGGTTATTGGCCGCCATTGCATCATCGGCGCCAATTCCCTGATTCCGGAAGGCAAGATTATCCCGGAGCGTTCACTGGTAATGGGGTCGCCGGGCAAGGTTGTGCGCCAATTGACCGACGAGGAAGTGGCCCGTCTGCGTGACTCCGCGAAGGGCTACGTGGCAAACGCGCAGCGTTATCGGACCGGGCTGAAAAAAGAAAGCTGATTCATCGCCCAGTCTCCGGCTTGAGCGGAGGCTTGACTACCAGTTTTGCAGAAGGTTTTACCCCCGCTTTGGCGATTGAACCGGGCGTTGGAGACTCGGCGGGTGCGGGCGCCGGGATCGGCTTTTGCGGCACCTGAACAAAGATCTCACCCGCCTTGATCATGCCCAGGTCGTAGCGCGCACGCTCCTCGATAGCCTCAAAACCCGCCTTGAGATCCCGTACCTCGGCATCCAGCGCCGCATTGCGCTGCTCGAGCTTGAGGTTGATTTCTCGCTGCGTCTGCAACTGGCGATCGTAGTCCCAGACACGGAGCCAACCGCCTTTGCCCAGCCACAACGGATATTGCAGCAAGGCGATGAGGACGACCAGCACCAGCGTCGGCCAGTTCATCGCGTGGGACGGCTTGTCTGCGCCTACTTCCTGATGTTGTAGAACGCATCCAGCCCCGGATAGCTGGCGGTATCGCCCAGATCTTCCTCAATCCTCAACAACTGGTTGTACTTGGCGATGCGGTCCGAACGGCTGAGCGATCCGGTCTTGATCTGCATCGCGTTGAGACCGACGGCGATATCGGCAATGGTCGAGTCTTCGGTTTCACCGGAGCGGTGGGAAATCACCGCCGTGTAACCGGCGCGTTTGGCCATTTCGACCGCGGCGAAGGTTTCGGTCAGCGTACCGATCTGGTTGATCTTGACCAGGATCGAATTGGCAATGCCCTGGGCGATACCCTGCTTGAGTATCTTCGGATTGGTGACAAAAATATCGTCACCGACAATCTGCACTTTCTTTCCCAGACGATCGGTCAGCAGTTTCCAGCCCGGCCAGTCACCCTCGGCCATGCCGTCCTCGATACTGATGATGGGGTAGCGGTCGGCGAGTGTCGCCAGATAGTCGGTAAACGCTTCCGACGTCAGTTCGAGTTTTTCCGAGGCCAGCACATAACGGCCATCGCGATAAAACTCCGATGCCGCGCAATCCAGGCCCAGCACCACGTCCTGACCCGGCATATAGCCCGCGGATTCAATGGCCTTGAGTATCAGTTCGATGGCTTCATCATTGCCTGCAACGTTGGGTGCGAAACCGCCCTCATCGCCAACCGTGGTCGGATAGCCTTTTTTATCCACCAGTTTCTTGAGATGGTGAAATACCTCGGCGCCGCAGCGCAGCGCTTCGCGGAAACTGCCGGCGCCTACCGGCAGGATCATGAATTCCTGAATGTCGAGATTGTTGTTGGCGTGCGCGCCGCCATTGATCACGTTCATCATCGGCACCGGCATCTGCATCGGGCCGGATCCGCCGAAATAGCGATACAAAGGCAGTCCGGCCTCCTCGGCAGCCGCCTTGGCCACCGCCATCGATACGGCGAGAATGGCGTTGGCGCCAAGGCGCGATTTGTTCTCGGTGCCGTCCAGATCGATCAGCGCCATGTCGATGAACGCCTGCTCCTCACCGTCGAGCCCGATAATCGCTTCGGAGATCTCGGTATTGACGTTTTCGACCGCCTGCACCACGCCCTTGCCCAGATAGCGACCGGCATCTCCGTCACGCAATTCAATGGCTTCACGCGATCCGGTGCTCGCGCCCGAGGGTACGGCGGCACGCCCCATGACACCCGACTCGAGCAGCACGTCGGCTTCGACCGTGGGGTTGCCCCTTGAATCAAGAATTTCGCGAGCGACGACATCAACGATTGCACTCATGGCTATTTCCTCTTGAGTAAATTCACAAACCTTCGACGAGCAGCATGTCGAAATTCGACACGCCTTCGCGCGCCTTGCGCGCTTCAACATATTCCGGTGAATCGTAAAACTTTCTGCCGATTTCCATGCTGGGAAACTCGAGAACCACCAAACGCTGCGGCTGCCAGTTTCCTTCCTGCGTTTCGTAGGGTGAGCCGCGCACAAGGTAGCGGCCGCCGTATGCACTGACGGCGATTTCCGCGAGACGACGGTACTCAAGCATCCGATCCGGATCGCTGGAGCGGGCGTCTACCACCATATAAGCGGGCTTGCTCATGTTGTCATCCCCTTTTTCTTGACCAGTATGTCCAACTCCATCAATTGTTCGAGCAAATCACTCATTGAGGACAGCGGCCAGGCGTTGGGGCCGTCCGACAGGGCCTTGTCCGGATCGGGGTGGGTTTCCATGAACACACCGGAGACGCCAACGGCCACTGCCGCACGCGCCAGCAGGGGCACAAACTCGCGCTGACCACCGCTGCGATCGCCCTGCCCGCCCGGCAACTGCACCGAATGAGTGGCATCGAAAACCACCGGACAATTCGTCTCGCGCATGATGGCAAGACTGCGCATGTCGGACACCAGATTGTTGTAGCCGAATGAAGCGCCGCGTTCGCAAACCATGATGCTGTTGGTGTCTGCATCCGCGCGGCCCGCTTTGGCAACAATGGCCTCCCTCGCCTTGGTCACAACATTTTTCATGTCGCCCGGCGCCATGAATTGGCCCTTCTTGATATTCACCGGCTTGCCCGATGCGGCGCAGGCTTGAATGAAATCCGTCTGACGACAGAGAAAGGCCGGGGTTTGCAAGACATCAACAACCGACGCGACCTGAGCCACCTCGTGCTCGGCATGCACATCCGTCAATACCGGAACACCGAGTTGCTTTCTCACTTCCGCCAGAATATCCAGTCCGCGATCCATGCCCAAGCCACGAAAAGAGGTACCGGAACTGCGATTGGCCTTGTCATACGACGACTTGTAAATGAAGTTCAGACCCAACTCACGGCACATATCCCGCAAGCGCCCCGCCGTATCGAACGCCATATCCCGCGATTCAATGACACAGGGCCCGGCGATCAGGAAAAGTGGCTGATCAAGTCCGACTTCGAATCCGCAGAGCTTCATTGTCTGGACTTCCGGTACTCCAGCGCCGCCTGCACGTAGGCAGTGAACAGGGGATGGCCGTCACGTGGATTTGAGGTGAATTCGGGATGAAACTGCACACCGACGAACCACGGGTGAGTCTCGGCCGGAAGCTCCATCATCTCCGGCAGATCCTCGGTAGGCGTACGTGCCGAAATCACCATGCCGGCAGCTTCGAGCTTCGGAACGTAAGTGTTGTTCACCTCATAACGGTGACGATGCCTTTCATTTACCTCGGCACCGTAGAAGGTCGAAGCCATTGTGCCGGGTTTTATCGGGCAGCGCTGGGCGCCGAGACGCATTGTGCCGCCAAGATCGGAACTGGCGTCGCGCTTCTCGACGCGACCCTCACGATCCTGCCACTCGGTTATCAGCGCGACCACCGGATGCGGCGTATCTGCATCAAACTCGGTACTGTGAGCCCCTGTCAGCCCGCATACATCGCGTGCGTACTCAATGACCGCGAGCTGCATCCCAAGACAAATGCCGAGATACGGTACTTTGTTTTCCCGCGCATAACGAATCGCGGAAATCTTTCCTTCGGTACCACGCCGCCCAAAGCCACCAGGAACCAGAATTGCGTCCATCTCCGGCAACGCCCCGGACGAGCCTCGTTCGAGGCCTTCGGAATCGATGTAGTGGATCTTGACCCGGCTACGACATTGAATGCCGGCATGCACCAGGGATTCGGTCAAGGATTTGTAGGACTCTGTGAGATCTACATACTTGCCGACAAAAGCGATATTTACTTCGTGTTGAGGGTGCTCCAGTGCATCGACCAGCTTCTTCCACACCGACAAATCGGCAGCGCGGGCAAGAATTCCCAGTTTATGACAAACAATCTCGTCGATCATCTGATCATGCAGCATGGCGGGAATCTTGTAGATGCTATCGGCATCCAGCGCGGAAATCACCGCTTCCGTCTGTACATTGGTGAACAGCGCAATTTTCTGCTTCTCATCGATCGGAATCTCGCGATCAGCCCTGCACAGCAGGATGTCGGGCTGGATACCGATCTCACGCAGCTCCTTGACCGAATGCTGGGTCGGCTTGGTCTTGAGTTCTCCAGCCGTCGGAATCCAGGGCACCAGGGTCAGGTGGATATAGCAGGCATTCTGCCGGCCTTCCTGGATGCCCATCTGGCGAATGGCTTCGAGAAACGGCAAGGACTCGATATCGCCCACCGTACCGCCAACTTCGATGATTGCCACATCGGCACCTTCGGCACCACGCTTGATGAATATCTTGATTTCATCAGTGATGTGCGGAATCACCTGAACGGTTTTGCCCAGATATTCGCCACGCCGCTCCTTCTTGATCACCGACTCATAGATCTGACCGGTAGTGAAGTTGTTGCGACGACCCATCTTGGCGCTGGTAAAGCGCTCATAGTGACCGAGATCAAGATCGGTTTCAGCACCATCCTCGGTGACGAAGACCTCGCCATGCTGAAACGGCGACATCGTGCCCGGATCTACGTTGATATAGGGATCGAGTTTGAGATGGGTAACCTTGATGCCGCGAGACTCAAGGATTGCGCCCAAACTGGCGGCGGCGATGCCTTTGCCCAGACTTGAGACGACACCGCCGGTAACGAAAACGTATTTAGCCATGGAATTGCGGGAGCGGGAAATTCCAATGATAGCGGAAAAATTTGGCCCGATTGAAATCCCGCGCCAGATGGGCTCCAGCGCGGCGCGCAATGCGTCAGCGAATGATTTTCCCTTGACTTTTAGCGTCTCGCAAGCTCATCCGATCGACCAAACCGCCGAGATTTCCCAACGACAGGATATGGGCGAAGATCAGGGCCAGGCTGCCCTCCGAAAACAGTTCATGAATCACCTCGCGATCCAGATTCTGCAGCTTGGCCTCGTCTATGACATTCAGACCATTCAGGCGAAATGAACGGCCATCGTTGAGTTGCGCCAGGGAATCGGCCTGGCGCAACAGACCCAGGGTTTCAAGTCGACGTCCCAAGGCCTCGGTGGCGGCTGTTGCCCGATGAAACTCTTCAAGAAACTTCCTCGCATGTTCCAATTGACCCGTCGGCCCGCCATCGACGAACAGTGGTTCGCCGACTTCAGTATCAAAACAAGGTGACGTCTCGTCAATGCACACCAGCAATTCGCCTTGCGCCCCTTTGCCTGGAACAAACGGATAGCGCCGCACAAAGGCCGGCACGTAGCGTGCATCCCATTTCCCCTGCGGGTCGACATAAAGATTCTCGCTCTCGCGCAGCCCGAGCAGGGCCGCCGGCAGCGGCCCGGTTTCACCCCGCGCAAATACAATCGGATATTCGCGCGCGCACTCCAGGAACTCTCCGGTCACAATCGGCACCGAGTTCGTTTTGGCCGCATAGGCAAAGCCGTCCGACGGCCTCACTTTCAGGCCAGCGTGAATCTTGTCGTTGAGCGCCACGACGTGCTCGTAGAAAATCATCTCGGACATCACTGCAACTTTCCGCTCGGAAAACTCGAGGCTATCACATCGACTTGAGGCAGATATGCACCGGTTTCAGCGTAAAAGCCGGTGGGTCCAGCGCGTATAATCCTTGGTTTTCGCCCCCGCGCAGGAATAGTCATGGAAGCCGAACAAATCAACGCCATCGCCAACCGTATCGCCGACCTCGCTGGTCGTGGCGAGCAACTGCGGAGGTATCTTTGACTACGATGGAAAAGCGGAAAAACTGACCGAACTGAACCAGATTCTCGAAGACCCGAAAATCTGGGACGATACGGAACGGGCTCAACTTCTCGGGCGCGAAAAGAAATCCCTTGAAGCCGTGGTCGGCACACTCTCCGGAGTGGGTTTGCGACTGACCGAAGCGCAGGAACTGTTCGAGCTGGCAAGGGAAGAAGACGACGAGGAAACGCTGGCTGCGGTTGAAGAGGATCTTGACGCTGCCGAGAAACGGATCGCTGATCTTGAATTTCGCCGCATGTTCAACAACCCGGCCGATCCCAACAACTGTTTCATCGATATTCAGGCCGGCGCGGGCGGCACGGAAGCCTGCGACTGGGCCTCGATGCTGTTGCGCCAGTATTTGAAATACTGCGAGCGCAAGGGCTTCAAGACCGAATTGCTGGAACAGACCGAAGGGGATGTGGCCGGCATTCGCAGCGCCTCGATCAAGGTCGAAGGCGATTATGCCTACGGCTTTCTGCGCACCGAAACCGGAGTGCACCGTCTGGTCCGAAAGTCACCCTTCGACTCGGCGGGCGGACGCCACACCAGCTTCGCCAGCCTGTACGTTTACCCCGAGATCGACGATTCGATCGAGATCGAAGTCAATCCTGCCGATCTGCGCACCGATACGTTCCGAGCCTCGGGCGCCGGCGGCCAGCACATCAACAAGACCGATTCGGCGATCCGCATCACCCACATTCCCACCGGGATCGTGGTGCAATGCCAGAACGATCGCTCCCAGCACCGCAACCGTGCCGAGGCAATGACCATGCTGAAATCGCGTCTCTATGAGCTCGAACTACGCAAACGTCAGGCCGAGGCTGACAAACTCGAGGCCGGCAAGACCGACGTCGGCTGGGGTCACCAGATTCGCAGCTACGTGCTCGACAACTCGCGCATCAAGGATTTGCGCACCAACGTTGAAATCTCGGCCACCCAGAAAGTGCTTGACGGCGACCTTGACCAATTCATCGAAGCGAGCCTGAAGCAAGGCGTGTAGCAGTCCCCCACTGTCCAGTTGTGAATACCGATACCGACCACGAATCAAGCACCGAACTCGACGCCCTGTTGCGCAAGGGTGTACAGGCCACCCTTGCCGGCCCCGACTTCAAGCAGTCCTTCGAAACATTTCTCGCCGAAATGCCGCGCCAGGTTCCGGGTTTCGCCGCCCGCCTTCCGCCCGGCGCGGAACGGTCGATCGGCCTGGCGCTGTTTCGCGGGATATGGAACCACACGCCCCGGCCCGAGCTGGGCTGGAAGCGGCTGTCCCTGCCGAAACCCGAGCGCAACGCCCCCTGCCCCTGCGGCTCCGGCAAAAAATACAAGCAGTGCTGTGCTCCACGGGAAGGAAGCTCTCCCTTCCCCAGTGACGGGTTTACCGTGCTGAGCTATGTCCTCGAAACTGTCCCCGTGGCGGACTACGGGAATGTGCCGTTCAGGCAACTCGATCCCGAGGAAGTCACGCATGTCGCTTCCGGGTGGCAAGACGACGGCCGTATCGAACCCGCCATGCGTTTGCTCGAAGCGCTGCTGGCCCCCGGCAACAAGCTGGACTCGCGCCACGAGCCCGCCTTCGACATATTGTGCGGCCTCTATCTCGATGACGGCCGCGCCGGGGCGCGGCTGGCCCTGGTCGGGCGCTTCATGCGCTGCCAGGACAAGCCACTGCGCGCCGCCGCCTGGCAGCGCCGGGCGACGCTGCATGCCGACAGCGGCGAGCATGCCCAGGCCTGGGAGGTATTCAAGGAAGCGCAGCGGCTCGACCCGGACAACCCCTCGCTGGCCCATCTCGAACTCGTCCTGCTGGCCAACCAGGACCGCTACGACGAGGCCCGGACGCGCGCCGCCTTCTGGGCCAGGCGGCTGGTCAAACTCGGCTACGGCGGCGAACCCATCGTCGCCTTGATGGAGGACGTGGCGCGCGACCCGGAGGTACTGCGTGCGATGTTCGCCGAGCACGGCGAAGACTGGGATGCCGAAGCCACGCCGGAAGACCTCGATGCACTGGAAAGCCTGATCGGAAACCTGCCGGCACCGTCCTGCCAGTACCGACTTTCACCGCAGGACGGCGACGCCGGCCCGCTGCAAGTATTGCCTGAACTCGATGCCGCCGAGCAGGATTGGGACGACATGTACTGGGGGGATGCCGAGGAGCGGAATCCCTGGAGCGAGGCCCGCTGGCTGGTCTGGCTGGGCAGCCATCCGCTCGCCTGGCAAAGCTTCGCGGTGATCGAAGACTTGATCGGCATCCTTGAAGACAGCCTGTTTCCAGAAGACGCCGACGATCGGCTCAACCTGCTGGAAGACCGCCTCTACGACCACGCCCTCACCCTGCTGCGCAAGGTGCTGGCCGACAACCGGGCGGAAGGGCTCACGCTGGAGTGGCGCTGGATGGAGAACCGGCCCGCGCTGCGACTGTTGATGCAAAAGATCGACCTGGCGCGCTACTCGCCAGAGGAACTGCCACTGCTCGAATGGCTGGTGCTGACGCTCAACCCCGACGACAACGGCGGCCAACGCGAACGCCTGGTGCACGCCTGTTGCGAAGCCCGACGCCCGGCCGACGCGCTGGCGGTCTGCGACCGCTACCCCGGCGACGATATGGCCGGCATCCTGTATGGCCGCGTGCTGGCGCTCTACCTGCTGGACCGGCGCAGCGACGCCGTGGCGGCACTCGCCCATGCCGCAAAACGCCTGC
>JAIPCS010000112.1 GCA_021738105.1 Sulfuritalea sp.
GGCGCCACGCGGTGACGCAAACAGCGCAAACAACGCCGTATCGCCAGCGCCGACTTTTGGCAACGAACCCGGTCAGGCGACAACTCAGGATGGTGAAGCACGCAGTGGTCGCAGAAGCCGCGGACGCGGCCGTGGTCGCGGTCGCAGCAACGAGGAAAGCAGCGCACCGGAAGCAGTCGTAGCGGGAGGGCTGGTCGCAGTTCCAGCTCCGGTTGTTGAAACACCGACTGCCGTCATCGAAACCGGCACTCCGATTACACCTGCTCCCGCTTCAGCCTTCCCCGTTGCCGCTATCGAAACGGCAATCGAAATGGAGCCCGTCGCAAACGCGACCACCCTGCCCGACACAAGATCTGCAGTCGCAACGGATGCGGTGCCAGAAGTTGCGCCAGTGATTGCCGCTGTCCCTCCTGCAAAAGAAGAGGCGCTGGTGGTGGCGGAACCCGTCAAGCCGGCGGAGGTCGCACCCATTGCCGAGCCCGTGGTCGCAGATCCGGCACCGGTAACGGCTTCAGTCAATATCGAGCAGCCTAAACCGGTTGAAGTCACCGCACCGGCTCCGGTGTCCGGCACCAGCGAGATGCCGACGGCTGTGGAATCCGCTCAACCATCCGCTGCGTTCGTCGAGCCAATCGTGGTTCCGGTGGAAACGAAACCGACACCGGTGGATCTTTCCGGAACTCTGGAAAAAGTCGGTCTGGTCATGATAGAAACCCAGGCGACGGCTGCGCGTCCGGAAGCAAAGCTGGCGTCGCCGCCGGTTCTCGGTCGCAAGCCGAAGCCAGCACAGGTCATTCCGAATGAACCGCTGCAACTGGTTGAAACCAAGTCCGACCAGAGCATGTAAGCGGACCTGACAAGGGGCGTCATACGCAGGTATGGCGCCCCTTTTTCTATGGGATTTCCAGCAGGCGTTCGAGGAAGACCCTCTAGTAATCGCCGCCTGAACTCCGGATGAGATGGGTTGCCGCATCCTCAACCAGATCGAGAACATGCTCAAAACCCTGCGGGCCACCGTAGTAGGGATCGGGAACTTCATCTTCGTCAAAGCGGGTGCTGAACTCGAGGAAGAGTCTCAGCTTCGTTTGCAGATCTGGCGGGCATATCTGGCGCAAGCATTCCAGATGCTCACGATCCATGGCCAGGACCTGATCGAATCTAGAAAAACCAAATTCCGTCACTCGTCGCGCGCGCAAGGCTGAAAGTTCATAGCCGCGTCGTTTGGCCGCCGCGACCGATCTTGGGTCGGGAGCCTCACCGATGTGATAGCCGTGGGTTGCGGCGGAATCGAACTCGAACTGATTCCCCAGGCCCAAACGCTGCGCCACACCTCGTGCCACACCTTCCGCAGTAGGCGAACGACAAATATTGCCGGTGCAGATGAAAAGAATTTTTTGCACCATCAGGCGGCATCTCCCGGCGCATCGTGAGCCTCACCACCAAACGCGAGATGCTTGACGCGAAACAGTTCGTCGCGTGCCCTGGCCGCCTCTTCGAACTCCAGGTTGCGCGCATGTTCCTGCATGGCTTTCTCGAGCCGTTTGATCTCGCGCGACAAGTCCTTCTCGCTCATCACTTCATAGCGAGCAGCTTCCTGCGCCGCCTTGAGTTCACTCACCGCGGTGTCCGCATCGTAAACGCCGTCAATAATGTCCTTGATGCGCTTTTTGACTCCGATCGGCGTGATGCCCATGGCCTCGTTGTGGGCCACCTGCTTGGCTCGCCGGCGAGCGGTTTCAGCCATCGCCCGCTGCATCGAATCGGTAATTCGATCCGCATACAGGATCGCCGTGCCGTTGAGATGTCGCGCGGCGCGCCCCATGGTCTGGATCAAGGAGCGAGTCGAGCGCAGGAATCCCTCCTTGTCAGCGTCCAGTATCGCCACCAGAGACACTTCCGGAATATCCAGCCCTTCGCGCAACAGGTTGATGCCCACCAGCACATCAAACTCACCGAGGCGCAAATCGCGGATGATCTCGACACGCTCCACCGTGTCGATGTCGGAATGCAGGTAGCGTACCTTGACGCCATTGTCATTGAGATATTCTGTCAGCTGCTCTGCCAGACGCTTGGTCAGCGTCGTCACCAATACCCGCTCACCCAATTCAACGCGCTTCTTTGCCTCGGTCAGCAAGTCATCCACCTGAGTGCTGGCCGGCCGCACATCCACCACCGGGTCGACCAGCCCGGTAGGTCTCACCAATTGCTCGACCACCTGCCCCTGATGCGCGTCTTCGTAAGTCGATGGTGTCGCCGAAACAAACACCGTCTGCGGCATCAAGCGCTCGAACTCTTCAAATTTCAATGGCCGGTTATCCAGTGCCGATGGCAGTCGAAAGCCGTAATCGACCAGATTTTCCTTGCGAGAGCGATCGCCTTTGAACATGGCGCCCACCTGCGGGATCGTCACGTGCGATTCGTCGACAAACATGATCGCATCCGCCGGCAAATAGTCGTACAGGGTCGGTGGCGGCTCGCCGGGCTGACGTCCGGAAAGATGTCGCGAGTAGTTCTCGATGCCCTTGCAGAAGCCCAACTGATCCAGCATTTCCAGATCGAAGCGGGTGCGCTGCTCGATGCGCTGCAGCTCGACCAGCTTCTGCTCCCTGCCGTAAAACTCGATGCGCTCGCGCAACTCTGTCTTGATCGCCTCGACTGCCTTGAGCACCGTAGCGCGCGGCGTCACATAATGACTGGATGGAAACACCGTGAAGCGCCCGAGCTTCTGTCGGGTATGCCCGGTGAGCGGGTCGAATATCGTCAGGCCCTCGATCTCGTCGTCGAACAGCGAAATGCGCACGGCGCTCTCCGCATTCTCTGCCGGAAAGACATCAATCACATCACCACGCACACGGTACACACCGCGCCTGAAATCCACCTCATTGCGCTCGTACTGCATTTCCGTCAGGCGGCGGATGATCTCGCGCTGCCCGATTTTTTCTCCCTGACGCAGATGCAGGATCATGCTGTGGTAGTCAACCGGATCACCGATACCGTAGATCGCTGACACCGTGCACACGATCACCACGTCGCGGCGCTCCAGCAGGCTCTTGGTCGCAGATAGCCGCATCTGCTCGATGTGTTCGTTGATCGACGAATCCTTTTCGATGAACAGATCGCGCGAAGGCACATAGGCCTCGGGCTGGTAGTAGTCGTAGTAGGAGACGAAATACTCGACCGCGTTCTCCGGAAAGAACTCGCGGAACTCGGAGTACAACTGCGCTGCCAGCGTCTTGTTCGGCGCCAGCACCAGAGCCGGACGACCCAGGCGGGCGATCACGTTGGCCATGGTGTAGGTCTTGCCAGAGCCCGTCACCCCCAACAGGGTCTGAAAAGACAAGCCGTCCTCGATCCCCTCGGTCAGCAGACGAATCGCTTCCGGCTGGTCCCCGGCCGGTAAAAACGGCTGATGCAGGCGCCAGGGACTCCCCGGAAACTCCAGCACCCGCTCTTCCAGTTTATGAATTTCGCCCACGCGTGAACCTGTTCATTTATCTTATGGAAATCCAGCAATATTCTGATCGAAGGCGCTCGACCATTGCGGTATTATTGCGCAGCTTCATGCTGCCATGGATTATCGCCGTGTCCCCAGCGCCGACTTTTCGTTTTACTCCCGCGCAAATGTTCCGGGATTCCGGGTTGCCCCGTCCCAGCCTCCTTTTCAACCATTCCAGCTTCTGGAGTATTCATGACATCGATTTTCGCCGCCGTCGAACTGGCGCCCCGTGACCCCATCCTTGGCCTGACCGAAGGATTCAACGCCGACAAAAACCCAAACAAGGTCAATCTCGGCGTCGGCGTCTACTACGACGATAATGGCAAGATTCCGTTGCTCGGCGCCGTCAAGGCCGCTGAAAAAACCCGCCTCGAAGCCGCACCCGCGCGGGGCTACCAGCCGATCGAAGGGCTCGCCGCCTACAATCAGGCAGTCCAGACCCTGATGTTCGGAGCGGACTCCGCTCTGATCAAGGACGGCCGCCTGGTCACCATCGAGGCCCTGGGCGGAACCGGTGCCCTCAAGGTCGGCGCCGACTTCCTCAAGCGCCTTTACCCCGCAGCCAAGGTCTATATCAGCGACCCGAGCTGGGAAAACCATCGCGCCCTGTTTGAATCCGCCGGCTTTACCGTCGACAGCTATCCCTACTACGACCCTGCCACCCGCGGCGTCGATTTTGCCGCAATGAAAGCCTGCCTGGCCGGATTGCCTGCCAACTCAATCATCGTACTGCATGCCTGCTGCCACAACCCCACCGGCGCGGATATCTCCGCCGCTCAATGGCAGGAAGTGGTCGACACCATTCGTGCGCGCAATCTGGTCGCGTTCATCGACATGGCGTATCAGGGCTTCGCCGACGGCATCAAGGAAGATGCAGTGGCGCTTGACCTGTTCACTGCCTCCGGTCTGCAATTCTTCGTTTCGAGCAGCTTCAGCAAGTCATTTTCGCTGTATGGCGAGCGTATCGGCGCACTGACCATGATTACCGAAAATCGCGAAGAAACCGTACGCGTGCTCTCTCAAGTCAAACGCGTGATCCGTACCAATTACTCCAACCCACCCACCCATGGTGGCGCCGTGGTTGCCGCCGTGCTGTCGAGTCCGGAACTGCGCCAGCAATGGGAAGACGAGCTGGCGGGCATGCGGGAGCGTATCCGCACCATGCGCACGGCACTGGTCGAAAAGCTCCGGGCCAAAGGTGTCGCACAGGATTTCAGCTTCATCGCCAGGCAACGCGGCATGTTCTCCTATACCGGGCTGAGCGCTGAACAGGTCGACCGCCTGAAAACCGAATTCGGCGTATACGCGGTGAGCACCGGCCGCATCTGCGTCGCCGCACTCAACAGCCGGAACATCGACTACGTCGCTGACGCCATCGCGGCGGTGCTGAAGACCTAACAAAGCGGTTGCGGGTGAAAAGCTGCGCAGCTATAATCTCGCCTCTTCACATTCCTCGATAGCTCAGTTGGTAGAGCGCCGGACTGTTAATCCGTAGGTCCCTGGTTCGAGCCCAGGTCGAGGAGCCAGAATTAGAGCGGCTTGCAGCGATGCAAGCCGCTTTTTGTTTGTTTGGGCACCGAATGGCCGCGCGTCCGTTCAACACCCTCTGTTTCGCACTTGAAGCACGTGGTCCGGCGATAAGAAATATGTGAACTTTGCGGCAGGCAGCCGCTTGCCACGCCGTGCCACCATCCGCAACGGCGAGGAGACCTGCCCGCGAAGCGGAAACCCAGGTCTGCAAAGCTGAGCGCCTTTTGCTTGACCGCCCTGCTGCGCAGGGGCCTCATCAGCGCCGACTTTTCGCGGCTATGCAAATGCGATTTGCCGTCGCCCTTGAATCCGCGTGGTCAAGCACTGTTACTGGCGTCGCTCAGGCATGCAGCATGTGCTGCCCGGTTTCCGGCCAGCGGCGCCGAATGAATACCCAGGCAGACAATCCCAAACCCATCATCAGCAGGGACGCGGTCGCCAAACCAACGGTGGAGTGCATGACCAATGGTGAGATCACACCGGCCACAAAGCCGTTTGCGGTCGCCCCGACGCACATTTGCAGGGACGAGGCCATGCCGCGCCGGCTGGGATGCAGATCCAGCACCAGCAGGGTAACCACCGGCATCATCAGCGACCAGCCAAAGGCAAACACGCATATCGGCAGCAGTGCCCAACTCACGTGCGCCTTGAATAGCAGATTGGCGCCCAGATTGATCAATCCGATCAACACCATCACCAGAAAGCCGAGCCGGATCTGCTTCTTTGGTGCGATCCGGCCGGCCAAACGTCCGCTCAGGGTCGCGCCGCCCATGATGCCGGCAATGGTCAGCATGAAAAACCAGAAGAACTGTTGCGGTGCCAAGCCCAGAAGCTCGCCCAGAAAAACCGGCGCGCTCAATACGTACAGAAACACACCATTGAAAGGGATACCGCTGGCCAATGCCAACAGGATGAAGCGGGGATCGGAACTCAATTGCCGGTAGCCCGAAAGCAGGTTTCTGACCTGGAAGGACTGGCGCTGTGAGACATGCAGGGTTTCAGGCAGCAGACGATAGTTGGATACCCAAAGCATCACCCCTATTTCGCATAGAAACCAGAAAATCGCCTGCCAGTTGCTGTGTATCAGCAGCCAGCCCCCGACCATGGGCGCGATAGCCGGTGCCACCCCGAAAAATATCGTGACCTGGCTCATGACTTTTTGGGCCTGTGAAGGCGCAAACATGTCGCGAATGATGGCTCGCGACACTACGATGCCCGCTCCGGTGGATAAGCCCTGTATCGCCCTAAAAAATATCAGCTGCCCGATGGTTTGCGATAGCGCGCACCCGGCCGACGCCAGTGTGAACACGGCCAGGCCCCACAAGACGACCGGCCGGCGACCGAAACTGTCCGAGATGGCGCCATGAAACAGGCTCATGAACGCAAAGCCGAACAAATAGACTGACAACGTTTGCTGCATCTGCACGGCAGACGCATCCAGCGACTGCCGTATCCCGGAAAACGCCGGCAAATAGGTGTCGATGGAAAAGGGTCCGAGCATCGCCAGCAAGGCCAGCAAAACGGCAAGCGCCCATTGCGGCGCGCGCCAGAGCGTACCGGCATCCGGATTCATGGTTCTGAAGTCTCTCTTTTCATTGCGTCATTGAAACACGGGATTGAATCCGAGTACTGATCCCTGGATCTTCCCGAAACGGGATCGCCGATTCTGCCACCGGCGACAGATTACCGGCAGCGCCTGGATTCAAATGTTCCAGACGGCCTGTCGCCAATCGCCATCATAAGTTTTGTATAATTGCGCCGTTGTGATCTTGAAGAGCCTTGAATTTCATGATTCTTTGACCTTAGCCCAGCCAAGCGGTTGGGCTTTTTGCATTTCGGCGAAAGCGATTCCGATCATCGGGTAGTCAGTTGGCGCTCGATAGACTACATTGGTTAGAGGCAAGCGGATCATCATGCCGCCCCTGCCAGGCTCTCATTGAAAAACCGTTAACTTTTTTTGTTTATATTCACATGACCTCACTCAGCCGTATCAGATTTGGCGACCTTGCTATTGGCCAGCGCTTCTATGACCCGATCAGCGCAGAATATTTTGTAAAACAAAGCGACACGATGGCGGCCATGGTGACCGGCCTGGGCGATGGCACGGTACCCGACGAATTTGAAGCAGACGACATCGTAGGCGTTGACCAGTAAGCAAAGCCCGGCCGGACAGGTGAATTTCCGGACAGCAATCCAAAGCGCCGGGATGGGCATCAGCGATGAAACAGGGTGTTCGTAAGCGCCCTTGGCGGTCAAAGCACCAACGACTGGAAACCTGTTTGCACTCCTCACCACAGCGGTTCTGCTGACCCTGGGCTTCATGCTCTCGCTCGCTGAATCGATGACGATTGCGCGCACACCGCAGCATGAAAACTCCCTTGACAGTCCAGACTGGCTGAAGCACATGGAGTTGGTGAAACCCTGGAGCCTGACCGTCGAACGCTGATCGCGAGCCCGGTTTGCCCGGTAAATACTGGGCACCAATATTGTGCGGAACGGAAACGCCTGCGAGTCAAACTCAAGTAATCCACAGAATCTGTGGACAAGTCTGTGAGCAACTGTCCAGGGCAATGGTAGGGCAAACGAAAATTGATATTGCTCAATCTTTGTACAGCGATGCATCCCGCTTCCGGTGCCGCACTCCTGATTCCTTCATTTGAAATACGTCCACGAACAGAAGCACGAGGCTGCGATCAGATCAATGGCGAGTACCATAAGCGGACAATAAAATCCTCAATTGAGTGCAGAACGTGCCTTCGCTGTTTCCGCTACGCAGAACTGCAAAATCGAAGCATGCGGATCGGGCCGGTCAATGCTCACTCGAAATTCCTCGCGTGTGCTGTTCATTGGAAGCTTGCTGCCGGGCAGCCGGAGCATCCGAAGGCGCTGGAAGGCGAGCTCATGAGTGTTCATCGCGAGCCCGGACATAGTGGCAACCAGAAGAGTCGTATACCTGTTTTTGAGAGAGGACCTGATATGAGCCTACGAAAGCTGATTGTGCTGGGCACTGTCGCCGTGGCTGCCTCACTGGCTATCGGTTTCTATTCTGAATCGACCCCATATGACGAGCGGCTGATCGGCATTCAAGCCGAGCGGCAGCTCGGACGGATAGACCCGGCCATTCTGAAAGAACCGCTGGACATTCAGGCACTGCTACTGGACTACTCCGGAGATTCCGTACTGGTCATGAAGGCGTGGATTGCACTGTCCACCTATCCGAGTCAATCAAGAAACGTTTTCCGGAAGTTTGGTTCCGAGCAGGAATTTCAGGAGATTCTTCGACACTATGGTGAGGTCGTGATCCCGGTCATTCAGTATTTCATAGATAACGATGTGCTGACGATACGAGCAGCCGCTGCACTGAAGGAAGGCATTGACTCGATTACTGAGATGGCGGAAACCGTTTGGAACCGTGCGCGAGGGCTCGACCCCGCCCCGCCAAATCCAGGCATGGCAAAGACGGTAATTGGTCCGACAGAACGTGGATGGCAGGCCGTCATCTTTATCAGAAGCGAAGGCTACAAATTTCTCGATCAGTTTGATATCGACGCCAATACTCAGGTCAAGTGGAACCAGACAAACCGGGTCGTCAGCGGCGTCGGCGCCTTCTTCAGCAGTGGCCTGATCAAGCTCGAAAAGAAGCTTGACCTGAACGAGAAAGTGACTATCGATGATGTGTTTTTTGCTGGCATCGATTTTCTTCCCCTGGCGGTATCACTCAAATTGCTCAGGACAGGCAAAGTGGTCGCCACATCCGGGAAAGAGCTCGGTCTTCTCAGTCGCACACGGATATTTGCAGCACGCCTGATTCCGCGCAACCCACTGTTCCGGAAATTCGGCAAGTATGCAGCTGTTGTAGCGACGGTCTATGTTGTAGTGAGTCATCCCAGCCTGATCAATAGTATTCTTGAGGAGGCTGCAAAATTGATGGGGCTGGATCCATGGCTGCTTCAGACTGCGGGCTGGACGGTGCTGATTGCGGCGATGCTTTATCCGGTCTCCTGGTTGCTGAAAGGCTTGGCGAGTGTGCTGCTGTTCAGCCTTTCGTGGCTTGAAAAGTCCCCGAAGAAATTTGCCCGTATATAAATCGAGGCTTCCCAGGAAGCGAATAATCAGGAAATCATCCATGAACACCATGCCCAATTGTCCCGAATGCAACTCCGGCTTTACCTACGAAGACGGCGACATGTTCGTCTGCCCGGAATGCGCACACGAGTGGCCCCAGAAAGAAGCCGAGAGCGCTGAGGGACCGCGCGTGGTGTGCGATGCGCATGGAACGGTGCTTCAGGATGGCGATACGATCACCGTGATCAAGGACCTCAAGATCAAGGGTTCTTCATCCGTGCTCAAAGTCGGAACCAAGGTCAAGAATATCCGTCTGGTCGAAGGCGATCATGATATCGACTGCAAGATCGACGGCATCGGCGCGATGAAGTTGAAATCGGAATTCGTGAAGAAAGTCTAGCCGTCGGGTCGCGCAATCTATTCGATGCCCGTATATCGAAAAGTCGCGGCACTCATGAGCGGGCGACCTCACTTCATCAACAAATCACCTGCCGCCAAACCCTCGCTGGCCACTTAAATATTCCTGCTCTTCTTGATCAGGTCGTGCGCAAGCTGGATCTCTTTGGCTTGTTCGGTTGCCATCGCTATCATGTCTTCAGGCAGACCTTGCCCGATCAATTTGTCCGGATGGTACTGGCTGATCAGCTTGCGGTAGGCGCGTTTGATTTCCTGGTCGCTACTGTCTTTGGTGACCCCCAGAGCCTTGTAGGCATCGTCCAGGGCCGCTTCTGTGGTGGGCTGCCCGGCGGCAAAGTGGGATTGGTTCAGCACCATGTCCATCAAATGCCGGAATGCGGCCTGGTCGTAGCCTAAACGTGCGGCGATATCCACCAGTGCCGCTTCTTCTGCCTGATGCACATGACCATCGGCCAGTGCCATCACGATCAGATAAACCAGCAGCACCTGTTTCAATTGCTTCGTATGGCCGCAAACCGACATGAATCGAACGTAAGTCGATTCAATATCAAACGCAGGATCGACCCCACGCTTGAACAGAGCGATCGCCTGAACCCGGTGCTCTGAAGTCATGCCGAGTTTTTGAATCACCGCCTCGACGTGGGCGATCTCGCCCTCCGAGACTCGCCCATCGGCCTTGGCCAGCTTGCCCATCGAGATGAACATGGTCTCGATGAAAACGGTTTGCCGCAACGCGTTCTGCAAAGGGTTCATGCCGCCGGGGCCATAAGCCCGCAGGCGATCGATCATCGACCCGATAAAAAGACCAAGCAGCGCGCCGAAAAACCCGAGAAAGTAAAACCCTGCGATGACACCAATAAACTTAAACAAATCGACTCCAGACAAGTGCTAAAGATTGAGGAATGCGATGCTACCCAAAATAGGCGCTCAGAAAAGGTGTGGCCTCGCCTGATTCACGGCTTGATCATACCGTTTGAACTTGAACGTCTGCCTCGCCCTTCGCAAATACCACTTTATTTACAGGGTTTACGCCGTATCAACAGCGCCGACTTTTCGGGATTTCCGGTCGCAAATGGTCGGTGTGCGCAGTACACTGAGCGCTCATTTTGCAGCGATAGCTCCATGAACGATACCCCTCTGTTTGCTCGAGCAGAAACAACAATTTTTGATCTGTGCGACCCGCAACTGGCGAGCCGTTTCGACAACAGTTTTGTGCGCGAACTGCCGGCCGATCCTTTGCGCCAGGATTTCCCGCGCCCGGTGCGCAACGCCTGCTTCAGTCACGTCAGGCCAGCGGCGGTTGCCGCACCCGAACTGCTGGCGTGGGCGGACTCGGTCGGTGAGTTGCTCGGCATTGCGCGCCCACAGTCGGTGAGCGGTCCGGTGGTCGACGTTCTCGGCGGCAATATTGTGTTGCCGGGCATGCAGCCCTACGCGGCGCGCTACGGCGGGCACCAGTTCGGCCACTGGGCCGGGCAACTGGGCGACGGGCGGGCGATGACGCTGGTAGAAATGATCAGCCCCGATGGCCAGCGGCGCGAGCTGCAACTCAAGGGCGCCGGCCGCACGCCCTACTCGCGGCGGGCGGACGGTCGCGCGGT
>JAIPCS010000113.1 GCA_021738105.1 Sulfuritalea sp.
ACGATGCCATTCACCAAGCCCTTGGCCGGACCGGTTTTGGCCGGTTCGGTCTTCAGACGCGGCGGCAGGTCATCATCCTTGGCGGTGAATCCGGCGGCATTGTTGAACAAGCGCTCCATGTTCCAGATACGCTCGCCCAGCAGGCCCAGTTTCTCCATGGTCCACTCTCCCTCGCAGGCCGCATCGAGCTGCGGCTGCAGGTCGGCCAAGGTCCAGGCGAAGGTGGTGAACACACAGACGCCGGCCGAGTCAAAGACCGAGGTGGCATCCTGGAAGGCCTTGACCAGATCGGCCTTGCCTTCGGTCACCAGCGGATCGGTCTTGACCGGGATACCCAGCACTTCGGAAGCCACTGTATAGCCACGCAGATGGCAGGCACCGCGGTTCGAGGTGGCATAGGCCAGTCCCATGCCCTGGATGCCGCGTGAGTCGTAGGCAGGAAATTCCTGCTTCTTGACTCCCATCGACAGTTCCGGACGGCCATATTTTTCACACAGACGCGCCGAGCCGAGGCCGAGTTCCTTGCCGAAGCCTTCACCTTTGGCGGTCATCTGTGCCAATTCGACCAGCGCCTTGGCCGAACCGAAGGGGGCGTCCATGCCGATCTGTTCCTTGGTCAGGATGCCCAGATCATAGAGTTCCATGGCCGCGCCGACGGTGGCGCCGAAGGTGATCGGATCAAAGCCGTCTTCGTTGCACAGCACGTTGACGTATTGCAGCGCCTCGAGGTCGCCCACGCCGTTGGCGGCGCCAAGAGCCCAGGCCGCTTCATATTCGAGACCACCGGAGGCGCCCCAGTACTCGGGCTTGTTCACCACACTGAAGTGGGTTTCGTCGATCTTCGAGATACGGCCACAGGCGATAGTGCAACCAAAGCAGGCGGCGTTGGTCACCAATTGCGCCTTGCCATCTGTCGGGCGCTTTTCATGCATAGCTTCGCCGGAGATCTTGCGGGCATCTTCGAACTGGACGTCACGGTGGTTGCGCGTGGGCAAGGCGCCCATTTCATTGATGACGTTCATCAGTACCTGCGTGCCATAGGTCGGCAGGCCCTGCCCGGTGACGGCGTTGTCGGCGAGCACTTTCTTGGCGGCGACAGTCGCGGCCATGAAGGCTTTGGGGTCCTTGATCGCGCCACCGCCATTCTTGCCGCGCACGGCCACCGCCTTGAGGTTTTTCGAGCCCATCACGGTACCAACGCCGGAGCGACCGGCAGCACGGTGCAAGTCGTTGACGACACACGCGAACATGACGCCGTTTTCGCCTGAGCGGCCGATGCTGGCGACGCGAATCTGCGGATCTTGATGGCTCTTTTTGATGATCTCTTCGGTCTGGAACACGGTCTTGCCCCACAGGTGCGAAGCGTCCTTCAGTTCCGCCTTGTCGTCCTCGATAGAGAGGTACACCGGTTTCTTCGACTTGCCCTCAAAGATGACCATGTCCCATCCGGCGAATTTCAGCTCGGCGCCGAAGTAGCCTCCCGAATTGGAGCAGGCGATGGCGCCGGTCAGCGCACCCTTGGTGATCACCGAATAGCGCCCGCCGGTGGAGGCCGGGGTTCCGGTCAGCGGGCCGGTGGCCATGATCAGCTTGTTTTCCGGGGCGAGTGGATCAACCTTGGGATCGACTTCTTCGATGAAGTATTTGGTGGCGAGTCCGCGTTGTCCCAGGTATTCCTGGGCCCATTTCATATTCAGCGCTTCCGAGGTGCAGGTACCCTTGCTCAGGTCAACGCGCAGTAGTTTTCTGTTCCAGGCCATGGTCGTCTCCTTATGCGTTCGCGCGGGGTTGGGTGTCGGTCTTGCCGGCCCATTGCTGCATCTTGTCGAGACCGGTCCAGTTGGCGTCAATGTAGGTGATGGCACCGGTCGGGCAGGCAGTGGCGCAGGCCGGGTCTCCGCCGCAGAGGTCGCATTTCTGGACTTTGCCGGTCTCGGCGACATAGTTCACCGTGCCAAACGGACAGGCGATGGTGCATACCTTGCAGCCGACGCAGACGTCCTCATGGACTGTCTTGGCGCCGGTGGTCGCATCAATGCGGATCGCATCGACCGGACAGGCCGTCATGCACCACGCTTCGGCACATTGGGTGCAGGTGTAAGGCACTTTGCGCCCTGCATGTTCAAAATTGAAGACCTTGATGCGCGACTTCGAGATATTGAAGACGCCGTGATTCTCGAACGAGCAGGCCATCTCGCATTGCAGACAGCCGGTGCATTTGTTGGGGTCGATGTGCAACGATTTTTGCATGATGCCTCCTCTTTTCTGGTATGTGCAGGATATGCGAAAACGGCCTTATTCTATGCCCCCATAAAAAATGATAGGCGAACTTTTTATTGCTGCGGCGCACCAACGTCGCCGCCTTCCAAATCAGGCAAGCAGGAACTCCCTCACAGGAGAAATTTGTGCCTCATCCATCAACATCGGCGCATGGCCGACTCCTGGCACTTCAATCAATTTGGCATGCGGACCACGCGCGCTCATTTGCACAGCGGCTTCGTGCGTCAGCAGGTCGGACGTCTCGCCACGCAACAACAAGGTCGGGCATGAGATGCCATCGTAAAGCGGCCATAGTTCAATATCCTTTCCACCGCTAGCCGCCTGCATTTCGCGAAATGGCAAGGCGATACCCGGATCGTAGGCAAACTCGATCTTGCCGTCAGCGCCAGTGCGCGTTACATGTACTGTCAGATGCCGCCACTGTTCGTCTGAAAAATTGCCGAAGGTTGCCGAGACGAAGCGTATGAAGGCTTCTGCCTGCTCAATACTGTCGAAGCGCGGAGCATTTCCCAGATATTCACCGATGCGTGCCAGGGAAATGCCGGCGACCACCGGTCCGACGTCGTTCAGCACAAGCCGTCTGATCGGGGTCTCCGGCTGGGAAGCCAGTGCCATGCCGATCAAGCCACCCATCGAGGTGCCAACCCAATCCACCGTTTCCGCTCCAACTTTTGCCAACAGCACCGACATGTCTGCACAATACTGTGGCAGAGCGTATAAAGATTTGTCTCTCAACCAGTCGCTTCGTCCGCGTCCAACAACATCAGGGCAGACAACTCGATAGTTCTCTGCCAAAGCTTGCGCCAGAAAATCAAAGTCGCGCGCACAGCGGGTCAGGCCATGCACGCAGATCAGCACTTTCGGATTGGCCGCATCACCCCATTCGACATAAGCCATGTGATGAAAGCCCGCTGCACTCAGACATTTCACTTTTCCTTCACGCATTGAACTGGTTTCCTTCATTTGTCAGCTGGCACTGGTAAAAAATGCTCTGATTGCTTTCCCAAGAAGGCAATCAGAGCGATGACTTGCGATTGATTCACATCCACACACCCATTAAATTTTCAGCCTGGACACCAGGTCACTTCTGTCCCGCTTTGCTACGAACCCAAATCAGCAGAGACTCCTGATCATATGACGAAAAGCTCTCTGACAAAGAAAACGGGAGGGGCGGCCTTGGCCTTACCCCTCCCGTGTTTGTCAACAATCAGGCCTACAGTAAATTACAACAAAGCAAGCTAGACCTGTATCCAACTCCCGTGACAGAGGCAACTGCCGACGACGTTTACTTCGTCACAGTTACCTGCCATTTCTGCATCGGAAGAACAGGATTGCACCCTGTGACGGCGACGACGCTTCCATTGGCCAGGAGGCATTGCTTTCCGCCCAGCGCTATCTGTCCGCCTTTGTATTGCCACGCCTGTTCATTGACCGGTGTAGGTGCGCATTTACCAGCGACCAGAGCGGCCCCTCGCAAAGTCAGGCAATTAGCATGTCCAGCGCCCGTTTTAAGCTTGCCATTGTCGAATACCCACCGACTTGGCGAAGGACGATTGCAGGCCACCAGTGACAACGCGCCGCCGGGCGCTGCCTGCAAACAGGTCTTGCCAGCCGATACGATGTCAAACTCAGGGCGACCCGCCTGAGCAGGCCCCGGCCTCATCGTGTTCGTGTCCATCGCCTTGGCGGCCGACTTCGATTGCAGGATCGCTTTCGTATCACTACTTACAGCCGCCTTGGCAGCCACAATTTTGTTTGCTATCGGCGTGTATGCGCTTAGAAATGCGCTCGTCGGTGCCTTGTCGACCGAAACCAGGAACGACCACAGACCCAGAATCTCGCTCATGCCTTCATCGGATTGGGCCATGCGGGCAAGCTCTGGCACTTGTTTTGCACCGGCCACTGCGGTGAGCAATTTCGGTCTTGCATTTGCTATCTCATCCATCTGTTCGATGGCCATCTGCAGCAGCATCATTTCCGCGGCAATGATGATCTGCGGACCGACACTGACTGCAGCGGATAGGGTACGCCCTCCTGTTTCCGCGCCGATCCGAACCAGAGTCGCCAGTCTGACTGCGGCACGCGTGACCAGCGGCTTCGCCAATCGCTCGGTCGCAAGTTCCAGCGCCTTACCGATCGCGGTTTCAATAGCGGTTCTCGCCACCAGGCGTCCGACAGTATCGACGTTGGCGAAATCGGCGAAACCGTTGGCGGCGCTGCCGATGGCAAGAGACAACACGTCACCGATCACCGGCAATTCTCCTGCCGCTATTCCCACCGCAGTGCTTGTCGCCGAGACCGCCAGCGCGTTCGCCAGGGCCAATGTCGAGAAATCGGGGGGTACCGTGCCATAGTCGAACAAGGCGGCCATCCCGGGACGCTGCCCGCCGTGATTTCGATGGTACTCATCGGCGGCTTTCCATGCGTCATAGGCAGCCAACGCATCTTTGGCTATATGAGTCCGTTTCGCCTTGACATGGTCCGAGAACGACTGAACAAGTTTCTTTTCTGCTGCGCTAGCCTTTTTGGGATCGGCAATTGCGGCAATCATGCGTGCCAGAACCAGGCCGGCCGCCGCCGTACTCTTTTGTGGAGCCGTGGCAAACAGTTTTTCCTCGCTCGCCTTCAGCGCTGCTACCGAACGTTTGGAACCCTTCGCAGCACTTTCGGCAGCTGTCTGAATGGCCGCTGCGACCAATTTCGGGTCGCGCTTGACCAGTTCGAGCAGAACTTCATCCGCACCGGCGAGACCGAACAAGCCCGGCTCGACGAACGGCGCCGAATACCAGCCGATTGTTGTCGCTTCACAGGCTGCGTTCCCCTTGACGCTGGACAGGGAGCGCTTTGTACCTGTTGGGCAGGACCAGCAGGTACCGCTGGCGACCGGCTTGACCCCGCTCAGGCGTCGAGAACTGATATCGGCCTGCGTCAGGCCGATGAAATCGAATATCTGGTCAGCCGGACACGTCAAGGATGCCTTCAGCGATGCCTTGGCAAAGACCACGCCGCCACCCTTCTCGCAGGCCTTGCTGCCATCGACCGGAAATACGGTTCTGTCGTATGCCGTCGGACAACGCCAGCAACCACCGCCGTAGGTCGTACTCTGGGCGCCCTTTACCTTGAGATCGCGAATCTCGCCCGGCCCGCAGGCTGCCGCTTTGGCCACTGAAGCTTTGGCATGCGTCTCCGCGATCCTTCGCGAGCAGGCGTTTTTTGCCGTCACCGGCGCGGCGGAACGATTGAACCCCGACGGACAACTGTAGCAATTGCCGTTGGGATCCCAGAACTGCCCCTTGGCGCAATCCGTTTTCAGCAATCCTTTGCCGCGACCGTGATTCGTCGCTGTCTTGATTTCCTCTCCGCCCGGGATAAAGCAGGCGTTGGCCGCATCGATGTGGGCGGCCGAACGCTTGTAGCCGGACGGGCAGGACCAGCACTCGCCACCCCGGATCGGATCGTAAAACGTGCCTTTGGCGCACAGCGGCGCAACAAAGGATGCGCTTTTCAGCTCGCCACGCACGCTGGAATCGGTCTTGCTGCATGCCCGGTCGGTATCGACCGCCGCGGCAGTGCGTTTGTAAGATTTGGGACAAGAATAGCACTGCCATTTGCCAATATCGAAGAAGGTGCCGGACGGACATTTGCCAACGGCCGCAGACTCGAACGTCGCCGACTGCGCCTGGCATTTGGCTTGCGGACGCCCGTTCTCGACACCGCCGCAGGTCGGCCGACTGACATCCGGACGGGTTGCCGGCTTTGCCGAGATCACGGTAATCGCCTTGTCATAGTCCTTGGGAAGAGTGGTCGTATTGAGCTTGGTCCCGTCCTTCAGCGTGATGGTGCCGCTGGGCGCAAACTTCATGTCGCTGGGAATCGCAAAAGTATTGCTCGTTTGCTGGGCCAATGCGATCTGAGTGCCAAAACAAAGCAATCCCGAAAACGCCAGTATGCAAATTTGAGCGGTGCCTTTACGAATTCCGGCCGTGATTTGCAAACTGCGCAGAAGGGCTATCAAACTCATCTTCTTCTCCCAAGGTGTCAAATTGGTCGGTTTTGCTTGCTCGCAGCCGCCGAGCAATTGCCAAGCAATTCCGGTTGTGTAACTTGATGGAACAATAATTGAAGATGTATCTATTTTCAATTACACAAATAGACTAGAAGCGCCATTGCCGCCACGAGATCAGCAACAGACTCCGAAGTGTCGCGCCGATCCGGATCTCGAACCAAAATTTGTTGCGCGATGCGGACACGTTACCGGGCGATCAGCGATGGCTCCTGCATCGATGCGATCTGTTCGCGGAGCTCAAGAATTCGCTCCTCCCAATAGCGGTTTGTGGCAAACCACGGAAACGCGGCGGGAAAGGCCGGGTCATTCCAGCGCCGTGCAAGCCACGCGGAATGATGTATCAGGCGCAGGGTGCGCAGCGCTTCCACCAGATGCAGTTCTCGATCATCAAATTCACGGAAAGTTTCGTAACCTGCCAGGACATGTCCGAATTGCTTTCCCATGTCCTCGGCATCGCCGGAAAGCAACATCCACAGATCCTGTATGGCCGGCCCCATGCGTGCATCGTCAAAATCCACAAAATGCGGACCATCCTGGGTCCATAGCACATTCCCTGCGTGGCAATCTCCATGGAGACGCAATTGCTTGATCGACCCTGCCCGCTCAAAACAATGGCGCACGCCGTCCAGCGCCTGATCAGCAACACCCTGCCATACGGCTTCCAGATCAGGTGGAATGACACGTGAACCAAGCAGCCAGTCGCGTGAGTCGACACCAAAGCTCTGAATATTCAGAGACTCGCGAGAAGAAAATTTCCGGCGCGCGCCAACGATATGAATGCGCGCCATCAAGCGGCCCATCCATTCCAGTATCTGTGGTTCGCAAAATTCGGGAGCGCGCCCGGTTTGGCGGGGAAATATCGAAAAGCGGAAACCCTGATGCTCGAACAAAGTCTTTCCATCCCGTGAGAGCGGCGCTACAACCGGCAATTCATCAGACAACATTTCGACGGTAAAAGCATGTTCCTCCGCTATCTGGTCGTCACTCCAACGACCCGGCCGATAGAACTTTGCAATCAGCGGCGGCTGATCCTCGATCCCGATTTGCCAAACCCGGTTCTCATAACTGTTCAATGCCATCAAAGCCCCATCGCAATGGTAGCCAAGGCTCTCGATGGCATCGAGAATAGGTTCGGGTTTCAATCCGGCAAATGGAATACTGTCACAGGGCGTCATGGAAAAAGCCGGCAATGTTCTGAACCCGATTATAGTAAGCGCGACTACCCTTTACCGCCGCTACAGGGAGACTTCATCCTTATTCGGGTGGTCCGGCGTGCCAGTAACGCCTTCGCTGTCTGCGTTCATGCCAGATTTGAATTCCCGCAGGATCAAGTCTGACCTTTACCGCGCCGTTGGCATCTGTGCGATGCATGCGAATACCTGCCACTGAGTAGCGCTCAAGCACATCTGCTTTGGGATGCCCAAAGCGATTTCGATAACCCACGGGAAAGATCACGTCTTTCGGGGCCACCGCCGCCATGAATTCCGGCGTCGATGAAGTCCGGCTTCCGTGATGCGGCACCGTCATTACGTCTGCGGCCAGAGCTTTCGAATCGCGTTCGAGCAGCGCGGTTTCTGAAACGCGCTCAATGTCAGAGGTCAGTAGCATCGATTTTCCACTCGCGGTAATTTGCAGTACACAGCTGGCATCGTTGGTTTTACGCGAAACGGAGATCCGATCCGGATGCAACATCTGGAAATCCACCCCATCCCAAGTCCATCGATCACCGGCTCTGCAAGGCTGGTAGGGCACTGGCTGCGCGGACAAAATGTGTTCGAATGGCAAAGAGGTCTTCAGCATTGCGACTGATGAATTCAACAATACCGATGCGGCGCCGCCTTCATGATCCTTGTCAGCATGGCTGATCACCAGCAAGTCCAGAGAACGCACACCGATCGACCTCAGGTAAGGCACGATGATGCGGTTGCCGCTGTCCGCATCCGCTGAAAACGCGGGGCCTGCATCAAAGAGCAGATCATGCGCGGCTGTCTGAACATGCACTGCCAAGCCCTGCCCGACGTCAAGCACCACTATCTCGGCCGTACCCGGCGCAGGACGTATTGGCTGTACTGTCAGCAGCGGAAGAAACGCCAGAATACCCAGCCAGCGCGATGGAAAACCTCTCGGCAACAATATCCAGACTGCGCCAAACAGCGCCAATAGTACGGCCCATGACGGCGGCGCGGCCTGTTGCCACATTGCGAGCGGCAAGTTCGCGAGCCACTCGATGAAAACCATCAACCCTGCTGTTACGAAATGCGCCAGCTCCAGGAACGGGGATAGCATCGGCAACGTCCCCATAAGTGCCAGAGGTGTAACGATGAAACTGACCAGGGGAATCGCAGCGGCATTGGCCAGTGGCGAGACAAGTGAAAACTGCTGAAACAGGGCCAGCAAGGCCGGCAGCATTCCGAGCGTCACGGCCCATTGTGCGCGGCCCCATTCCAGTAGCCAGTGCGCAGCCCCAAGGCGCCCGCTGCCAATATGAAACAGCAAGGACACGGCTCCGAAGGAGAGCCAGAAACCAGCGGCCAGCACCGCCCAGGGATCAATCAACAAAACCAGAAGCAGCGCTCCCGCCAAGATGCGTGAAGCCGGAAGCTCCCGTCCCGAAAGCTTTGCCAGTACCACGACACCAAGCATGTACAGAGTGCGCTGGGCCGGCACAGCGAAACCCGCCAGCAGGCAATACAGAAAGGCCGCGAGCAGTCCTCCGGCAGCTGCCGCATGCTGAGCCGGAACCAGCAGAGGCAGGCGCGCCGAACGCCTCCACAGCCAGTGGAATACCAGATAGGCAAAGCCTGCCAGCATTGTTACGTGCAAGCCCGAAATACTCATCAGGTGCGTGACGCCGGTACGGGCGAAGATCTGCCACAACTCGGGATCAATCGCGTTCTGGTCGCCGATGGCAAGTGCAATCAAAATGCCGGTATAGGAAGCTTCCGGCAGCGTCGCCCGAAAGCGATCACGAATCGACTGTCGTAGCATTTCAACCGCGTAGCCGGGTGTCCACACACGTGCCTGGATTCGTTCGGCGCCGAGCGGGCGCACATAGCCGGTGGCCCGAATCCCTCGTTCAAACAGCCAGGCTTCGTAGTCAAAACCCTGCGGGTTCAGATTCCCATGCGGACGTTTCAGACGGACGATGAAATGCCAGCGCTCGCCGACTCGTACCGGAATCTGCCGCGTAACATCATCATCGATGTCTGTCCGTCCCCAATACCAGGCCAGAGAGATATGCCGCGGCACGTCGACAGCAGCGCTTTCCACATCAAAACCAAACCGAATGCCACGTTCCAAGGTCTGAGGAAGTGTGGAAACGACACCGGTCAATTCAATATCTTGGCCCTCGACGGTCGTTGGCAGTTCCTCGGCGAGACGCTGATACGCGAAACTCGCCGCATAGATAAAGCCCGAAGCGATGCCCGTCACGGCCACCAGCGCGACCATGATGGATCTCACTGCCACCGGAGTCGCCCCATGTGATAGCAAGGCGTATGTCTTGCGCATCCGGGACCGCAGCCCCAAAACCAGCAGAACTCCAGATCCAAGACCGACAAGCCATGGTGCGGTGGGCAGCGCTGCGCTCTGCTGCAGCAGCCAGATACCTCCGACAAAGCCCAATACAAAAATACGCATGGGTGGCATTAGACCATGCGTTCGGCATCAGCCCCCCGCCGCCAGAGCTACGTCAGCATCAATTTCGGCAAAACCAGATTTCCACACCCCGCCGTTTCCTGACGGGACCTGAATACTGGATTCAAGTCTTGAAAGCCAGACTGATCTCGGCAAAGTTCTGGGCGATCTCGGGTGTTTCCACCGGCTCTCCCAACTGGCGGGCCAACTGCGAACAGGAGAACAGGCCGCGCAATATCTGGTGACCGGAAGCATCCTCATCCACGACCGCAGCGTGCTGACGTCCCTTGGCCTTGAGCGTCGCCACCACGTGACCGACGTGCGCGTGCAACACGTCATCCATGCTGATAACTTCAAGCCGACTATCTGGCGTCATGATGTCCCGCACCAGGACTTCATCACGGGTGATGCCTCGCGAATTGATGCACTGGAGCGTTTTCTCGCCAAGGAGATCATTGGAAGTGATCATCCCGAGGACATGATTGTCCACATTCACCACCAGCAGCAAATGCACATTGCGCCGACTCATGACACGGGCGGCGGTGTCGACGCTGACATCCGGATCGATGGTGAACGCGGTGACTTGCTGAAAATCGGTCATCACCGCAACCGCCGGATCTTCCAGCGTAACGCTGGGTGCCAGGGCCTGGCCAGGCTTGTGAAAGCGGGTATGTGGCCGCAGAGGCCGATTGGGCAGAGCGGAATACTGTCGCATGATAGTTCCTCCTTTGTCTCGTCTCAGGGCCACCTCTTCGGGCGGGTTCGTTGCATTCTTCGCCTCTTTGGTACTTGACGTCAAAACCATTTTTTCTATGCAGCTATCGATCCATTCAAGAAAATGCCCATCTATCAGGAGTCGAAAGCAGCAGTGGGTATCACCAGATATCCACTACGCAACGGTTAAAAGTGAATGGGCTTCAAATTTTTTGCCTTGTCAGGCAATCGGCGATAATCCTTCCATCCCTACAGGAGCCGCCATGAGCTATGCAATTCCCCCCGCCCAGATTCCCTCGGTACCCATTGCCGGCAGTACCGACAGCTTTCCCGTGCGACGGATTTATTGTGTCGGCCGCAACTACGCCGCACATG
>JAIPCS010000002.1 GCA_021738105.1 Sulfuritalea sp.
CCAAACGCCGCCGGCGAAGACATCGAAGCATTGGCCGAGGATGAAGAGCTTGAGGTTGAACAGGATACCGACGACGACGACGACGACGGCAGCGCACGAATTTCTGCCTCGCTTCTGCAACTCAAAATGGACTCCCTCGAACGCTTCTCGGTGATCCATGCGCTATTTGCCCGTTTGCAGCCGACCCTGGCCAAGAAGGGCTCGCAAGACAAAGGCTATCTGCGTTTGCAGAAGCAGATTTCAGACGAGTTGATGAATATCCGCTTCACTGCGAAGTCGATCGAACGCCTGTGCGACTCGGTTCGCGGAATGGTCGAAGCGGTGCGGAGTCACGAACGCAAGATCCTTCATTTTTGCGTGGATAAAGCGCACATGCCTCGCGCACAGTTCATCAAGACCTTCCCCGGCCACGAGACCGACATGGAGTGGCTCAAGCATGAAGTGCAGTCGGGCAAACCTTATTGCGCCCAGCTCATGCGCGCCGCGCCGAACATTCTCGAAGAACAGCAGCGCCTGATCGATCTGCAAAACCGCATCGGCATTCCGCTCAAGGAACTCAAGGACATCAACAAACAGATGTCCACCGGCGAAGCCAAAGCTCGTCGCGCCAAGCGTGAAATGACTGAAGCCAACCTGCGCCTCGTAATCTCGATTGCAAAGAAATACACCAATCGCGGTCTGCAGTTTCTGGACTTGATCCAGGAAGGCAACATCGGTCTGATGAAGGCGGTGGACAAATTCGAATACCGTCGTGGCTACAAGTTCTCGACCTACGCCACATGGTGGATTCGACAAGCGATTACGCGCTCGATTGCCGACCAGGCACGCACCATCCGCATTCCGGTGCATATGATCGAAACCATCAACAAGATGAACCGCATCAGCCGCCAGATTCTTCAGGAAACCGGACTGGAACCTGATCCGGCGACCCTGGCGATAAAAATGGAAATGCCCGAGGAGAAGATCCGCAAGATCCTCAAGATCTCCAAGGAGCCGATCTCCATGGAAACGCCGATCGGCGACGATGACGACTCCCATCTGGGCGATTTCATCGAAGACCATGCCACACTTTCGCCGGGCGACGCTGCCTTGTTTGCCAGCTTGCGCGAGGTCACCAAAGATGTTCTTGACAGCCTGACACCGCGCGAAGCCAAGGTATTGCGCATGCGCTTTGGCATTGAAATGAATACCGATCACACGCTGGAAGAGGTTGGCAAGCAGTTTGACGTTACGCGCGAACGCATTCGGCAGATAGAAGCCAAGGCGTTGCGCAAACTGCGTCACCCGACACGTTCGGAAAAACTGCGCAGCTTTCTTGACTCAGAAACGTGATCACGCAAGGCCAACGGCTCATGCAACGCGAGCCGTTGCAGATTAACAAAGGGCCTGTAGCTCAATGGTTAGAGCAGAGGACTCATAATCCTTTGGTTGCGAGTTCGAGTCTCGCTGGGCCCACCAGGATTCGACACGGTTGGCAGCAAGTAACAGTAGTGGCTTTGCTTCACAGTCGGCTGCAGGCACAGGATAGGAGAATCTGAGATATGCAACCGGTCGATTCCAAATCGTCACCTTCACGGGGAGCACTTGATATGCAAGAAATTATGCAATACCTTAAAGACAACGGTCAGCGCTTCGACTCGGAAATCGCTGCGGCGACCGGGCTCTCGCTGGCAAAAGTTCGGCGTTCTATTACAGACCTGTCGGCTCGCGGTGAGATTTCAAAGTGCAGCGTCACGCGATTCAACAATGGCGAGAAGATTGAAGCCGTGCTCTGTCGCGTCGCTGGATACATTCCGCCCAAGAGCCCTGGCAGGAAACCCGGCGCATCGAGCTAGGCACCTGGACCCGGCAGCGCGGGCAGTAGTCAAACCCTGTTTGCGCTGCACGTCCACGTCACAAGTTTGCTCGAGATCGGCCACCGCTGCGCCGGTTCGCCTCACCAATAAAGCTCAAACATTACTGCGCGACGCAAGCGGAATCATCCGATCGCGCGCCTTGACCAGAATGCGGTAGCTATCGCGCTCGAACACAGGCGCTGACGCTTCGAGCAACGCATACAAATCCGCTTCATCGCACACGGTACCCAGATGCCGCCAATGGTGGATCAGGTGCACCTCACCGCCCTCTTTGATCCAGGCCGGACCCGAAAAGGGCCACGGCTCGATCTTGTGGCGGCTCAGCGCCGCCATCAGCCGCGCACTGTGCGACAACACCGGCTCCTTGCCAACACACGCGCCCTTGCATTGCTGCAACTGGTAGGCAAAGCATGGCTTGCCGGGTTTCACCGACTCAAGGCCGAGCAGCCCATGGCATAGCTGATGAGACTTCGCCAGTTCCGTCAATACCCGTTTGGCTTCCCTCGCGCTTTTGAACGGCCCGTACCAATGCGCCTGCGGTCTAAACTCGTAGGCACCCGAAGGCATGAGCTCCGGCCGCCACTCCCCCGGATGTTTTTCGATCAACTGCCAGAAGCAGAGTTCGCCATTGCGGCGCAGACTACGATTGTGAATCGGCAGCAATTGCTTGATCAGTGACGCTTCCTTGAGCAGCGCACCGATCTCACCACCGGTTTCGATGTACTCAATACGCTTGACCTGCCGCGCCAGATCCATTTCCCGGGCCGCCGTGTGATCGGCAGCAAAGTGCGACAGCACGCGCTTTTTTAATTCCTTGCTTTTGCCGACATACAGCGGCAACTGGTTCTCGCCGTAGAACAGATAGACCCCCGGCCCGTCCGGCAAGTCGTCGATCATTGAGGGCTCGATCCCGGCCGGCAGGCTGGGGCGCGCCGTCAGTGTCCTGAGCGTCTCGGCCAGCAATTCGGGTGCGATATCGGCCTGAACACGATTCCAGAATTGGTGGATCAACCGGGCATCGCCCAAAGCCCGGTGCCGGCTGCTCACCTCAAGACCGTGGCGCTCGATCAGGCTGTCCAGATTGTGTTTGGCGTGCTGCGGAAAAAGTTTGCGTGAGAGTTTCACGGTGCACAAGACAGTGGCGCGAAAATCCTGCCCGATCCGTTTGAACTCATTTTTCAAAAAGCCATAGTCGAAGCGCGCATTGTGGGCGATGAAAAGACGCCCCTCAAGGCGCGCCTTGACGTCGACTGCCACGTCGGCGAAGTCGGGAGCCTGTGCCACCATGGCGTTCGATATCCCCGTCAGTCTTTCAATGAAACCGGAAATCGGGGTGCCCGGATTCACCAGACACGACCACTCGCGCACGCCGGACTCGTCGACTTCGACGATGCCGATCTCGGTAATGCGATCGGTGGTTGCCGTGGCACCGGTGGTTTCCAGGTCGACAAAAGCCAGTGCAGGAAAGGACATGAATTGAGAACGGAAAATTGGGGGGGGGGAGGGGATCATACCGCCCGTCGCCCTGCGATAATTGCCCGCATGAATGAAGGCTATCCCATCCGCTACGTTGATCCTGTATTCCGCCCGCCCAGCGAGGCAGACTCGCTGATACTGCCGGTGACAGACGGCTGCTCGTGGAACCAATGCACCTTCTGTGAAATGTACACTGCGCCGCAGAAGAAATTCCGCGCGCGCAACACAGAGGAAACGCTGGAGACACTGCGCCGCTGCGGCGAGCGCTTCGGCAACGGGATCCGCCGGGTGTTTCTTGCCGACGGCGATGCGCTCGTCCTGCCCACCCGGCGTCTGCTCGAAATTCTCGCGGCCATCCACGAGCACCTGCCATCGGTGCGTCGCGTCTCCAGCTATTGCCTGCCGCGCAATCTCAAAAAGAAATCCGTGGACGAACTCAAGCAACTGGCCGCCGCAGGTCTCAGCATGGCTTATGTCGGCGCCGGATCGGGCGACGACGACGTGCTGGCCAGGGTGCACAAGGGCGAAACGTTCGACAGCACCTGCGAAGCACTCGACAAACTGCAACAGGCCGGTATCAAGCGCTCGGTAATGATCCTCAATGGTCTGGGCGGCAAAACTTTGTCGCGGCAACACGCCGAGAATTCCGCGCTCCTGGCCAATGCGACCCAGCCCGAGTTTCTCGCCACGCTGGTGGTGAGCTTCCCGCAGGGCGAGGAACGCTTTCGTGCCGGATTTGCGGAATGGATGCCCTGCACCCAGGCCGAACTGTTTGCGGAAATGGAAATATTGATCTCGACACTGGACCTCAAGCGCACCGTATTTCGCAGCGATCATGCCTCGAATCGCCTGGTGCTGAAGGGAACACTGGGTGCAGAAAAAGAGCGCCTGCTCAGCGAAATCCGGACCGCCATCGCCCGCCCGGAGAATGCCAGGCTGCGCCCGACATGGGTGCGCGGGCTGTGATCATCGATACCTGCAGCGCATAACAACAGGCTGCACGCAATAATCTACCGGTACCGCAAAAAGTCGGCGCTGGCGAGACGGTGAGTTGCTGAAGTGGCATCCCGAATACTCGCCATCAGTCAGTTTCAGCCGGTCTACAAACTCCTCCTCCGACTTGGAAAATTCACTCTTCCCGGGTAACTCTAAGTATTGCAGTCATCGCGGACACTGGTTTTTACACAGTCTGAGCCGGGTGCTGCTTTACCCCACTGGCCGGTTCGGAGGAGCGAAATCTCAGTGACGGCTTTCCGGCGCCAAGCTTGGCGGGGTCGATGCGTGCTCGGTGCCCATTGCGGTCGGTAGTGAAAAATGGAAGCGGACCTTCACCAGGAATGTGGAAAGTGCGGAAGTCACCATTCGCTATGTGTTAGCGAGCGATATTGTCGCCTGAACTTCGGCAATGCAGCGGGGTCCGTCATAGACGATGCCGTAGGCATGATATTTGAGCGGCAGGTTTCAGGACAGGACCGGCCGTTCCAACGGGTTGAATCTGATTAAAGTGAAGGCTCGGACCCGGCTGCAGGCCGTCATTGCCGGCGCCGTAAGTAGTGTTTCCGAGCGTCATGTCGAAATTCCTTAGCTGTCATTTGCGGCTTGCGTTCCGGTTTCAACCCGGGCAAATAAGACGGCCACCAAATAGCCCTCGTGGTTTCAGTTTTCCCTCTATACGCAACCAGCAATTCGCGGGCACCCTCGACCCTGACCCAAGCAACCGCGCAGTAAAGACGGGACCGTCGGTTGGAGTCTGAGGTTACGCCTTCAGTGGTAGACTCCAGCCCGATCTTTGGCTAGTCTGCCGCTCGCCAAGATTCTCGCCCAGACCCCGCGATGCGATTTTGAAGGCTAACTGTCCTCCTGAAGCAAAGGCGACCTCTTAGCCACGGACACGACGCATTTCTATCGCGGTATTGATTGGACGAGGCTGCTGTTTATGTGTAGCGATATGGGAAATACAATCGGCTTGCCTGACTACCGGCGAAAAGCCAGCACTCAGTTCAGCGCCATCAGGGCGTACGGAATGATAGATGCCCTGAGTCTTTGCTGTGCCGCTTTGCCTTCACCCGCCAAGTTCCGCATTTGGATAACCGTGCGCGTGTTTCGTGTTGCGGGGCTGGCCCTCGGTACATCCTTCAACGAAGGCCGGCGATGAATCTGATACTTGGATTCGCAATCAGGTTACTGAATCGTTACCGGTATCCACAAAAGTTCCTATTGATGGGGGCGATCATCTTTTTGCCCATTGCTCTGACACTTTTCCTCCTCAACGAGGAATTGAGCGTGAAGATCAATGCCATGCAGAAAGAGCGAGTGGGTCTCAAATACGCGTCCGCGCTGCGAACCTTGCTGAAGCACATGCAGGAGGACAGGGGCATGACTGCAGCGTACCTTGGGGGCGACGCCACGTTTGGTCCCCGGATTTGGGCCAAGCATGGCCAGCGCGACGATGCCATCAAGGCAATCGACACTCTGAACGAGCGGTATGGCGACTCTCTGAAGATAACGGAACGATGGAGCAGCGTAGCGAAACGCCTTCAGGATCTCGAAGCGCAAGAGCGAGGACCCGGCGTCATAGCCGAACAGAGCTTTCGCGACCATACCGTGGCAATAGACGACTTGCTCTCCTTGTTTCAGCATCTCGCAAACCTGTCGGGCCTGGCGTTCGACACGAGCCTCGACAGCGACAGTTTGCAGTCCGTCATCATTGTCCAATTGCCAAGATTGAGCGAAGCTCTGGGCCAGATCAGGGCCACAACAACCTTGGGCGCGTCAAGAGGCAAGATCACCCAAGAAGATCGGGTCGATATCTACATGCGTTACGGATCGGCCCAGTCGCTCGTGAAAGATGCGGCCAACGCATACAGGATCAGCTTCGAGAGCAATCCGAGCCTGAAAAATAAACTTGAAGCCCGGGCCGACGCGATCCGTGCCAACGTCGATAAATTCCTCGAACTGGAAGGCGTGCTCCTCAATAAAAACCAGCCGACCGACAGCGCGGAAGATTATTTCAAGGCCGCCACAAGGTCCATTGACGAAATTTACCGGGCACTCGATGTGACGGCCGTCGCGCTTGATGATCTGCTTGCGGCAAGGGTGGACGAACTCGGACGGAAGCAGCAACTCGCATGGGCCGCAGCCGGGCTGGGGCTAATCGCGATCTTTTGGCTGTTCCTGGCCTTTTCTTTCTCGATCGCTCGATCCATCGGCGAACTAAGCGACTCCGTAAGGCGCATCCTGCTTGGCGATTTTTCAGCGCGCCTCAAGGTTTCCTCACGTGACGAACTTGGTGAACTGACCCATCACTTCAACGAAATGTCCATTCGTCTTGAAGGTCATATTGAATCGCTGACCCGAAAATCAGCGAAACTCAAAGCACAGAATGCCTTGATCGAGTCGAGCGACTACGCAATCCGGCAGATTTCCATGAGTACCGCCGATCTCCTGTCGGCACGCAATGTCAAGGATTTCGCCGAAAAGTCCCTGAGGGTTCTCGGGCGCATTCTGCATACCCCAACTGACTGCCTGTTTTGCATCAGGGACAACGGAACTCGGCAGAGCCTCGTCATTGCCGGAACCGGCCGGTTTGCCAGCATGACAATTGGTCCCATAGCCGATTTTGATGATGTCTCGGTACGGCAACGAATTGATTCGGGCCTGGATGTTGCGAATGCGGCTGCGGAAAGCCGTTGGGCCGTGTGGGAGATACCGGTTTCTGGCGAGCAATCCCTCTTGATATACCTGGAATGCATTCAGCTAGATGGAATGACGATCGACTGGAACGTAAAAGCTCTGTTCGGCAATCTCGTGACAACGACCTTCGGCTACTTGACCAGTCTGGGAACAGTCAAGCTTGCTCATCAGGCTGCGGTCGTCGCCCTGGCCGATTTGGCCGAATGCAAGGATACCGATACGGGAGAACATGTCATGCGGGTTGCCCACATGACGGACGAAATCATCTGGGTGCTGCGTGAAGAAAACTGCTTTTCCGGCGAACTGACCGACGAGTTCGTCGAACAGGTAGGCACGGCCAGCATTCTCCACGATGTGGGCAAAGTAGCGATTCCCGACCGAATTTTGCTCAAACCCGGGAAGCTGGATGCGCAGGAGCGAAAAGTGATGGAGGCCCACACGGTCCAGGGCTGCGCAATTCTGGCCCGGGCCGGCCGGGTCGCCCAGGGAACTTTGTACCTTTCCGTGGCGGCCCAGGTCGCTGAAAGCCATCACGAGCAATATGATGGCAGCGGTTATCCGAAGGGACTGAAGGGCGATGCTATTCCACTGGCGGCGAGAATCGTGGCCGTGGTGGACGTCTTCGATGCGCTCAGTAGCAAACGCCCCTATAAGGAGCCGTGGCCCATTGATCAGGTGACTGATTACATCCGGGAGAAGGCGGGCAGCCAGTTCGACCCCGTGGTGGTGGAGGCCTTTCTAATGGCCATGGACCGGCGCTCAAAGGTCAGTCGGATCGTGTGGACCAGCGAGATGAGTGTTGGCCATCCGAGCCTCGACAATGACCATATCAAACTGGTCGACCTCATTAATCAGATAGCCACGGCTCAATCGACGGGAAACCAGAATTACGTTGCCTATGCCCTGGAGGAATTGTCTTCCTATGCAAAGGATCATTTCCGGAGCGAAGAAGATCACATGGTGGCTATCGACTATCCTGACTTTGAGACCCACCGCCTTGCGCACAAGAGTTTTACCGATAGGGTGAACCTGGTCAGATGGCAATATCAGCAGGGACTCCGGGATCATCTGAATGAGACGCTTCTCAAGTTCCTTACCAATTGGCTACGCACTCATATTCTGGAATTGGATCAGCGCTACCATCGCATCAGCTCGGAGGCGAGTGGTACCTGAGAGACAATTGGAAGCCTTATGATGATTGCCTGTGATGATCCAATAAATTGGTGCTCTCTTTTCGGATTGACCCCGGGTGTCGGCAGAGACTGGCCTGCTCTTCTTTTCGGTGCCATGCACCAAGTTCAAAGGCAGCACTAACCAGCGGGTGAAGACCTTATTCGATAACCAATAGGCGACTGAAGTTGGCCGACAGGGCCGGATTCCGGCAATACGCACCGCTATCGCTTGCACCGTCCTTTAGAAATTCAATATCAAGTCATCAAAATGAAAACCAATTTACCCGTTACTCAGATTCAAGTTCCCTTTCCAAAGGGCCGCTACATAGTCTCGCGAACAAATCTCAAGGGAATAATTACCTACGCCAACGACACCTTCGTTGAAATCAGCGGATTCAGTCGCGACGAGCTGATTGGCAAGAACCACAACGTGGTGCGCCACCCGGACATGCTCCCCGGCGCGTTCGTATGGCTGTGGGACACGATCAAGAAGGGTCGCCCCTGGCGTGGCATCGTTAAAAACCGCTGCAAGAATGGCGACTTCTATTGGGTGGATGCGCTGGTTGTACCGGTCCTGAAGAGCGACCGGATCATCGGCTACATGTCGGTGCGCACTGAACCGAGTCGCCAGCAGATCGCGGATGCCGAAGCACTCTATAGGCAACTGAAGGAAGGCACGGCGACCATCCCCAAGCCGTCGACCTGGATGGGCATTCCGCTGGATGCCAAGCTCACCGGCCTCATACTCTGGCTATTGATCGCCCAGGTTCTCGGTACGGCGGCGCACCTGCTGGGACCCGCCATGGGGCTGTCAGCGCAAGTGATTGACGGCACGCTACAGTTGCTAAGCATTTCCGGGATTGCGGCGGGTGTCTGGTTGCTGGTCATGAAGACTCAGATCATGACCACCATCCATCGCATCACCGGCCGTCTCGAAAATATTTCCCAAGGTGATTTGACTGACACCATTCCATTACATCGTATCGATGAGTTGGGCAGGCTCAACGACAGCGTAGTCACGATGCAGACCCATCTCAAGGCCATGATGGCGGAGATCGCCGAGGCGGCGGAAATGGTTGGAACTAGTGCCGTCGGCCTTAGTGCCGAGATGGACCGAACGCGCGCGGTGACCGAGGTTCAATCCGATGCCGCCAGCAGCATTGCCGCAGCAGTCGAACAACTGGTCGTGTCGGTCAATGAAATTGCCGACAGTGCACAGCAGGCATCGAAGGCGGTAGAAGCATCGCGCGGGCTTTTGGATGAGGCATCCTTGCGCATGGGTGAAACTCAGAGTGCTTCTCAAAATGTGGTGACGACTGTCAGTGAAGCGGGGCAGACCATGGCCGAATTGTTTCAATCCATCCTGGCCATTGACCTTGTGAGTCAAGTCATTAAAGGAATTGCCGATCAGACCAATCTGCTGGCTTTGAACGCAGCCATTGAAGCTGCCCGAGCCGGCGAAACAGGACGGGGCTTCGCAGTGGTTGCTGATGAAGTCAGAAAGCTGGCTGAGAATTCGAGCAAGCAGACCTCGGAAATTACCGCCAGTGTTCAGGAAATTCAGCGCATCACGCAAATTGCGGTGACTGCGATGGAAGCGGCTGGGATACATGTTGCTGGTGCCGATAAGGCTGTTGTGGCCGCGCGTGAGGGACTTGACGCAGTAGCTCATCACGGAGAGGAAGTCGCATTCATTTCCCAGCACATTGCCGATGGAACCCGTCAGCAATCGGCCGCCGGGAATGAAATCGCGAGCCAAGTAGAAGGTATTGTCAGCGGTATAGACCAGACCGCGTCTTCTATTGCCGATGTCACCGGGAAAGCCATGCAGATGAAGGAGACTTCGTCGCGGCTGCGAGAAATGATCGGATATTTCCGGTTTATCCGGTGATCGGAAAGCATGTGTTCGTGCGCACGCAAAATTGACCATCGTGCTCGACTTGAGCTTCCACTACAAAGAAACCGCGGCACGTGTAGATTTGGATGCCATCGACAAACTGTGTGAGCTATTTGGCGTCGAAGTGGGGGAACTGTTCGAGCGCGTGGCGACAACCGACAAAACCAAGTGAGCGGGTCACAAACCAGTGCCCGCTTGTATTGTCGACTCAACGACAAATCCGCGTAAGAGGCGATCAACAGTTGCCATGGCCCAAATTCCACGTAGCGAAAATACCCAAAGGTCAGAAGTCGCCTCAATGCCGAGTCTGGTGTTTTGAGGGTGGGCCATTGATGGGCCATTCGTGGGCCATCTGTGGGCCATGCGCCAAATCGCGGTCCAACGCAACAGGGCCAACCACCGCTAAGTGATTGGCCCTGTTGTCTTTTTATTGGTTGCGGGGGTAGGATTTGAACCTACGACCTTCGGGTTATGAGCCCGACGAGCTGCCAGACTGCTCCACCCCGCGTCAGAGAGGGGCAATTATAGTTGGATATGCGGCAGTGCGTCAACGCAAATGCCGGAAAACGATATAATCTTTGGCTTCCGAGGAGCGCTGCAAGGGTAGTTTCAATGTGCCCCCCAGGCTCGGACCATTTTCAAACTGCGCTCACCCAACCCGTACCGGGCAGGGTGAGTTCGCCTCCCTCCCGGTCACTGTTCAAGGAACCCTCATGAACGCTGTGACTAACGCTGCTACCAAAAACCAAGACTACGTTATTGCTGACCTCGGCCTTGCCGACTGGGGACGCAAGGAAATCCGCATTGCCGAGACCGAGATGCCTGGCCTGATGGCGATACGCGAGGAATTCGCCAAAAGCCAGCCGCTCAAAGGCGCGCGCATTACCGGCAGCCTGCACATGACGATCCAGACGGCGGTGCTGATTGAAACGCTGACTGCGCTGGGCGCCGAAGTGCGCTGGGCGTCGTGCAATATCTTCTCGACCCAGGATCATGCGGCAGCAGCGATCGCCGCCGATGGCGTGGCCGTATTTGCCGTCAAGGGCGAAACTCTGGTCGACTACTGGGATTACACACATCGTATTTTCGAGTGGCCCGACAATGGCTACTCCAACATGATCCTCGACGATGGCGGTGACGCGACCTTGCTGCTGCATCTGGGTGCAAGAGCGGAGAAAGACATATCGGTACTGGCCAATCCCGGCGCTGAAGAGGAACAGATTCTGTTCGCGGCCATCAAGGCCAAACTCGCAACCGACAATACCTGGTATTCGACACGTCTGGCACAGATCAAGGGCGTAACGGAAGAGACCACCACCGGAGTGCATCGCCTGTATCAGATGCACGAGCGCGGCGAACTGAAGATTCCGGCGATCAACGTGAATGACTCCGTCACCAAATCGAAGTTCGACAATCTCTACGGCTGTCGCGAGTCGCTGGTTGATGGCATCAAGCGCGCCACCGACGTGATGATTGCCGGCAAGGTTGCCCTGATCGCCGGGTACGGCGATGTGGGCAAGGGATCGGCTCAGGCCATGCGTGCGCTGTCGGCCCAGGTATGGGTCACCGAGATTGATCCGATCTGTGCCCTGCAGGCAGCGATGGAAGGCTATCGCGTCGTCACCATGGAATACGCCGCCGACAAGGCCGACATCTTCGTCACCTGCACCGGCAACTTCCATGTCATCAACCACGACCACATGGCGAAGATGAAAGATCAGGCCATCGTCTGCAACATCGGTCACTTCGACAACGAGATCGATGTCGCCTCTGTCGAGAAATATGAGTGGGAAGAAATCAAGCCGCAGGTCGATCACATCATCTTCCCCGATGGCAAACGCATCATTCTTCTGGCCAAGGGTCGCCTGGTGAATCTGGGCTGCGGTACGGGACATCCCAGCTATGTGATGTCTTCATCATTCGCAAACCAGACCATCGCGCAGATTGAGCTCTTCACGCGTAACGCAGACTACCCGGTGGGCGTCTACACATTGCCCAAGCACCTTGACGAGAAAGTGGCACGCTTGCAGCTCAAAAAGCTGAACTCGCAACTGTCCGAACTGACCGACCAGCAAGCCGCCTACATCGGCGTGCCCAAGGAAGGGCCTTACAAGACAGATCAATACCGCTACTGAGCCCGGAAACGTCTGCCGTCTCACAAGGAGAGATTGATGCGCCTGCTGGTTGTCTGGCTGATCAACGCCCTTGCACTGTTGGCCCTGCCCTACCTGTTGCCCTCGATACACGTTGCCAGTTTCGCAACGGCACTGGGGGTGGCGGTGGTGCTGGGCCTGATCAACGCGGTGATCCGTCCGATACTGTTGCTGCTCACCCTGCCGGTCACGCTATTGACGCTGGGGTTGTTCATCTTCGTCATCAACGGTCTGATGTTCCTCCTCGCGGCTCGGTTGCTCGACGGCTTCGTGGTGGACGGATTCATTGCCGGCGTCATTGGCTCAATGCTGTACAGCGTGATCTCCTGGATGCTGACGCGACTACTACTGAACGAACCGCAGCGCGGTCCGAAACTGCGAACCATCACGCCCAAGGATCTGGAATGACACTTGAACTATCCATCGAGTTTTTCCCGCCACAAACCGCCGAGGGCATGGAGAAGTTGCGCCAGACCCGCAGGCGGCTTGCCGCACTGAAGCCGGAGTTTTTCTCGGTGACCTATGGTGCGGGCGGTTCGACTCGCGAGCGAACACTCGAAACGGTAATGGAGATTGCTGCCGAGGGCTACAATGCCGCGCCGCATTTGTCTTGCGTTGGTTCCACGCGAGACAGCATCCGCGACATGCTCGCCGGGTTCAAAGAACGCGGCATTGGCCGTATTGTTGCCTTGCGCGGAGATCTGCCTTCGGGAATGGCAGATGCCGGTGAGTTCCGCTACGCCAACGAACTGGTGGCATTCATCCGGGCCGAAACCGGCGACTGTTTTCACATCGAGGTCGCCGCGTATCCCGAATGGCATCCCCAAGCCAGAAGCCCGCGCGAAGACCTGCTCAATTTCAAGCGCAAGATCGACGCCGGTGCGAGTTCGGCCATCACGCAGTACTTCTACAACGTGGACGCATATGAGCATTTCGTCGCAGAGGCAAGGGCGCTCGGCGTGGTCGTTCCGATTGTCCCGGGCGTCATGCCCATTGCCAGTTTCAGCAAACTGGCCCGATTCTCTGATGCCTGCGGAGCGGAAATTCCGCGATGGATGCGCCGCAAATTCGAAAGTTTCGGCGACGACGCAGACTCCATTCGGGCCTTTGGACTGGACGTGGTAACAGAGCTTTGCCAGCGACTGATAGAACGCGGGGCACCGGGGCTGCACTTCTATTCAATGAACCAGGCGGGGCTCACATTAGAGCTCTGCAAAAGACTGGGCTTGATGCCTATTCAACAGCCTTCGTGAAAATAGCTTTGCCAAAGTGCTTCCACTGCGGTGGGTAACTTTGGTGGGTTTAATTCGCGCAGTTCCAATGACGCCTCGCCCCTGACCGGGTGGGGCGTTTTTCTTTAGGTGATTCCCCAAACGGCGCCTCTCGCGTGACAAGACTCCATCGCTGGGGCAAAATTCAAAAAAGATATGGGGCTAGTAAATGAACGGCCAAGATCAACAAATCCGACTGAATGAAGCTCGACCACATCAGCCACTGATCAAATGGCCTGGCGGCAAGCGAGCCTTGACTGGCTCGATCCTCAAGTACGTCCCGGAGCAATTCGGTACATATTACGAACCATTCATGGGTGGCGGCGCAGTGTTTTTTGCACTCCGTCCCGAAAGCGCGATCCTTTCGGACACAAACGTAGATCTAATCAACGCCTATATTCAGGTCCGGGACAATGCCGAAGCACTTGCGCGAGTCCTCAAATCATTCAAGAACTCTGAGAGCGACTACTATGCCATTCGTGCGACGTCACCTCGAACGCCGGTCCGGAAGGCTGCACGAATGCTTTATTTGGCTCGCCTTTCGTTCAACGGTATCCATCGAGTAAATTTGCGTGGTGAATTCAACGTTCCCTATGGCTACAAAACTCATCTTACGGCATTTGATGAGGCCTGTTGATTTGCACGTCGAATTGACCCAGGGTTTTCATCTAAATCTGACCCAACGGATTGGTGCCCAGTATAACTAGGCGGATGTGGATAAGTCTTCGGTCTCGGGTGGTTGATCTCCTTTGGGTTTAGGTTGTCGAGCACGGCCCGGCTGCAGGACAAGCAGTTCACGCCGGATGTCACGCCGGTGCTGCGCAACATGAAAGCTGCACGGCAGGTGGAGGCTGTGGAACTGATGGTGGCGAGTAACACCATCACTGTCGCGCATGCCGATGCCTTGCTCAAGGCCACGCCCCCGGAGCAGCGCACCGACTACAAACCTGCCGAGCGTGACAAACAATTGGCGCCCATCGAGTAGATCGTCAAACTCGAAAAGGAGATGAGCCAAGTCCAGACCCAGTACAAGGATGCCGAAGAAAACTACGGCTCCAACTTGCTGAACCTGGTGGTCGCCAAAGGCTACCTGACCAAGCTGCTCTGCAATGAGGCCGTCAAAAGCTATATCACCCGCCACGAACCGGAAATCTTGGAGCATTTCGAACTGGTATTGAACACGGTCAGCATGGAAGAGGCGGTGCAGCAGTAACTGGAGGCCGATGGTGAATCTGAAGAGGATCCCGACAGCAACGACCAACCGGCTGCAGAAAACATTCAACAACGAAATCCCTGGATCAGGAAACGACGCCGCCACCGAATAGGAAGCACAAATGAAATGAACGATGGGAATGTCATTGCCGCGCTGCAATACCGAGTGGTAAAATGCTGACAATAACGGTAACCTTCGGAGGTGACGATGCACTGGTATCTCGTTCATACCAAGCCCAGACAGGAAAAGTGTGCCTTGGACAACCTCCACCGGCAGGGTTATCAGTGCTACCTCCCAACCCTCCCATCAGAAAAGCTCCGTCTGGGCCTGGTGACAGTTGTGGATGAGCCCCTGTTCCCACGCTACCTGTTCATCCGCTTAGGTCAGGGAGACTCAGCCAAGAGCCGGGCGCCGATCCGTTCGACCAAGGGCGTCAGCCGACTGGTCAGCTTTGGGATCGAACCGGCGCAGGTAACTGATGACCTGATCGAACTGTTGCGAACACAGGAAGCGTCGGTTCAGACTGAACCCGAGCGCTTGTTCAAGCCCGGTGAGCGCGTTCGTCTGACAAAAGCGCCGTTTGCTGGTATCGAGGGCATCTACCAAATGGCCGATGGCGAGCGTCGGGTCGTGGTGCTGATCGAGATGCTGAGCAAGCCCGTCGCGGTGCGTGTCGTGCCGGCCAGTTTGCGCAAGGCGAGCTGACAAACCTGCCTCGTTATTGCCTGTTTGGCAAAAACGTTTCTGAAAGTCATCAGGGTGTGGCACAATTACGTTCGTCCATCGAACTAGCGGTAGTTCCCTTTGCCGCGCGTCTTTTATCATCCGGACTCCCTGTTGGACCTCGCAGACCGCGCTTGCTGATCGTGAAACGGCAAGGCGGTAGCGTGCCTAAATCACCTTGAGCCTCGTATCCCCATTTCAGAAATTGGCTGGTTTCCAGGAGGAAATCCAATTCGAAGTCCTGCGCCGTTTGCATCAGACGCCACAGGTCAGTCAGCGCGCTCTGGCTAAGAATCTGGGCGTTGGTCTTGGCAGTATCAATTTCTGTGTCCAGGCCCTGGTGGAAAAGGGCTTGGTCAAGATGCAAAACTTCAGCCAGAGCAAGAACAAGCTGCGTTATGCCTATTTGCTGACGCCGGCTGGGGTGGCTGAAAAGTCAAAGCTGACCGCGGAGTTTTTGAGGCGGAAGGTTGCTGAGTATGAAGCCCTGCAAATTGAAATAGAGCAGCTTAAGTCCGAAATACCGAACATCATTAAGAGGGGTCCATGAAGGTTCTTGTTACGGGATCAGCTGGATTTATTGGTTCTACCCTAGCGCTACGTCTTTTGGCGCGAGGCGATACGGTTGTAGGCATCGACAACCACAATGACTACTACGACCCTGCTATCAAAGAAGCACGGTTGGCCCGGTATGCCAGCCACCCAAACTACACGCACTTGCGTATCGATATCAGTGACCGCAAAGCAATTGAGAACGCATTCGCCACATACAAGCCGCAACGCGTAGTGAACCTTGCAGCCCAAGCAGGTGTGCGCTATTCCATCGAGAACCCGCTCGCCTACATCGACAGCAACATCGTCGGCTTTGCCCACATCCTCGAAGGCTGTCGCCACCATGGTGTCGAGCATCTCGTCTATGCCAGCAGTTCCAGCGTCTATGGCGCCAATACCGCCATGCCGTTTTCGATTCACCAGAACGTCGACCACCCGCTGAGCCTCTACGCCGCAAGCAAGAAGGCCAACGAGTTGATGGCCCACACCTACAGCCATCTCTACAACCTGCCCACTACTGGTCTATGTTTCTTTACCGTCTATGGCCCATGGGGGCGACCGGACATGGCGCTATTCAAGTTCACCAAGGCCATCCTCGCTGGTGAGAAGATCCAAGTCTTTAACTATGGCAAGCATCGCCGCGACTTCACTTACATCGACGATATCGTCGAAGGAGTTATCCGGGTACTTGATCGTCCTGCACCGCCGAATTTGGACTGGAACAGCGCCAGTCCCGACCCCGGCACAAGCACGGCCCCGTGGCGCGTTTACAACATCGGTAATAACCAACCGGTCGATCTCATGGACTACATCGCCGCGTTAGAAAGGGCTCTGGGCAAGAAAGTGGAGATGGAGCTATTGCCCTTGCAGGCCGGCGATGTTCCAGATACCTATGCCAACGTGGAGGATCTGGAGGAAGAGTTTCACTACAAACCAGCGACGACGGTGAAAGAAGGGATCAACCGCTTCGTCGAGTGGTATCGCAACTATTTCAAGGCATGAGCAAACATGACTGTTGAAAAGGAAACCATCGTTGCAATCGTAGGCTTGGGTTACGTTGGGCTGCCGCTTGCCGTTGAGTTTGGAAAAAAATACCGAACCATTGGCTATGACCTTGCTGAAGCCAAGATTGCCAGCTACAAGAATTACTGTGATCCTACCGGTGAAGTCAGTAGTGAGGACTTGGGGGCAGCGGTGTTTCTTGAATGCACGACCGACCCGAGCCGTCTCGCCAGCGCCGACTTTGTGATCGTTGCCGTACCCACCCCGGTAGACGAAGCCCATATTCCTGATTTTTCACCGCTCGTTGGGTCGTCTACCACGGTCGGCAAACATATGAAGAGGGGCGTCACTGTTGTCTATGAGTCCACGGTGTATCCGGGGGCCACTGAAGAAATCTGTATTCCTTTTTTGGAAGAACACTCAGGAATGAAGTGGAGGCAGGATTTCCATGTGGGTTATTCTCCCGAACGGGTCAGCCCTGGCGACAAAGAGCGCACCATTACCAAAATCGTCAAAGTCGTCTCCGGTGACGATGATGCAACGTTGAAAGCCGTCAGCGATCTCTACGAGTCGGTCATCGTGGCTGGTGTGCATCGCGCCAGCAGTATCAAAGTTGCTGAGGCTGCTAAGGTCATCGAGAATACCCAGCGTGACCTCAATATCGCCCTGATGAACGAACTGGCGATCATCTTCGACAAGATGGGCATTGACACTCTGGAAGTCCTGCAGGCGGCCGGGACCAAGTGGAACTTCCTACCTTTCCGGCCGGGCTTGGTCGGCGGACACTGCATCGGCGTCGATCCCTACTATCTGACGCACAAAGCCGAGATGCTTGGCTACCACCCGCAAGTCATCCTGGCGGGGCGGCGTATCAATGATGGTATGGCCTCCTATGTGGCGCAACAAACAATCAAACAGCTGATTCAATGTGGCGTGAATGTTAAGGATGCCAAGGTGGTTGTGCTTGGCCTGACATTCAAGGAAAACTGTCCCGATCTGCGGAATTCTAAGGTTGCCGATCTAGTGCATGAGCTGCAGGAATATGGTTGCGAAGTTGCAGTGCATGACCCCATTGCCGATACTGTCGAAGCCATGCATGAATATGGGATAAGATTGTCGTGTTGGGATGAGTTGCCAAAGGCGAATGCGATGGTGGCGGCGGTATCCCACCGCGAATATTTGGACATGTCGCTCGCCAAGTTGCTCGAAAAGTTGTATTCGGCAGGAGTGTTTGTCGATGTCAAATCAACCTATGCGGTTGAGGATATTGACGAGGCTGGGTACAAGGTATGGCGCCTCTAAGCCCCTATTTCTTTGACTGCGTGATTCCAGTATGAAACAGCCGCAAGAGTTGCTACCGGAAGACGAAATGAGCCTTGCAGACCTATGGCAAATGCTTGTCGCTGGCTGGCGACTGATACTGGGTGGCGTGGCGGCCGCATTAGCCGTTGCGGACATTTATCTTGCCATTACACCAAGGCACTATGAGGCAACCTTGGTTGTTAGGGTAGGACAGGTCGGAGTGGCTGGATTGCTTCAGCAGAAGGCAGGTCGGGTTGGCGTGGCCGGAATGGTGCAACAGGTGGAATCAGTTGAGGATGCGATTGGATGGATGCGGGGTTCTGGGTTCATGGACGCAGTAGTGGAGTCGTTGGGCTGGAAAGGTGATGAGCGCGAACGTTTGTTCAAGTATTCATTTCAGGTCACGAGCCCCAATGATAAGTACCTGCAGATCAGGCTCTACGGTTTAAGCCGAGATACTGCGAGGCGTGCGGCGGAGGCCTGCGTGGCCGTGCTAGCTGATAGGCATCGTAGGCTGGCAGATGAGATAGTGGCCACGAGAAACAGGAAGTTTGCGAACCTTGTTGCCGACATTGCGGATGCCGAGGTTTTCTTGCATCGCATTGAATCACTCGGTAAGAGTACTTCGCCAAATGACCGTGATCAGGGCGTAAACTGGTTACAAACCGTGAAAGACGAGAAAAGTCGCTTGCGCGATTTACGCATGCATGAGAGTGAGATGAAGGAGTCGATGAAGGCGGAATTAAATACGCAGACCATGGCAGCCGAATCGATCGTTATTTCGAGCCTCCCGGTCCATCCAAAAACGCGTCGAGTTTGGGTTTTCGCGGCAATTGGCGGACTCTTTCTTGGTGTGCTGCTGGTTTCCTTACGCTCGACCATTCGCATGAATAAAAAGAACTGCCCTCCGGTCACTTAAAGGCAAAAGTACCCCATATGAAGAAATTTGCAGGCAAGTCAATTTTGGTTACCGGCGCATGTGGAACCATTGGCATGGAACTGATAAGGCAACTTCTGAGTGATAGCACCTACGCACCCAGGGAGCTGATCTGTATCGACAATAATGAAAGTGCGCTGTTTTTCCTGGACCAGCGTTACCTAGATGACCCGCGCGCGCACTTCTATGTCACGGACATCCGGGATCGCGATGCCCTGATTGAACTCATGAAGGGCGTGAACATTGTCTTTCACGCCGCGGCGCTCAAGCATGTGATCCTGTGTGAAAGGTCTCCCGAGCAGGCAGTCCAGACCAATATCAGCGGGGTACAGAATATCATCGCAGCGGCAAACGTCAATCATGTAGAAACAGTTATTTTTACCAGTTCTGACAAGGCTGTGAATCCCACCAACGTCATGGGAACATCGAAACTGATGGGCGAGCGATTGATGACAGCTGCGAATAGCAACAAGCGGCAGGGCGGCCCCGTCTTCGCATCGACTCGCTTCGGCAATGTCCTCGGATCGAACGGGTCGGTAATACCAATCTTCCACAAGCAGATTGCACATGGCGGCCCTGTGACGCTGACTGATCGGGCAATGACCCGGTTCGTCATGAGCATCCCGGACGCGGTCAGGCTCGTTCTCGATTCGGCTGAAATGGCCAAAGGAGGTGAGGTCTTTGTGACCAAGATGCCTACCGTACGCATTTCAGATCTTGCGATGGTCATGATTGAAGAACTGGCTCCGCGTTACGGCAAGATGCCTGACCAGATCGAGATTGTCGAAATCGGTGCCAAACCGGGCGAGAAACTCTATGAAGAACTTATGAATGGTGAAGAGACTCGGCGCACAGTCGAATTGAAGGATTACTTCAGCGTTCTTCCTGCATTTCGCGGGACATCGTTAAGCGTCGATTTCAGTTATCCGAACACCGTCAGTACCAAGGTCGAAAAGCCCTATATCTCCGAAGAAGAAGTGCCACTGACGAGGGAGGAAATCAAGCATTTCCTGAGGGGCAACAACCTTCTTGACTGCTTGCAAACGCATGCCGGCTAAGATGGCTGGCAATTGAATGGGGTTGACACCAATATGAGCCATGTTCTGATTCTCGGTGGGGACGGCTATCTCGGTTGGCCTACTGCGATGTATTTTTCGATTCGTGGTTACCAAGTGACTGTTGTCGATAACTACTTTCGCCGCAACGCCTGTACTGAACTCGATACCGGAATGCTATATCCGGTGCCCACTCTGATCGAGAGGGCGAGAATTTGGCATGAGAAAACGGGGTGCGAAATCAAGGTGGTGATCGCCGATCTTGCAGAGCCTGATGCGATGCGTCAACTCTTCGATGGCCGTGTACTCTACCAGTGGGCGTTCAATCCGGCTTACAGTGGCATCCCCGATACGGTGATTCACTATGCCGAGCAGCCATCGGCACCCTATTCGGTGATGGACTACCGGCACGCCGACATCACGCTCGTCAACAATCTGCGCGTCACCAATAATCTCCTCTGGGCTGTTCGCGACCTCTCTCGCGACACGCACATCATCAAGCTTGGCACTATGGGTGAGTATGGAACCCCGAATATCGATATCGAGGAAGGCTGGCTGGAAATAGAACACAAGGGACGAAAAGACAAGTTCCTCTTTCCGCGGCAGGCGAGCAGTCTCTACCACACCACCAAAATCATGGACACTGACCTCCTGTGGTTTGGCGTCCGGACTTGGGACCTCAAAGTGACCGACCTGATGCAGGGACCGGTCTATGGTATCGAGACCGAGGAATCCAAGATCGACTCTAGGTTACAGACGATTTTCAACTATGACGAGATATTCGGAACGATCATCAACCGGTTTGTAACCCAGGCTGTTGTTGGTTATCCGCTGACAGTCTATGGTGGTGGTGGTCAAACACGCGGGTATCTGAACATACTGGATACCATGCAGTGCGTCCATATGTCCGAACGCAATCCGCCGGCCAAGAGAGAATTGCGGATATTCAACCAGATTATGGAGACCTTCAGTGTCAACCAGTTGGCGATGTTGGTTCAGCAGGTTGGGGGCCAGCGAAGGTACGATGTGACGATCAAGAGTGTCGAAAACCCCAGGAAAGAAGCCGAACAGCACTATTACAATCCTGCGTATCAAGGGCTTCAGAACATTGGGGTCGAGCCTCACCCACTCACTGAAGCAGTCATGAACCGACTATTCGAAGTTGTGGAGGTTCATAGGGAGAGCATTCGGAAAGATGTAATCTTTTCGGGCATCAAGTGGTAGTTTCATTCGGAGCGGATTCTCGGTATCGGAGGCGTAAGTATGAAAAAGGTGAAAATTTTCGGCGCAGGTTCCATCGGCAATCATTTAGCCAATGCATCGCGCCGCATGGGGTGGGCAGTTGATATTTGCGATGTCGACAGCGAAGCCCTGTGCCGTACGCGCGAACAAATCTACCCCAGCAGGTATGGTGCATGGGATTCCTCTATCGGTCTGTACTCGAATGAACAGATTCCGACCGGAGGTTACGACCTGATCGTCGTTGGCACCCCGCCGGACAGCCATATGGCGCTGGCGAGACAGGCCGTCAGGGAACGCCCGGTAGCGATTCTGGTGGAAAAGCCACTCTGTACCCCTGATCTTAATGGCGCACAAGAACTGCTCGACGAAGCGAAAGTGGCCGGGGTCAAGGTATTTGTCGGCTACGATCATGTCGTTGGCAAATCGGCGCAGGCGGTTGGCACCCTGCTAAAGGAATGCAGGGTTGGCAAGCTTGACACTATTGACGTGGAGTTCCGCGAGTATTGGGGGGGGATTTTTAATGCTCACCCTTGGTTGAGCGGCCCCGCCGATACCTACCTCGGATTCTGGAATCGCGGTGGGGGTTCTTGTGGCGAACACTCGCACGCGGCCAATCTGTGGCAGTACTTTGCGCACCAGGCAGGTGTCGGACGTATCGTCGAAGTTTCAGCCGAACTGGAATATGTGCGCGAGGACGGTGTCGATTACGACAAGCTGTGCTTGCTGAGCGTGCGCACGGAAAGCGGGATACTCGGACGGGTGGTGCAGGATGTGGTGACACGCCCTACTCGCAAGTGGGCACGCATGCAGGGTGCCGACGGTTATGTGGAATGGTATTGCGGCAGCAAGCCGGGAATCGACACCGTCTTGCATGCCCTCGACAGCGGCGTTTTGACGGAGACGAATGTCTCCAAGACGCGTCCGGATGACTTCGTCCAGGAGCTCCGGCACATTGAGGATTCGCTCAAGGGCGACGCCGAGATATCCCCCATTTCCCTCGAGCGCGGGCTGGAAACCATGATGGTCATCGCCGCTGCACACAAGTCCTCTGCGGAGAAGCGCGTCGTCCGCATCGACTATTCGAAGGGATTCGTTTCCGAGGCGCTTCGCTGAATCCGCCGTCTTTCCACGATCACTAGAGGTATTGTTTGATGAATGAGTTTGATTTTTGCGATCTGTTTGTCTTCGACATGGCAAACAACCACCAAGGTGACGTGGCCCACGGCCTGAAGATCGTTCGCCAGATCGGCGAGGTGGCCCGCAAGCACGGCGTAAAGGGGGTAATGAAGTTTCAGTTCCGCCAGTTGGAGAGCTTTATTCATCCGGAACACCAGAAAGACAGCAAGGCGAAGCACATCAACCGTTTCATGTCGACGCGGCTTGACCGCAAGCAATATCAGACACTCCTGGACGCCGTGCGTGATGAAAAAATGTATGCGATGTGCACGCCCTTCGACGAGGAGTCAGTGGATGTCATCACCGAGATGGGTTTCGATTTCCTCAAAATAGCCAGTTGCTCTGCCAAGGACTGGCCGTTGCTGGAAAAGGTAGCCTCAACCTGTATGCCGGTGGTTGTGTCGACGGGGGGGCTGCAAATCAGCGATCTTGACGATGTGGTGAGTTTTTTCGAGCATCGTGGTGTTCCCCATGCAATCATGCATTGCGTGTCCATCTATCCGATTCCCGATGACGAGTTCCACCTGAACCAGATCGATATGTTGCGGCGCCGTTATCGCAAACATGTTATCGGCTGGTCCACACATGAGAACCCGGACAATGTCCTTCCCGGACAACTGGCGGTGGCGAAAGGTGCCCGTATTTTCGAACGCCACGTCGGCATTGAAACCGATCAGATCAAGTTGAATGCTTATTCCTCAACGCCAGCCCAAGTGGATCGCTGGATCGAGGCCTGCCTTTACGCCACAAAGCTATGCGGCGGACAGCAGCCACGTGGGGTGCCTGCTGCCGAAAAAGAGTCCATCGATAGCCTGCGGCGCGGCGTCTATTTCCGTAAGGTACTTAAGAAGGGCGCGGAGATTACCCGTAGCGACGTCTACTTTGCGATGCCATACCACGAAGGACAGCTTGAGAGCGGACACTGGCGGGAAGGGATCGTCTGCAAAGCGGACGTGCGGAAGGATGCTCCGCTCCTGAACGCGGAAATTGTGGTCCCTGAGCTGTCACCCTTCTCAGTACTCAAGAATGCCGTGCATGAAGTGAAGGCACTGCTGAACGAAGCATGCGTCGAACTTAACAGCGACTTCCAGATCGAGTTTTCCCACCATTACGGGATACAGAACTTCCGCGAAGTGGGAGCACTGATCATCAATTGCATCAACCGTGAATACTGCAAGAAGATCATCGTTCAGCTTACCGGTCAGCGTCACCCGGTTCATTACCATAAACGCAAGGAAGAGACCTTTCAGATCCTCCATGGTGTGCTCGAATCAGAGATTGACGGCCACCGTCGTACCCTGCACCCCGGCGAAACTGCACTGATCCAGCCGGGGGTGTGGCATCGCTTCTGGACCGAAACAGGATGCGTATTTGAGGAAGTTTCCACCACACATTACAACAATGACTCTGTCTATAACGATCGTCGCATCAACGAAATGCCACGGGAAAATCGCAAGACGGTCGCCGAGCATTGGGGACGGTTCGCTATGAAGGCAGACAGGTAACCGACTGATTTCTCAACGATGATCCGTTGCGTTGTCTTCGATTTCGACGGCACTCTGGTCGAATCAAATCACATCAAGCGTCAAGCCTTCTTTGATGTGGTTGGTGATTTCGAGGGCGGAGCCCCGTTGATGACGAGCATTCTGCGAGCAGCGACAGACAAGGATCGTTACTGGGTATTCGGCGAGTTTGCCAGTGCATTGCCGAGCGGAGCGGATTCTACGGAATTGGCAGATCGCTATACCAGAATCTGCCAAGAACGAATCGCCAACGCGCCTGAAATTGGTGGTGCCAAGGTCAGTCTCGAACGCTTGCGGACAGGAGGAAAACAGTTGTTCGTCAACTCCGCAACACCTGTCGATGCATTGACCACGCTGGTGTGCCTTCGTCAGCTGGATACATTTTTTGAAGGTATCTACGGCTCGCCGGCGAAGAAACACGAGAACCTGGAATCTATCCGTGTGCAACACGGCTTTGCCTTGGAGGAAATGTTGGTCGTCGGAGACGGAGAATCTGATCGCTTGTCCGCCGAGACACTTGGCTGCCATTTTGTCGCTGTCGAAAGCGCGGAAAATAATTTCTTGCAAGAGCCGTCTTGCCGCATTCCTGACATGGTCGATTTGCCCGGAATCATCTTTTCAATTTCTTGATGGTAGCGACTTTATTCTGCGTGCATTTGACACGTGGCCGATAAACAAACGGAAAGCTAGTTATGGCAAAAGTATTCGATTTCATGGACAAAGACCGTCAGGAGTTCCTACGTATTAAACATGAGGAAGCCATGCGGTTCATCGACCCTGCTACGGGAAAGATTTTTGCGGACATGGTCGAGCGAGTTAAATGCCCGGTATGTAATGTGGATGATTCAGTCTGGGTCTTCAACAAGGCCGGCTTTGATTTCGTGAAATGTCGGCACTGTGGGCTCTTGCACGTCAATCCACAGCTTACGGCTAAAACCCAGGATTCAATTTACAAGCAGTCCAAGACAGCGGAACATTGGATCAAGGTGCAGAAAAAGAACAAAGAGCAGAGCTGGAATGCGGACAGGAAGTACGTGCCGGCCCTTGATGAGTTGGCGCGCATTTATCCGCAGCAAGGCAAGCTGCTAGACGTTGGTTGTTCGATCGGACAGTTTTTGACTCTGGCTCGCGATGCTGGCTGGGATGTACAAGGCATTGAACTGAACGCGGATGCTGCGGCAATCGCGCGCAGCGATTACGGTTTGTCGATCATGGAGAAGAAGATTGATGAGGCCGGATTTGATGAAGGCGAATTTGATGTCGTGACCCTTTGGGGTGTTTTCGAACACCTCACAGACCCCAACGGTATGCTGAAGAGTATTCGCCGCATTCTCAAGAAAGACGGATTGGTGCTGTTTTTTGTACCCAACGGTCACAGTCTGATAATTCGTTTATCACGAGAACATAACTCCACAGTGTCTGGACGGGCCCATCTTTGGTATTTCACCCCTATGACGATGGAAAAAATCCTTCAGAAGAATGGATTCGAAAAAGCATCTGAATTCTCTGTATTGCCGCAGCTGCACGAAATTGAACATTTTCTCCAATACAACACTCTCTACTGCGAGCCGGAGGGCACTGGCCCAGAGGAGTTTATTATCCCATCTGAATTACGGAGTGTGCTTGAACAGTACATGAACGACAACAAGCTGGGCTATAAGTTGATAACCATAGCCCGCAAAGTTGACTGACGAGCTACTTAGGAGACGGGAAATGCGAAGAGTTAAAGGTGTGATGGCTGTCGTGCCGACCCCACTAACCTCAAACGAGGATGCCGATCTTGATGGAATCGAACGGCTGATCGATTTCCTTGCCGGGCATGGCATGTCGCTCTTTGCCTTGGGATCGGCAGGCGAGGGCATGAACCTTACTTTCAAGACGCGCGTGGCGGTCGCACGCAAGATGGCGGAGGTCAACGACGGGCGTGTTCCTTTGCTGGTTGGTGGCGGGAGCTTCAGCGTGCGGGACTCGCTCGAATTCATCGATGCAGTCGCAGATTGCCGCATTGACGGCATTCACGTCATTCCCTATGACAAAAAGATCAGCGGCGCTGCTGTCGAGTTGCTCTATCGCGGGATCGCGGACCGGTCGCCGCTGCCCATCTGGCTTTACCAGAACACCACCAGAACCAGCGGCATACCGATCGAAGTAGTCAAGTCCCTGAGTAGCCATCCGAACATCCACGGAGTCAAGCTGGCAGGTTTTGATCTGCGGGTTAACCAAGGCTTCATGGATCTCGATTCTCAGGATTTTCAAGTTTTTGGTTCGGCGGATTCCCAGATGTTTTCATTTTTCTGTCATGGTTTGGAGGGGAGTTCAAGTAGTGCCGCAGCCTGCTTCCCGGAACTGTTCAAGGAACTCTACGAAGCGATTCAGTCCGATAGTCTTAGCAAGGCGCGCGCCAAAAATCGTGAGGTGATGGCTTTTCTCAAGCGCTTGCCGAAAGGTGCCTACTGGCACAATGGTGAGTCTGCTGCCGAGGTCAAGTACCAGTTGTCACTTCGTGACATTTGCAGTGAGCAAGTCGCCAGACCGTGGCGTGGACAGACTGAAGAAGAAAAGCGTATCAGCGATGCGGTCCATCGCGACTACCAGCATTACCTTCAGACCGGTGAGCTACGCTTGGCATGATCGCGACGCCGGAGATAGCTACTGGCTCGGGCCTTGCAGTCGTCGTCCTGCCAGCGCGCGGTGGTTCGAAGCGGTTCCCGCGCAAGAACATCGCTCCCTTGGCTGGGCGGCCGTTGCTGGCCTACCCCATCGCTGCGGCAAGACAGGCGCGAACCATCGATGCGGTCTACGTTTCGACGGAAGATGAAGAGATAGCCGCAGTGGCCGAACAGTGGGGTGCTACGGTGCCCTTTCGCCGCCCAAGCGAACTGGCTGGAGACCAAGTCCCAGCCGATGCTGCGGTTGCTGACCTGCTGCGCCGCCTGCGGGACCAGCAAGGCCTGGCGATCGACATCGTTGTCCTGATCCAACCCACCTCGCCATTCGTCATGGCTGCCCACATTGATGCGGCCGTCGAGCGCCTGCGCAACGAGCCGGAACTGGACTCTGTGACGACGATGGCGGAACTTGACCATCGACATCACCCCTACAACCTGGCTTTCCCGAGAGATGGTGGATGCTGGGAATTCATGTGCGCGGAAGAGCGAAAAGCGGCGCGCAGCCGCCAAAGCAAGCCCGTCGCACTTAAATTCGGCAACCTGTTTGCTGCACGCAGCGAGACAATGCTTAATGAGGGGCGCTTCGGGAGCGTGAAGGGTAGTGTGCTGATCGATCCTATCTACTCATGGGATGTCGATTACCTATGGGAACTGCATGCAGCCGAAGCTCTGCTTGCCAACGGTTTTGTAAGCCTTCCTCACATGGCGCGCTGATTTATGAGTACGAACTTATTGTCGCTGGACACGATGCCTGATGATGGAGATTGCTGCACATGATTCTCGACGTACTTGAAAACCTGCCTCAATACCTGCCTCTTGCTGAAGGGCTCGAAAAAGCTGTCGAATTCCTCGCACGCCAGGATCTGGATCTGATTACGGCGGGGAGGCACGAAATCGATGGCGAACGCGCCTACGCAATGGTCTACAGAAGCGTCGGCCGGCCGAGAGATGGTGCGCGACTCGAAGCACACCGGCAATATATCGACATCCAGGTCGTCCTCGCTGGTTTAGACAATATCGGCTGGAAGTCGGTCAGCCAATGCAGCGAAGCGGATGGCGACTACATCGAGCAACGTGATGTACGGTTCTACCTGGATGAGCCGGAAGTCTGGTTGCCGGTGAAGCCGGGAACATTTGCAATATTCTTCCCGGGAGACGCCCATATGCCATCGATCTCTGCCGGGGTGATCGACAAGATCGTTGTTAAGGTTGCCGTGGATCGGGAGTGACAACTCGCCATCCCGTGTAGATGATGCGCCATGTGCTGACGCCCAGTCGGTTGCTCGACAGATTGGTTCTTCTTTGGGTCATGCCGCCACTCGGCTTTCTCATCACCGTGCTTCAAGTGCCGGAGTTGAGATATCTCAATGCCAATCATGTTCTCATTGCGGTGTTGCTCGCAGCCATTGCGGTCAGGTGGCAACTACGGGCGCTGCCGCAGCGAGTTGTTCTCTATCTGCTGCTCGTCATTTCGCTGACAGCAGCCTTCATGGGCATCGAGTGGCTGCACATCCTCGCCGGTAGGGAGACAATCGACGGCCTGACCGATCTGCGGATGATCATTTACAGCCCCTTCTACGGCAGCATCATACTTTTCGTCCTCTATGCCATGTATTTGACGATGCTCAGCGCCGAGCAAAAAAAGCAGCACCTTGGCTATTTCGTCCGGCTAATGTGTTGGTTTCATCTTTTCTTTCTTGCTTACTGGTCTTTGCTCTACGCTGGGTGGATCGAAGCGATTCCAAGAGCAGACTTGCTACATTCGAATTCGGTCGCATACAGCGCGCTGTTCGTGCTTTGCATAATGCTGTTCTACCGCGCCGACGTCGGATTGGGAAAGGGCCTCTCATTGGCATTCCTTGCCGTCAATATTGCCGTGATTCTCGTTAACCAGACGCGCGGTGCGATCATCGCGCTGGCCGCTGTTGTTCTCTACCTGCTACTGGAGCCATTGGGCAATGGTCGGCGCGCTACTTTGACGAAGCTGATGCTGGGCGCTTTGGTCGGGTTGGGGTTAGCTTTCACCCTGGTGGACGGAGCCCATGTTCTTGGCAGGGACGTCGATTCTCTCGGCATGGTGCTTGACCAAATAGCGGATGCCCAGGAGAACAAGGCAAACTTTGTTGGCGTTAGTCCGGCCTTGGTCAGCGATGAAAGCTCCTTGAGCGCTTTTTCCAGGATTGGCTCGAGCTATTACTCACTGTTGTCGTTCCTCGACAATCCGATGCTAGGCATCGGGCAGGCCGAGAGTTACGCAATCGATGTCCTCGGGGCAGGGATACATTCGCTTCATTTTTTGATTGCCAGCTCGACGGGTCTCCTCGGTTTGTCGCTTTTTGCAGCGATGCTGGTGGTGATAACGTCTGCCCAAGGGCCAATAATTCTTTCCAGACAGCAAGCCATGATGTTTATCCTCAGTTTTGGCTATGTTCTTGTCTATATCAATTCGCTTCCAACGTACTACGCCCTTGTCCTGGCCGTGTTGGGCAGTCAGCGCAAGAAAATTGGTTCGCGCGTGTTAGCCGGAGCGCCTGGATATTCAGGAAGCAAAAATGAGCAAATTAATGTGGCAGCATCGCGCACCGAGTCTGCACATAGGAGATCAGCTTGGTGCACCTGATTCGAAAGCTGATCACGCGCTTCGATCTGATAGAGTTCTGCGCCCGTATACGGGCGCCGGCCTTGGCCGCCCTATTGGCACGCGCACTGTCACGGACTATCGATAGGCAAAGTCACCATAACGTATTGTGCATCGGACGACCGATCTTCGACGAGGACATCGAAGAGTTGGCGAAGTATGGCGGCACACTGAATTATCTGATCGTTCCCAAATTCGTATTTGTAAACATTTTCAATCACTTTCTTCCGCAGTTGCTGTTGAGTCACGCGAAGTACCACGAGATTCAGGGGTATGAGCACGAGAAGCTGCAGTGCCGGACATTTTTCGAAGCTTTCCTTGTTGAATTCCGCAGGGCAGTCCGCATCGACGTCATTGTGACGGCGAACTACAACTACAGCTGGCAGCAGGAGCTGGCCGTCGCTGCGCGCAACTTGGGCATCCCGTTCGTCGTACTTTTCAAGGAAGGCATATCGCCACTCTTTGCAGAAGGGGTCAGTCCGCAGAAGGCCTATGACGTAATGGTGACGAAATACACGAACAGGCTTTTCATCGGGGACCGGCTACTGGTCTATAACGACCGTATCAAAGATGCCTTTTCACGCCTGAACATTGCTGGCATCGAGGCGGGAACCGTCACGACCGTCGGGATTCCGAGGTTTGATCGCTATTTCCGACTGGATTCCGTGGGCAGCAGTATCGTTTTCTTTTCATTCGACTTCGAGGACAAGGCGCGTCATCTGGGCTTGACAGCCGACGAGTTTCATAAGTACTTGGCAAAGACCCGGGAATTTCATGTCGAAGTCATGCGGTTTGCTGCAGCGCACCCGGACCTGCGGGTGATCATCAAGACCAAGAACAATGTGAAGTACCTGCGTTATGTGCAGAACATTGCTGCCGAGGAGGGATTCGCAGACTTGGCAAATCTGACTCTGACCAATCAGGGAAATGTGTACGATCTCATCAATGATGCCCGAGCCGTCATCGGCTACAACTCCACTGCGTTGCTGGAGGCTTTCGCCGCCCGTCGCATCGTGATGTCCCCGGATTTTAGATGGGGGCCTGTACGAGACTATTTTGATGAGTACCCCAATCTGCCAAACTATGTTGCCACTGCGGAAGATATCGCCGAAGTTCTGTCGGCTACAGATAGGGGACGCTCGCTCAACGATCCGGCACTGAACTCTCTGTTGCACCAACGCATCCATATCCCGGACGGCAAGGCTAGCGTACGGGCGGAGGCGGCCATAGCGCGCGCGATTATCGCAAGCAGTGACGAAAAGCCGGCGCGCGCATGAGCGGCTATTACGTCAAAAGCGTAATCCGCTTTGCCTGGGTCATGTTTCGCTACCCTTGGGCGGGCATTTCGTTCGTGTTGCGGCTCTTCGAACGCTTTCCCGGGTTCAGGCGGTCTATTCAATACAGACATGATCGCTACCAGGTCAAACAGCAGTTGAAACAAAGCAAACAGAGTATCGGTCATGCCCTGGGAGATAGAACGGTCGTGTGCTCGTTGTTTGGTCGCCAGATCCTCAGTCTGAAACTGGAAGAAGGGGGGGAGGCCACAGCGGATCAGTTTTTCCTGAACCGGCCTGTCGATGATGGACGGCACATGATTACCCTTGCCAGGCGGTTTGTCGAGATTCAGCCAGGGGACTCGGTCTTCGATCCCGGCTGTGGTGCCGGTCGCCACCTCTTCCATTTTGTCGATGGCTACGGCTGCAAAGCGGTCGGTGTTGACATCTACCAGCCGGCCATTGAAGTTGCCGAAATCGCTAACTGGAACCATCAGGTCCGGTTCTTCGCTCAATCCTCGCTTGAACCCGGTTTCCTCGATACGGTGTTGCCGAACGGTTGCGATTTTGTGTTCATTAATAGTTGGCTCAATCACGTCAAGGATTATCCCGGCTATCGGGAGTTTGCAGTCCGGATCGTCGAAAAGTGCCGCTTCCTGCTGGTGATCACTAGTGCGAAGGATCGCCTCGAAGTCTTGTTCGAGACACCAGACATCTTGGCTCACGAGGTCCGTGACGGCACACAGTACGCCCTGCTGCGAGGCGCGCTTCAACAAACCGAATTTTCAAGCGAGTGATCAGATGACAATATCAACCTTCAACAGTCGCTTTGACATCGATGGCAGGCCGGTGGGCGAGGATGCACCTGTTTACATCATCGCCGAGGCGGGCATCGCCCATTTTGGCAGCGAGGAGAAAGCCCTTCGACTGGTCGATCTGGCTGCCGATGCCGGAGCCGATGCCGTCAAGTTTCAGGTCTATGACGTGGATGCCATGATCGCGGCGGAGTTGGCGGAATGGAAGCAGCGCTTGGGTTCCCGGCAACTACCCTATGCCGCCTTCGACCGTATTCAAGCCTACTGCCGGGATAAGGGCATCACCTTCTTCGCCACTGCCCATGACGAGCCATCTCTGGATTACTTGACGGGCCTTCAGGTTCCCGTTTACAAGATCGGCTCTGGCGAGGTCGGCAACTGGCCGTTTCTTGCGCGGGTGGCCGCTTTGGGCAAGCCGCTGATCTTCTCTACGGGCATGTATCTGCAAGAGCAGGTAGGCGAGGCGCTACAGATCATCGCTGCGACCGGCAACCATGACGTGGCCGTGTTGCACTGTGTGACCGACTATCCAGCTGCGCCGAGCGACATTGCCTTGGGCAACTTGAGATTGATCCGCGAACATTTTCAGGTGATCACCGGCTATTCGGATCACACAGCCGGCTACCACATACCCCTGGCGGCCGTAGCGATGGGCGCGCGTATCATCGAAAAGCATATTACGCTGGATTACAACGTCCCCAATGCACAAGACTGGAAGGTATCCTGCGGGCCGGACAATCTGAAAGTCTTCGTCAGCCAAGTGCGCGACATCGAGGCAGCCGTATCGACCCGGACCGATGGGCCCACCGAAAATGAAAAGCGCAGCATGCTCTGGGCCAGCAAGAGTTTGGTGACCCGGCGCGAGATCGCCAAGGGGCAGGTTCTGCAGGAAGAGGATTTGTGTGCCAAGCGTCCCGGTAACGGGATTCCACCATCCCGGATCGGCGAGATACTGGGGCGCATTGCGACGCGCCCCTTGGCCCGTGATGTCGTGGTCAGACTGGAGGATCTGCAGTGAATGACAAGAGAAAAGTGTGCGTGGTACTGACCACGCGCGGCAACTACGCCAAGATGAAATCCGTCATCGAGGCAATCGAGGCGGACGAGACGCTCGAACTGCAATTGATATTGGGCGGAATGGTCGTCCTCGAAAAATACGGCCGCATCTCCTCCATGCTCGAGGAGCAGGGGCGCAAGCCGGCGAGAACCATCAATTTTGTTGTTGAAGGAGAGAACCTGACGACCATGGCCAAGTCGTCAGGCCTTGCCATGATGGAATTTTCCACGGCATTCGATGATCTCAAGCCCGATGTTGTCATCGTCATCGCGGATCGCTTCGAATGTTTACCGATTGCAATGGCGGCAGCTTACATGAACATCGCCGTCGCCCATATCGAAGGTGGGGAAGTAACCGGGTCGATTGACGAATCGATCCGCCATGCCATCACCAAGCTGTCTCATCTGCATTTCCCTGCGTCGCTCGAAGCGGCGCAACGCATCGAACGGATGGGCGAGGATCCGGCCTCGATACATATCGTGGGTGCGTCCAGCATGGATGTACTGCGATGCATCGACCTGAGCAATTTGCAGCCAGTCAGGGAATATCAGACGCAATATGGTCTCGGACCAATGATCGATTTGCAACCCAAGGAGTACCTCGTCGTCATCCAGCATCCGGTAACCACGGAGTATGGCGAGAACCTCGAACACATTACGGAGACGATTGCGGCGCTGGAAGAGCTGGACATGCCCACGGTGTGGGTCATGCCGAACATGGATGCCGGTTCGGATGGGATCAACAAAGCCATCCGCAGGTACCGCGAACGGGAAAGAAACGTCAGGACGCATTTCTTCAAGAGCCTGCCGATCGAGTACTACGGCCCGTTGCTGAAGAACGCACTCTGCATTCTAGGCAATTCCTCCAGTGGCATCCGGGAAGCCGCCTTTCTGGGCACCCCGTCGGTGAACATCGGGACGCGGCAGAACGGCCGCCAGCGCGGCCCTAATGTCATCGATGTCGAGTATGAAAAGGGACAGATCGTTGCCGCAGTGAAAAAGCAGATCGAGCGCCGGGAGTACGCGCCGGACGGCCTCTATGGTGACGGCTATGCGGCGGAAAAGATCCTTCGCGTCCTCAAGACGGCACCGCTGAGCGTGCAGAAGATGATCAGTTATTGAATCGAGTGGAGTAGGACAGCATGAAGAATTTCTTTGTCTGGAAGGCTTTCGCACTCTACAACCATTGGTGCCGACGACGTCTATTCCAAGCACTGCCAGGAATTGAAGATGAGATTGCCGATTATTTGCGCAGGTCGAAAACGACGGGTACCAAGTTCCCGACGCTGTGGCGGGCGGTACGTATCATCCTCAAGGAAAGGCCTGTACTGATCCTGGAGTGTGGAACCGGCCTTTCCACGATCGTTTTGGCTGCTGCCGTGAAATACCTGAGAGCCAGCAATACTGGCTACGAAGGGAAGATCATCAGTATGGAAAGCGTCGAGCACTGGTTTGAAACCGCAAGGAAGAACCTGCCAGACAAATACTCCGACGTGGTGGAGCTGGTGCTTGGGCCCAGAGAAAAATATGAATTCCTGTTCTTTCGTGGGTATCGCCACTCTAACATCTCGCCGCTTGACTACGATTTTGTGTTTCTGGATGGCCCGAGCTACGATGACGATAACGGCGGATCATTCTGTGCCGATGTCTTTCATGTTGCCGAAACTTCGTCGGCACCCGTCATTCGAGGGGTGATTGATACGAGGGTCTCGTCCGTGTTTGTTCTTCAAAAGGTTTTTGGCGGCCGAGCCGTTCGCTACTATCCATTCATACGGACATCAGATTTTTCTGTGAAGCGGAGGCCGTTCCGCGTCAAGATCTCATCCCGCGATTTCCGGAGCAACATGTGGGGAGAGGTCGACTTGTGCCTCGAGTTGCCTCCCGTCCAGACGACGTCGAATTAACGGCGCATAAGCCCCATAGCCATCGAGCCTGCCTCCTCCAAGATGATGAACCAAGCATCCCAGGCATCAGCATATGATCTGGTACTGATCTTCACCGCTTTTCAGCGCAATTGCATATACGCCACAATCATCAAGGAACTTGCAGGAAAGTACAGGATCGCCGTGTTTCCTGTCGACCGGGACGAACAAACGGTATCTCGTATCGGCAATACCAACCGACAATTTCTGGAGCTGTGTGCTTCGTTGGGTGCTGATGTCCTTGATGATCAGAAGGTGACGGCCCGAATCGAAATCCTTGCGCAATCAAATTATCGAAAAGAGGATATCGAACTGATTAATTCAAGGATACAGGCGGAACGCACCTTTTGGATGTCCGGCGTTGCGATGGGGAACGCCAGCTACTCGAATCTGTTTGGAAATCGGATCGACATGATATTGGTTCCCGACCGTAGGCTCTACGATCACAGGATTGCCGCATACGGGAACGACGGTATCGAATTCCCAGATTCGATGATTCAGGAAGTCGGCATTCCTTACAAGAAGTATCCGCTATTCGAAAGCGAGATCGGCGTTGATTACATATTGGCCAACCCGACACCCTTCAGTTTCGTCACTGCGCAGGACCGGCTCGACTATCTCGAGAACGTATGTCGTTTGGCAGAGAAGATCGCGCACCGCGGAGAGGTGATTGCATTCAAGCCGCACAATGCCGACGAACGGGCGGATTACATCGTCGACGGAAGGATGCTTGCCGCCATTTCCGCTGCGCCGCTGCGCCCGTTGCAGGGGATGATCGATGCTGTCGCCAGGCTGGCCGCCCGCGTCCTGCCGGCAGGCAAAGCAAAAGATTTATTCGTGGGGCTGTCGATTGCCATCGTGTATCGGAAAATCATGGCGATCGTTGTCCGATTGAGTGAACTTACGCCTTATCACAACCTTAATCTGGAGGTGTTTCTGCCAGGGGTGCGCAAGGGCCTGATCACCGGACGCAGCAACAGCATCTGGCACGCGCTGTTCCTGAAGAAACCCGTCTGGAACTGCATCGACAGGGACAAACCGTATTTCAGCGACACAAAGATGCATCGCTACGCGATGACCTACCTTAATGTGCATGGCAATCACGGGGACGAGGGCTTCGATGGAAGCCAGTTTGCCATAATCGAAGAAACGACCCGTGAGGCTGACCTTATCGAATACCTAGATGAAACCTTGGACGCCAAATGAATCGATTCGTACAGGTTCTTGAAGTTAGCCTTGTTTTTATGCTGTCAATAATCCTGCTGGCCCCCCGCTGGTTGGGCTATATATCAACTTCGTCGGCGTTAAATCAGCTCGATACGGACTTTCTTTATTTCGATGTCATTTATAGAAATTCTGCGGATTATTCGAATGTTCTTGTCGCAAACGTAGTTGAACGTGTGCATGAATCCTTTGGCGTCATCATTGGTTTCTCTAAGTTTCTTAGCGATCTTGGAATCGACCAAAGTTTTCAGCTGATCGGATTCTTTTACGTCCAGGTTTTCCTTGGGGTGATGGGGATCAGCTACATTGCGAGAGGCTTGGCACTTAGCATAGGAGAACGTGCCCTCGTCTTTGCATTCTTTTTATTCTCTTACTTTACGCAGTTTGGCAGGTATATCGGAGGGCCTGGTTTCTATAATAAGGTGACAGCGTCTTGCCTCGCCATGGGCTTTGGATACGTAATCATTGGCCTCTTCATCAATGGACGCTACCGGCTGAGCATCTCAGCATCCGCACTTTTGGGGTATGTACATCCTGTTTATAGTGCAGTGTTCTTGGCCCTTAATGGGTTGTATGGTGCAAAAGCGTTCTTGTTGGACAGGCGATGGTCCGTAAAATATGCCGTGACGTTCGCCCTGCTACCCGGGATGATTCTGACGCCGCTCATATATGAGCTCTATGGTTCGTCTGAAATCGTAATGGGCAGCATTAGCTCTCTGTGGTGGGACTATCTAAAGGCAAAAACGTCGAACCCTTTCCCTCTTCAGGATGGCTTAGTTATTGTCATCCCCACGCTGCTAGTCTTTTTTATCGCGCATCACCTGCTCGGCAGAATGAGCACAGCCGAAGCCGATGGCCCGTATAGGCGCGCGCAGTGGGTGCTTGGCGGGGTCATTGCGGCTTGGCTGGTTCAGATCCTATTTACCGAAGTGATCCCCGTCTCTTTTATAGCCCGGCTATCGCTAACTCGCACTTCCCCGTTCGGTCTGCTATTCGTAGTCATCGCATACATGGGAATCGTCTGGCGGAATCGCTATCGCGACGAAACCGGTCTTTGGATGATCTTGCTGATAGTGCCCGCAATTCTTGGAACAACCCAACTGATTCCCGGCGAAGCCGTCAGAAACTTGTTTGTAGGTTTTCCGTGGGTACTGATCATTCTGGGTGGATACTGGCCAGACTTTGCAATATTTCCAGATATCCTCCTGATGTTCTTGCTTCTCGGCGTGTTTGCCATCCACGTCGGAGTAGTCGCCCCCCTAGTATGGCTTCGTGGGCGAATCGAACCGAAGGCCGTCGTCGGTAAAAACCTCGTTATTGGGGCAGCGGGTTTGCTTGCAATTGTGGTTCTGTTAGAGGTGTCAATGCTGAACAAGAATTGGTCAATGCGAACAGCAGCAAGCCTTGTGTCAGGCATATTTCTACTGATGTGGCTCGCTGAGCGACTAGTGCCTAGGCTGAAGGTATATCGTGAAGTATCTGCTTTGGCTAGAGAGCGCAGCACAACTTTGCTTATGGCATTGGTAATGGCGATAGTTTTACCGCATGCTATAACGACAACAAAGACGTTGCTCGCCCCGGCGTTGGTAGAGACAGAAGCAGATCTTATGTGGAATTACATCGAGCAGAACACCATGAAGAACGAAATGGTGCTGATTGTTCCGTTCTTTGATACCAGAAGATACCCTGTAATGCCTCTGCGACCCGTATTCATCGATTGGGGTGATGCCCAATACGTCCTATACGACCCCCAAATGCTGACTCCAGTCATGGAAAGACTATCTCTGATAGGGATGAACCTGGATAAGGCGCTACGTGCAGAGAATTGCAGAGGTGTAATGCAGTACGTAGATGCCATGTGCAGACGCAAACTATTTGAGTCGCTTGCGGAGGATTACAGTGATACTTGGAGGGGCAATCTATCGAGGATGCGCGAGATCGCTCCAAACTTGACCTATGTACTGCTACGCAGCAAATATGTTCTGCCGACAGACCGCGTCATCTATACGTCGGGAAGCGTATCTCTGATCAAGATATAAGCGTCACGCGCGCTTCGCCAGATTTATTGAAAGAGTACAGGGCCGGCACTTGAAAACAATGAACCTATATACGGAAACCCTTGTTTTCCTTTCTGCTGCGATGGCCTTAGCTATTTTGGTTATCGGTGCCGGTGCTGGATCAATCAATCTCTTTAGGCATTCGGACCAGCGACATAATGCCGTATCTGGTTATTCAGTCAAACCCGGATATTTTTTCCGGTTCGATTCACAGACATGAAGTTCATGCCGCTTAGTCCGCAGGATAAATTGTAAATTTAATGACCATGGATTCAGTCCAATGATGGACATAATGCACATTGTTGGTGCTCGACCAAATTTCATGAAGATTGCGCCGGTTATAAAGGAGATGTCTTGCCGATCTGACATATTCAATCAGTGCCTGGTTCATACGGGCCAGCACTATGATGCAGGCATGTCGGATGTGTTTTTCGAGGATCTCGGAATTCCCAAACCGGATTTCAGCTTGGAGGTGGGGTCGGGCAGTCACGCTTGGCAGGTCGCCCAAGTAATGCAGCGCTTTGAACCGGTTGTTCTGAAATGGCGTCCCGATTGGGTTATTGTGGTCGGCGACGTTAACTCTACGCTCGCCTGCGCGCTTGTCGCTGCGAAGCTAGGCATCAAAGTCGCTCACATCGAGGCAGGCCTCAGGTCATTCGATCGCTCCATGCCGGAAGAAATTAACCGAATTTTGACGGATCAATTGTCATCCCTGCTACTCACGCCGTCTCGCGATGCCGACGATAATCTGGCAGGCGAGGGGATCGACAGTCGTCGAGTCGTCATGGTAGGCAACGTCATGATCGATTCGCTGATAACTTCCTTACCTGCCGCGCGCGCGCGGATCGAGGAGGTCAGAGCTAAAATCGGCCTCGGTTGCGACTATGCGCTCGCGACCTTGCACCGGCCATCTAACGTAGACGACCCGGTAAGGTTAGGCGAAATAGTGACTGCACTCGATCGCCTTTCCGAGAAAATGGAAGTGGTTTTCCCGGTTCATCCCCGTACCCGTCAGCGATTGCTTGACGGGAAAATCTCGGTGGCACCGGGCGTGAAACTCATCGCACCACATTCATACATCGACTTCTTGGCTCTCCAGGCAGGCGCAAAACTGGTGTTGACCGATTCAGGTGGGATCCAGGAGGAGACCACATACCTCGGGATTCCATGCCTTACCCTGCGACCGAATACAGAGCGACCGGTGACTATCAGGCATGGCACGAACAGGCTAGTCGTACCAGGGGAAGATATAGCCGTCTGTGCGCTGGACGCGCTGGCGTCACATGACGAACTGACTGCCGGTCCTCCTGAAATGTGGGATGGCCAAACTTCTCGGCGCATAGCCGATGCGATCATAACGGCTACTCTTCAGGACGATATGTAGCAACATGGCATGTGATTTCGCCCGGGAAAGTGCTGGATGCCGCATAAGATTTGAAAACTACAGGAATTCACAAGAATGATTGATCTAAAAAAGTACTTGAGTAACACATGGATTCTCAAAAATCCAAATATTGCTTTCAGGGTTGTAAAAGGATTCGTAAGGGCTCTTGTATTCGATAAGCCAACACTAAAAACTATCGAAATATTTCCGACAATGAATTGCAACATTGAATGTTCAATGTGCTCAATCGAAAAATATTCAAAGAAAAAAAACGGCAGTGATTTGACGCTTGATGATTACCAGTCAATTGCTAAGCAAGGAGCTGATCTGGGAGCCTTTTCTGTGGCAATACTTGGCGGCGAACCCCTAATGTACAAGAAGCTGGAGGATCTAATACGCATATTCAAAAGAGAGCATTTCTTTATAGATATGGTGTCCAATGGCAAGCTTGCCACACCAGAGCGGTTAGCCAAAATGCGTAGTGCGGGATTGGATGCAGTATGCTTCAGTCTTGATAGTGTCGATGGAGCAGAGCACGACAAGATCAGAGGGAGTCAGGGGATGTCAGGTGCCGTTCACGATGCAATAAATGCGGCTATTGACGTCGGGCTGGAACCCATAATAGGAACAGTATTTTTTCCAGGAAAAATCGAAGAAGGCAAGGCGGTTCAGGAGTATGCAAAATCAAGGGGGTTTAGGTTGTCGGGTGGCCAAGTAGCTCCTGTAGGCGGCTGGGAAGGAAAGCCAACGCTGTCAGAAAAGGAACATGATGAAATTAGAAAGCTGCTTAGAGAAAACCCAAAATTCACCTTGGACTGGGCGATGTCTTACTATTTCGAGCATCGATGCCCGGCCGGTAAAGAAAAAATAGCGATCAGTAACAAGGGGGACGTTTTTGGATGTTCTGTTAACCCAATTTCATTTGGCAATGTTCGAGATGAAAGCATCAAAGACATATTATCCAGAATGCAACAGTTTTCACAGTTCAAGAAAAATTCGAAAGTTTGTCTGTCGGCAGAAGACAGGGAATATCAAAGCAAGTACCTGTCGCACCTTGGCGCTTTTGATAATTACCCAGTGCTCTACCATCAGCACCCAGAAATGACGGTTGAGAAAGAGCCTGGGCTATATCGTGCGAGCGCTAATCAAGGCCGCTAAGTTTAGATTGCTTCTGTTCTTTTTCTGGGCGAAGAATCCATGAAAATATCCATCGTATGCCCTTTCTTTAATGAGGAAGACATCATCGAGTCCTCCTCCAGGAGGATGCTTGCTAATCTCGACTCGCAGTTCTCCGAATGGGAATTGATACTGGTTAACGATGGATCACAGGATGGTTCGGTGGCGAATCTGCTGGCCGCATTGCCACCAGATGAAAAACGTGTGCGAGTTCTTTCATGCCTTGTAAATCAAGGGCGTGGCAGAGCGCTGAAGAATGGTATTGATATGGCCACCGGAGATGTTGTCGTGACAACGGAGGTTGATTGTTCGTGGGGGGACGACATCCCGAAGCGCTTGGTCAATGAGTTACTGGAGAAGAATCTCGATGTTGTCATAGCTTCCCCTCACATGGATGGGGGCGGGTTGGTGAATGTCCCGCTAAAGAGAGTGCTCATCACTAGGGTGGGAAACTTGCTGATCAATTCGCTTTTCTCTTCCGGAGTGACGATGAGTACGGGAATGACTCGCGCATATCGTCGCGAGGTTATCCAGCCGTTGGTGGCGATAGAGAACGGCAAGGAGTTTCACCTTGAGGTGTTGCTCAAGTTACGCACACTAGGGTTCCGAATCGGGGAAATACCAGCCGTGCTCGAATGGCAGGACCACAAGCTCAGCAAGAGCGGTAACGTGAACGTCAGAAAATCTTCCACGCGCCTCGTCAAGACAATGGGGACCCACTTGCGTTTCCTTGCTGTAGCACAGCCACGTACCCATTTCGCGTGGCTCGCGGCGTTCACTGCACTAGGCGGCACGGGCTTCATGGGGTGGGCGCTCCTGAATTTCGCCCTCGGTACGCCCGCGATCTTTCTGGCCATCATTGGCCTGCAACTATTCCTATTCGCGCTAATTTTCGGCGGCTTTTCGGTCCTGTTTGTGGAGTCCCGCGACATTCTGCGTGAGCACTGGCTCAAATATTATCCCAGCCCGCTGCCGCCGAGCGCGGTCCCGGCCCGTGAGGTCGAACGGGCCTATGCGGCTGTGTCCGGCGTGGTGGACTGAAGCGCCGGGATCATGTGTGGAATCGCGGGATTCGCAGGTTTTCCGGAGCTTGGCCCCCCGGTCCTGGAGCGGATGATCGAACGGATTGTGCACCGTGGTCCGGACGACGCGGGGACGGACCTGGCACACGGCACGGGTATCGGTATGCGGCGGCTGTCAATTATCGATGTTGCTCATGGACATCAGCCCATCAGCACCGCCGATGGCTGCTTGTCTATCGTCTTCAATGGCGAGATATACAACTACCGCGAGATCAAGCGTGACTTGGAACAGGTTGGTACGCGCTTTCATACGAATTCGGACACCGAGACCTTGCTTGCCGCCTACCAGGCCTGGGGGGTGGATTGTCTCCATCGCCTGCGCGGCATGTTCGCCTTCGCCATTCTCGACCACCGTGATGGTGCATTGTTCATCGCCCGCGATCGGCTCGGCGTCAAGCCACTATACTTGGCGCGACCGGGCGGCAGGCTGGTGTTCGGCTCAGAAATCAAGGCGTTGCTAGAACACCCAGCGATCGGCCGTATAGTCAATCCGGCAGCGGTCGACGACTACCTCGCCCTGCGCTATGTGCCCGGGCCGCAAACCATGTTTCAGGGGATCGAGAAGTTTCCGGCCGCGCACTATATGACTTGGCGGGACGGTGTAGCCCATTTCGTTCGCTATTGGGACTCGACACCCGACGGGCCGTGGACGGGTAGCCGTAACGAGGCCCAAGAGGCTTTCGACGCTCTGTTCGATGAAGCCACACGCATACGCATGATCAGCGAGCGACCGGTGGGCGCATTTCTTTCCGGTGGCCTTGATTCTACGGCGATAGTTTCTTCTCTGTCCAAGCAGTTCCCGGAGCGGTTGAAAACATTTTCAGTGGGCTTCGGTTGGGAGGGCGACGAGCTGAGCGCGGCCGCTACGACCGCCCGCCGGCTCGGTTGTGACCATCATGAAATCATCTGCCGTGCCGAGGATACTGCCTTGTTGCCGCTCATCACTTGGCATCTAGACGAGCCGGTCGGCGACGGCATCATTCTGCCCATGTATCTGCTTTCGCGCCTAGCAGCAAGGAGCGTCTCAGTCGTACAGAGCGGGGAGGGCGCCGACGAGATTCTTGGTGGCTACTTTATGCACCGGGTCCTGCGTCTGGCGTCTGTCTATACACGGGCGGTGCCTGGCTGGGTGCAGGACGTCCTAGTGCAGCCATTGGTACGGGCGGTTCCGGCCAATGCCCTTAACCGGCTGTTCGACTACCCTGGCGAATTGGGCGAGGCAGGCAAGCAGCGCTTGCTGGAGTTCCTCCGTTTATTGCGCGAACGCTCCACGGCCAGCCAGTACCGCTTCATCATTTCCTTGTTCCGCAACGAGGAGCGGAGAGAAATGTACACGCCAGCGTTTGCCACGTCGCTCAGCGCCTCGGCGGCGTCTGCGGCAGACGAAAGGCGCCTGGATTTCAATGGCCTGCTTGGCTTGCAGTTCGACCACTGGTTACCGGACGACATCCTCTGTAAGCAGGATAAGCTAACCATGGCTAACTCGCTGGAGGGCCGGGTACCGTTCATGGATCACCGCTTGGTCGAATTGGTCATGTCGTTCCCCGCAGGCTTCAAAATCGGACCGCGGCGCAACAAACTGCCCTTGCGCAGCTATCTCGACCGTAACGGTGCCGCCGACACAGCGGGGCGCCGTAAAATGCCTTTCTACATTCCGATCGATAGCTACCTCGCGGCCGAGCCGTTACGCGGCATGCTTGAGGAACTCTTGTCCAAGCAGTCGGTGGAGCGCCGTGGCGTATTCCGCTGGGAGCTCATCAATCGATTGCGTGGGGTGTCTCCGGGGCAGAGCTTCCTGTTTGGCAAGCAACTGTTTTCACTGATGATGTTGGAACTCTGGTGGCGAATCTTCATAGATCGGGAACAAGGCTGGGTATGAACACGGATGCGGAAGACGACATGTGGCTGGCTTGGCAGGAGGCTGCGCCTCGCATTTACGACAAGACCTATTACTCCGGCAATGCGCTGGTCGCCCGCGTCAACTACTCTGGGCATCGGCTAGTGGAGCGCCCCTATGGTTCCGGCGATCACTTTGCCCAAGTGCTGGAGGTGGGGGCGGGCACAGGCGCCCATTTAGCACACGTTCGGCACCGTTTTGGTCGCTATGTGCTCACCGACCTGTCGCCAGACCTTCTCAGCATCGCCGCAAAACGCTACGCAGGACGTAACGATCTGCGTTTCGAGACTCAGGATGCGACCCGGCTGGACTATCCCGATGCCAGCTTCGATCGTCTGATCTCCATCTACAACTTGGAACATCTGCCCCAACCCCACCGAGTGCTCAAGGAGTGGCGGCGCGTGGTCAAGTCGGGCGGTGTGTTGTCCATTGCCATCCCCTTGGACGGCGGCGTGGCTTGGCGCCTGGGACGCCATCTCACCACGCGCCGCAGCTTTGCGCGCGAGGGGCTGGACTTGGACTACATCATCGCGCGCGAACACATCAACCCCTCGTACAACCTGATCTCACTGATTCGGCACTATTTCCCGGATCGCCGGGAGTGGTGGTACCCCTTCGGCGTGCCTCTGGTGGACGTCAACCTCACATACTGCTGCGCGCTCAACGTCTGACGGATAGGCACCTATATGAAAGCTGTTCTGCAAAACTTCAAAACTGGCGACATGGCCATAGAGGACGTCCCGCCCCCATCGCTGAAAGCTGACGGGGTGCTTGTCCTCAATGTCGCCTCGCTGGTTTCCGCCGGTACAGAAAAGGCCGTCATCGAGCTGGCAAAGATGAACCCCCTGCAAAAGGCCCGAGCCCGGCCCGACTTGGTGAAAAAGGTGCTGAACAAGGCTGGCCAGGATGGCATGCTGGCGACGGCACGTATCGTTATGAACTTGGTTAGCGCACCCTTGCCACTGGGTTACTCCTCGGCCGGCGTAGTCACTCGGGTAGGATCCCGGGTGGCAGACATCGCCCCTGGCCAGCGTGTCGCCTGCGCCGGGCTCGGCTATGCTAACCACGCCGAGGTTATTTATGTACCGCGCAACCTTCTGGTGCCGATCCCAGAAGGGGTCTCTGACGCCGAGGCCGCCTTCGTCACTGTCGGTGCCATCGCCATGCATGGCGTGCGTCAAGCAAATCTGACCTTGGGGGAGACAGTGGTGGTGGTCGGCATGGGCCTAGTCGGGCAGATTACTGCACAGATATGCATCGCTTCCGGCTGCCGCGTGTTTTGCGTGGACATCGACCCCAGTAAGGTGGAACTGGCCAAAACCTTGGGCGCCGACGGCGGTTTGGCCGCGTCTGATAGGGACGTGACCGCCGCGGTCAAGGCCTTTACCGGCGGGCGCGGTGCCGACGCCGTGTTGATCGCTGCGGGCACCAAGTCCAACGGGCCCATCACACTGGCCCCGGCGCTGCTACGCGACCGCGGCCGCGTGGTTGCCGTCGGCGACATCGGTCACGACCTGCCGCGGCGAGCCTACTTCGAGAAGGAAATCGACCTGCGCCAATCGCGTTCCTACGGTCCCGGCCGCTATGATCCGGGGTATGAAGAGAAGGGCAACGACTACCCTATCGGTTACGTTCGCTGGACGGAGAACCGGAACATGGAGTCCTTCCTGGAATTGCTTGCCCAGGGCCGCATCAAGCTGATGCCGCTGCTGACCCATCGCTACCCCATCGAAGATGCGGAGCAAGCCTACAGTCACCTGACCGGTGCAAGTGGCGAGCCGTATATCGGCATCCTGCTTGAATACGAATTGGACAAGCCGCAGGAGTCTATCGTGCGCTTAGCCGGGGCGATCAGCAAAGTGCCCGCCAGTGACGACGTTTGTTTGGGTGTGATTGGCGCCGGCCAGTTCGCACAGGGAGTGCTGTTGCCGGCCTTGAAAAAGGTGCCGGGGGTGTGCTTTCACGGCTTCGCTACCGGTAGCGGCCTGACCTCGGTCAACGTTGCCCGCAAGTACGGGGCGTCCGTCTGCACATCCGATTACAAAGAGTTGCTGGCCGACCCGGCGGTCACTGCGGTACTCATCGCTACCCGTCATGACAGCCATGCCGGCATGGTGATCGACGCTCTCAAGGCCGGAAAACACTGCTTCGTGGAGAAGCCGCTAGCCCTCAACGACACAGAACTGGATGCGGTGATCGCCGCTCACGATGCCAGTCCCGGAACTCTGCTGACTGGCTTCAACCGGCGCTTCTCGCCATTGGCACGGCGCTTGCGCGATGCCATCGGCGGTAAACCTCTGGTTATGCAGTACCGCATTAACGCAGGCTTCATCCCTGGCTCCCACTGGCACCAAGACATTGAATCGGGCGGCGGTCGCATTGTCGGCGAGGTCTGCCACTTCATCGATCTGATGCAGTTCATCTGTGGGGCGCTGCCCGTGTCCGTCAGCGCTAACGCGCTAAACGACAGCAATGCCCCCTCCGATCCGGACAACCTGGTCATGGCCTTGAACTTCGCCGATGGCTCCGTGGGAACCATTACCTACGCCGCCTGCGGCGATTCCGGCTTCCCTAAGGAGCGCATCGAGGTGTTCGGTGGCGGCCGCGTTGGCGTCATCGACAGTTGGCGCTCCCTGCTGGTACAAGGCAACGGCCGGCGCATCCGGCAGCGTTGCTGGCTACAGGCGGAAAAGGGCTTCGATCAGGAGATGCAAGCCTTTGTTGCGGCTGTGCGCGGCGGTGAGCCGGCCATCCCCTTCGCCAGCCAAGTGGCCACCACGCGCGCCACATTCGCCATTCAGAAGGCCCTCCGAACTAGCGGGACCGTGAAGCTGTCATGTTGACCGGACTACGACACCTGATCCTATCCGCATGCCGTATGAGTCCAAGTTATGAATATCACGCAAGCTCAAACTAGGCTGAGCCCCGCCACCGGCCGCATCAATGTTGTAGAGATATTGATCATGCATGTCTCGATGGTTGCGTGGATTTATTTCGCCCCATCACTACTGCCGACTCTGCCGTTTTATCTGCTCACACTTGTCATCAGCGCGGTGCACCAACGGCAGGCGTCAGAATGGCTTCACGAGGGGCTACATTTCAATATCTACCCCAACCGCGCCGTCAACGACGCTGTATCACAATTTGGCTTGGCTGCGCTCTTTGCGATCAATGTCAATATGATGCGGGCAGCACATTTCCGCCATCATCAGGTTACAGCGTTCTTTAGCGAGCATGACATCGATACGCGATATGCAATTGTCACATCTAAGAAAGATCTCATACTGTCGCTGCTAAGAGATCTGTTTGGCCTTACCGCGTTGCGCAATTACCTGAGCGTAATGCTGTCGTCGAAGAACAAGGAGTCCATGACCAAAAAGCAGATGATAGGCACGACGGGATTCTATCTATCTGTTTACCTAGTTTATGGCTCCCTGGGGGCACTCTTCATCTATTTTGACTGCGCCGGCGTCGTTGTCTATCTAGTTTCGCTGGCCACTCTATATCCGGTACTGGGACGTTTTCGATTATATGGTCAGCATCTTCAGATCGACGAGAATGGTGGTGCGTTGATCGAGCAGAGTCACGTGAGTCGTACTGTCAATGGCACCTTGGTGGATCGGATTTTTATCTCGTCGCGGTTGATGCAGTACCACTGGGAACACCATAAGTATCCAGGCATGCCGTTTCGAGAATTGGAAAAGATCGCGAAGATTGATTACAACGATGCCAATCGCTGTACTTCATCACATTGGCCTGTGCTCGCGGCGTTGTGGAGGATGTAATTGATGACTGTTTGTCCTGTGTGCAGGTCAGGCGAATTTGAAATGTTCGTGCGCAACCCACGAGACTACGAATATTTCATGTCCCGCAAAGCAGACGTGTCGTTGCTGGTCTGTCATCACTGTGGTTCTATCTATCAATCCCCTTGGCCGTCGGTGGAGGAAGTCGACACGTTATATCCTTCGGATTATCAGAACTACACACGCAAGGATGTGCCGCTGCTGTCCTCCCTACTGAGTTACATGGTTCAGTCGGCGGTATCGGGGTTTGTTAAAGCGCACGGTTCGGACAAGCGAATTCTGGATTTTGGTTGCGGTGATGGCACGTTTGTAAAGGCTCTTGTCGCCAACGGCGCACGAAAGGTTGTCGGCTTTGAGCCGAACACCCGTGACAACGCGGTGGTTTCCTGCGACGGTTTCGAGCTCGTCCGCCGCATTGAGGATCTGGTGTCACGAGGCCCATTTGGGGTCATCCGCATGAATCACGTCATCGAACATCTGTTTGATCTGGATGGGACCATGAGTGCGCTGAGTACATTGCTGGAGCCCGATGGTGTGCTGGTGGTACAAACGCCAAATCCGCGCTCCCTAACACTGAGATTGTTTAAGAAATACTGGGGCGCGTTGCACTATCCATATCACACTGTGTTGCTTTCTCAGGATGGTCTGCGCGAAGCGGCGCCCCGCTGGAACTTGTGTGTCAAAAGCATCACCCCGTCCTTGATGCCGACCGGGTGGTCCATGAGCCTAGAAAACATCACCAAGTCCATCAGTGGTAGTACCCGACGGGGGCGTACGGCGATTTACGGTGGGCTGGTACTTTTGGCTGCGCCTATGGCGATTACGGATAAGCTATTTCTCAGGAAATCATGTTCCGTCTACGATTGCGTATTGGAGAAGTCTTGATGCGCTACATTTTGTATATGGTAGCCTCGGTGCTCGCCTCGGTCGGCATAGTTTTCCTTAAGAAACTCGATCTCCAGTTGTTCGTCCGCGACGGAATCTACCTTGGAATGACCGGTGTGCTGACAAACAAGTTCTTCTGGTTTGGCATGCTGCTTTACGGCGGTGCCTTCGTGGCTTTCTTGGTCATTATCAATACCTACAAGATTTCAACGTCTGTGCCTGCGTTGCTCGGTGTGTACATCATCACATTGGGTGTCGTGAGCTACGCGATCGGCGAGGAGCTGTCGGCGCGTCACTTAATCGCCTACGCTCTCCTTGTCGCGGGTGTCAGTTTGCTGTGATGGACGCGCCATACATCAATCTCGCAATGGCGCAGTTGCCGCGTCTGCTGTCGCGCATGGACCGTGAAGCATTGTCGAGTACATATGGCGCTTGCGATCGCACCTACTGGAGCTGGAAGTTCACCGATTTCCCAGGCGCTCGCTTTCAGGAGGCTCTGTATGCACTGGCTTGGATATATACCCGGCCGCTGGCGGGGAACCGCCTATACGGCCATCCCTTGGTGCGCGAGTGGATCATCGCCGGCTTCCACTACTGGCAGACTCTGCAACACGCAGATGGCTCCTTCGACGAGGCTTATCCTTATGAGCGCAGCCTCGCTGCCACAGCATTTACCGGCTTTTACCTAGGAGAGGCCTATCTGCTGTTGGATAATGCGCTACCGGTTGAGTTGCGCGAGAGCCTACGCACCACATTCCGCCGCGTCGGCGACTGGTTGTGCTCCAATGACGAATATCACGGCGTACTGTCCAATCATCTCGCGGCGGCGGCGGCGGCACTAACAGTGATCACCAAGATTGACGGCGAGTCCAGGCACGTGGAGCGTGCCGGACACTTCGTTCGCCGAATCCTGGCCAGGCAGTCGGCGGAAGGCTGGTACGAGGAGTACGGTGGCGCCGATTTCGGCTACCAGACCCACGGTAGTTTCTACTTGGCCCGGGTGTGGCAACTGACCGGGGACATGGAGCTTCTAGACAGCCTTAAGCGTTCGGTGGCGTTCCTGACATATTTCGTTCACCCGAACGGTACGCTGGGCGGCGAATATGGCAGCCGGAACACCAGCTTCTATTTCCCCGCCGCCTTTGAAATGCTTTCGTCGGCGTGTCCGGAAGCCGCCGCTATCGCCAGTTTTATGCGTACCTCAGTCGCCCGCCAAGATGCGGCCGGCCTGGCTGCAGTCGTTGCCTATAATTTTTGCCCGCTGCTGAACAACTATCTATTTGCTCACGACGCAATGGGACCGCTTGACGAAGTGGCCCCACTGCCATTCGAGGAAGTCGGCCAGTGGACCTTTCCCAAGGCAGGTCTCTTGGTGCACGCCACGAATCACTATCAGGCCGTGTTCGCGCCATCCAAAGGTGGCGTGTTGAAAATCTACGATAAGCATGAAGGCAGGCTGGCCTACAGCGACTGCGGCTACTGGGGCGAAGCTGCCGATGGGGCACTGGTCAGTAGCCAGAGCTTCTCGCTAGACAACGACATTCAACTCACCCCCGGCCGAGGCATGGTGAGGGCCCCGTTCGCGCTGGTGAATCAGAAACTAATGAACTCGACTCTGTTCATCGGCTTTCGTCTTTTCACCCTCACCATCGGCCGGTTTACCAAAATGGCACGCCTCCTGAAAACTGTACTGGTAAAGGTGCTGGTGAGCCGGCGAAAGACATTGGGGGTGTTCCTACTGCGGGAAGTGGAATTCCTCTCAGATGGAGTAATGATACGCGATCAAGTTGACATTGACCCCCGACGACCACTCAGGCATCTCACCCTAGGCGGCAAATTCTCGAGCATTCACATGGGATCATCAAGGTATTTCCAGTTCGATGAACTGGATCCTCTCAGCATTGACGGCAAAGCTACGTTGCGCCGCGAGTTTTTCTGGCAGGCCAGCGGTCGCGACGTATAACCTTCCGCTGTCGGAAAATGACGCTAACGCAAAGAAAATGACAAAACCGAAAATTCTCTATTACACGATGCTCCAGTATCAACGGGAGTCACTCACGTTATTGCATGAACGTTTCGAGGTAATCGAACTCGACAATCCCTCCTGCGACAACGACGAATTGCTCGCAGTGGTTGACGTCGCGCTCGCGCCCCTAGGCTATTACTTTGGGCCAGAGAAAATCGACAAGTGTCGTTCTCTGCGGGCGATCGGCTCGAATACGACGGGGCACCCGCACATCGACGTCGATTACGCCCGATCCAGAGGGATAGCAGTGGCTACGCTCAAGTACGAGCGCGAGTTTCTCGACACCATTACTCCAACCGCCGAGCTGACTTGGGGGTTGCTGATCGCCCTGACGAGAAACCTGTTTCCGGCTGTGGCTTCGACCAAGCTGGGTAAGTGGAACCGGCGGCCGTTTCCGGGGAAACAGATGCTGTCGAGAATGAGCATCGGCGTGGTCGGCCTTGGGCGGCTGGGTTACAAGGTGGCCCAGTACGCCCTGAAGTTCGGCATGGATGTGAGCTATTACGATCCGCATGTATCGTCCGGCTATCCGGGGCTCAGGAAAAAGTCTTCGCTGCAGGAACTGGTGTCAGGCTGCGATGTCGTTACCGTGCATGTCCCGCATGAAATGCAGAACGAAGGGATGTTCAATGCGAAGATATTCGGCAGCTTCAAGCGGGGGGCCTGTTTCATCAATACATCGAGAGGCGAACTTGTCGACCACGATGCCTTCCTCGAGTCCCTGACCAGCGGTCAGCTTGCAGGTGCCGCCATCGACGTCTTCGCAGGCGAGTTTGCCCCGGACTTCGAGTCATCCTTCACGCGGCACCCGCTGTGGCTCTACGCGCAGAGTCACGACAATCTGCTCATCACGCCGCATATCGGCGGCTCGACGCTGGATGCTTGGGGAGACACCGAGCGGCATACCATCCAGCGTATCCTTGAAGTCTTGAGCGACACGGTGAACCCGAATGGCGCGATCGAGCTTGCGGCCGGCGAGAGCTGGGTGCTCATTCCGGCGCGCGGCGGGTCGAAGTCGATACCCCTGAAGAATCTGGCGAGACTGCATGGCATACCCCTGATCGATTACGCCATCGGCACCGCCAGACGCTCCGGCAAGGTCAGTCGCATCATTTGTTCCACCGACAGCGAGGAAATCGGCGGCCATTGCCTTGCTCTCGGCGTCGAAGTAGATCGGCGTCCGGACGAGCTGGCGGGCGATCACGTGGCGACGGTCGACGTCCTGCTGGAGTTCGTTCGTCGCAAGGCGGGCGCAGGCGTCACGCTACCGGAATACCTGGTGCTGCTCGAACCGACTTCACCGTTTGTCGCACCGGGCGACATCAAGGCCTGCCTCGACCGACTTGATGCCGATGCGGCGGCGGATTCGGCGCAGACCGTCACGCAAGTCTCATCGAATAGCCATGCGTACAACCAGCGCTATCACGACGGGAACGGATCGAATTTCCTGTATCCGCAGGAAAGGAAAGTCTGTGTCAACAAGCAGGCGAAGCCCGGTTTCTACATACACGGCAACGTCAGGGTGATGAGGGTGCAATCCCTGTTGCGGACCAGGAGTATCTTCGGCGCACGATCGCTGCCTATCGAGATTCCCAAGATTCGGGCGATGGACGTCGATAGCCGGGACGACCTGTTATTGGCCGAGGCCATCATCGCCTCGGGATTGGTAAAAGAACTGGAGCTGGGACTATGAAACCGATTTGTGCGATCGTCAATGCACGCCTGCAATCATCGAGGACAAAAAGCAAGATGGTGCGATCATATTGTGGCACCGACCTCCTCGAAATCGCATTGGAGAAACTTGATGGACTGGATTTCTTCACGCATCGCTATCTGGCGGTCGCCGAGGACGAATTGGCCCAAAAGGCCGCGAAGTATCCGAACGTCGAGGTGTTGCGGCGCAAGCCGGAGGCGGTGGCACCCGGGCCGCACCACCCGCTGACCACCTTCGAGCACTACACGCGCGTGCCGACGGAATATTTTTTCGTCATCAATCCTTGTGCGGCGTTTCTGTCCAGCGCCACAATCCGGCGTGCATTCGATGTCTTCCAGCAGACGGATTATCGCTCGTATATCGCCGTTGAGCAGACGCGGGACTGGCTGTTCAGCGCAAGCGGCGAGGCGCTGACGCACAAAAATGCGGCGGGCTTCCAGAATACGAGCGACGGCGACTATTTCCTGCGTGCGACGCACGCCTTCTACATCGCAAACCGCGACTATTTTGCGAGCCATGACGGCCAGTTGTGGACGCTGCACAAGGATGATCCCCACCTGATTCCCATGCCGAGCGAGGAGGCCGTCGATGTCGACACCGATCTCGAATTCGAAATATCCGAATATCTCTACAGCCGCAAGCTTGGCCTGCGCTAGACCGTTGCCACTTCCATTCCCGTCGTGTCAATGAACCTCTATATTCCCGTCGAAGTCAAGAATCGCGAACTGTATGCCAAGGTCTCCCTGGCGATGCATGCCGCCCGGCAGGGTCTCAACGTCATTCTCGGGCGGAAGAACGACCTGAACGACCTGATTCTTCGCATGCCTCCCGGCGTCTATTTTGGCTTGGGGGCATTCGAGAACTTCAGGCAGTTCTACGCCCGGCTGCAGCAGTTGGGGTTCTCCGTGGTGGTCAATGAAGAGGAGGGGCTGGTTACCTACTCCGACAGCATGTACATCGACATGCGGGTCTCCGGCGCGACGCTGCAGCATGTCGACGAGCTGTTCACCTGGGGTGGCGAGAATCAGCGTGTGCTGACGCAAGCGTTCCCGGAGTTCGAGCGGAAATTCCATGTGACCGGCAACCCGCGATTCGATCTCCTGAAACCCGGGAATCAGACGGTGTATGCCAAAGAGATTGCCGAGATAGGCGCGCAGTACGGCAGGTTCGTGCTCATCTGCACCAGCTTTTCCTCGATCAATCACTTCGACAGGACTCTCGACTACGTCAAGTCCCTGATCGAAAAGAAGACCCTGCGATCAAGGGCGAGCATTGAGAGCTTCGAGCGCTACCGGGAGGTCAAGGTCAGCACCTTCGCGGCGTTTCTCGAGGCGATCCCCAGGCTGGCCGCCGCAAACCCTGCGGTGAACATTGTCGTTCGGCCCCATCCGTCCGAAAATATGGATGTCTATCGGGATATTGCGGCCCGCTTTCCGAATGTTCATGTGGATGCCCGATTTTCGGTTCACCCATGGATCATCAGTGCCGAGGCCCTGGTCCATCATTACTGCACGACATCCATCGAGGCGCTCGCCGCCGCCACTCCACGCTTTGCCTTGCGTCCCGTCAAGGACGAACTCAGCGAAAAGGAAATTCCATTCGGCTGCTCGGTCGAATGCCCTTCGGTTGATGCACTGCTGGCTCGCGTTGGGGAGTGTCTGGTGGCAGGCAAAGAGTACTGGCAGGACCGGCCGCTCGCCCAAGATTATTCCTGGTACGTGTCGAATATCGGCGCTCCGTTGGCGGCAGAGGCGATCGTGCAACGCATTGCCGGCATTTGTGGGAACGACAGGCCACAGAAAGCTTATACCAGCCGCTTACAGAAGCAGACAGCCCGGATCGCCTACGTGACCAGGAAGACTTTGCGCAACCTGATCCGCGGCAGACAGGGGCCCGGCTACCTCGATCACAAATTTTCCGATCTCTCGCTCGACGAGGTCGCCGGATTGCTTGCCGTCTATGGAGCCGACGGACTCGAATGCCGCGAGTTCGCCGGCGACTTCATCAACATCAGACCGCTAAAGGCCAGCTGAAACAGTGATCCTCACCGAACTCCGGTCATACCTTGGAAAAGTGCTGTTTCTCGTCGGCACGGCACGGCGCAAGCTCGTCCTG